>NZ_JAVRCC020000002.1:0-331782 GCF_034530975.2 Nostoc sp. DedQUE07 | reverse complement strand
AAAGACTCGTCCACGAGTATCAAAGACTCGTCGGCGAGTATCAAAGACTCGTCCACGAGTATCAAAGACTCATCGCCAATGCCCCATGCCCCAATCCCCAATTCCCAATCCCCAATTCCCAATCCCCAATGCCCCATTCCCAAAATTTAATGTATGCCAATTACTACTGATTCTCCCTCGCCCCGTATTCCATCTGGAACTCGTGACTCGCGCAAACATACCCCCAAAACAGATATGCGGGGACTTTATCAAAGAGCAATTAGTGAGTCATTTGTCAAGCTCGATCCGCGAATTACTGTCAGAAATCCAGTGATGTTTGTTGTTTGGGTAGGGACAATTATCACCTTGCTTGTTACCCTAAACCCAAATTTGTTTGGCACAATCCAGGCAGATGTTAACCAACAACGCGTTTTAAACGGGTTGATTACCTTTATTCTCTTTTTTACCCTCGTTTTTGCCAACTTTGCCGAAGCTGTAGCTGAAGGACGCGGTAAAGCACAAGCTGATTCATTAAGATCGACGCGATCGGATACGATCGCTAATAAAATCCTCCCCGATGGTTCGATAGAAAAAGTCAATTCTACGGAACTGCGACGGGGCGATTTGGTAAAAGTGGTTGCAAATAATATGATTCCCGCCGATGGGGATGTAATTAAAGGCATCGGTTCGGTAGATGAGTCGGCAATTACTGGGGAATCTGCCCCGGTGCTGAAGCAACCAGGTACAGATATTGCCAGTTCGGTGACAGGCGGTACACGCCTACTCTCCGATGAGTTGACAATTCGCATTAGTGCCGATCCCGGACAAGGCTTTATCGATCGCATGATTGCCTTGGTAGAAGGAGCAGAACGCAGCAAAACTCCGAACGAGATTGCTTTGACGGTATTGTTGGCTGTGTTAACGCAGGTGTTCTTAATTGTGGTGGCAACTATGCCCCCATTTGTCGCCTACATCGCCAGCTTTATCAGCACAGCCTTTGGAGTTGAGGCGGGAAACAGTTTGCGGGCAGGTGCTAGCGTTGCTATTCTCATCTCGCTCTTAGTAGCATTAATTCCCACAACTATCGGTGGTTTACTCAGTGCGATTGGTATCGCCGGGATGGATAGAGTTGCTCAATTTAATGTCATTGCGACCTCTGGTCGAGCGGTAGAAGCTTGCGGTGACATCAACACCTTGGTGCTGGATAAGACAGGCACGATCACCTTGGGGAATCGGATGGCTGACGAATTTATTCCTCTGGATAATCACTCATTAATAGATGTGGCGCGAGTCTCCTTAGCTGCTAGCTTGTTTGACGAAACGCCAGAGGGCAAATCGATTGTAGTTTTAGCAGAAAAGTCCCAGGCTGGGGTAGACTTTAATATTGATAAAGCCGAAGGTGTAGAATTTTCCGCCAAAACCCGGATGAGTGGCACGAATCTACCCGATGGCAAACAAATTCGCAAAGGTGCAGTGGATGCCATTAAAGGATTTGTCCGTTCCCGTGGCGGTAACGTTCCTGATGATATAGATGCAGCTTATGAGCGAGTTTCCCGGTTAGGCGGTACACCCTTAGCTGTTTGCCAAGATGACAAAATTTATGGTGTTATCTACCTGAAAGATATTGTCAAACCTGGTTTGCGGGAGCGATTTGACCAACTCCGCCGCATGGGTGTTCGCACGATCATGCTCACAGGTGACAATCGAATTACCGCTTCGGTAATTGCCGAGGAAGCTGGGGTGGATGATTTCATTGCCGAAGCAACTCCAGAAGACAAAATTGAGGTGATTCGCTCGGAACAATCTGAGGGTAAACTGGTGGCAATGACTGGGGATGGTACGAACGATGCACCTGCTTTGGCTCAAGCAAATGTGGGTGTGGCGATGAATTCGGGGACGCAAGCTGCCAAAGAAGCTGCTAACATGGTGGACTTAGACTCAGACCCCACGAAGTTAATTGACTTAGTAACCATAGGTAAACAGTTACTAATTACTCGTGGGGCGTTGACAACATTCTCCATCGCTAACGATATTGCCAAGTATTTTGCGATCATTCCCACAATCTTTGCGGCGGCTGGAATCGGCGCACTGAATATTATGGGATTAAAGAGTGCCCAATCTGCGATCGTCTCGGCGCTGATTTACAATGCCTTAATTATTCCGGCACTAATTCCGCTAGCACTCAGAGGGGTGAAATTTTTACCTTTAACAGCAGATCAACTGTTACGTCGTAACATCTTGATCTTTGGTCTTGGCGGTATCGTTGCTCCGTTCATTGCCATCAAACTGATAGATATTATCTTACCTTTGTCTTAATTCTATGAAACCCGTTCATATCCGACGCACTATTGCTGCATCCCAAGTATTAGAAGAAATAACTGACATCTGGTGTCAATGGCGTAGGCAAAAGCTGCCACTGTATTTATTCCTGGCGATGTGTTTCAACCTAGTGGTGGCACCTCTAGTCTATGCAGCGACTGGCGAACAACTTTCCCGCAGTCAATCTTGGGGATTGGGGTTGTTAGGACTGGTGACACTAGGGCTTTCCATCTATTTATTTTTCGTAATGTTTGTACCGGAGAAATTCTAATGAGTTTTGCACGTGAAGCTGGTAGAGCTGTTCGTTCTACCTTAGTACTCTGGGTTATTGGAGCGATTATTTATCCTTTTGCGATGATTGCCATTGGGCAAATTGTGTTTCCCTTTCAAGCAAACGGTAGTCTCCTAAAAAATAGCACAGGTCAAGTTGTGGGTTCTGCTTTGATTGGTCAACCTTTTAGTAGCGATCGCTATTTTAACAGCCGTCCCAGTACCACCAGCTACAGCACAGCCGATCCCAAAAAGGACGATGCGGGAGTTTTGAGAACTGGGGTTTCTGGCGCTAGTAACTTGGCTCCCAGTAATCCCGCATTAATGGAACGCATTAAAGGTAAAGATGACCCAGACCCCAGCAAAAAAGTTGAAGGTGACTTCAATCGTTTGAAAAAAGCAGGTGTGCAGCCGACTGGCGATTTAGTCTACACCTCCGGTTCCAGCCTTGACCCGCATATTACCCCGGAAGCTGCGATCGCACAAGTTGCACGAGTAGCCAAGGCGCGAGGAGTTCAACCGAACCAACTCGAAACTTTAATTTTCCAAAACACCGACGGCCGCTTTCTCGGCATCTTTGGCGAACCTGGAGTTAATGTGTTGAAGCTTAATTTAGCCCTAGATAAGATTAAGGCATAAAGGCTTGAGAGAGTGCTGCTGATTCTTGCTATGCCTTCTATTCAAAATAGTTATCTATAGTAATCCTTAATGATTACTTCAAATCTAAATGTTAGATTCTCGGCTTAATTTAATAAGTCGAGAATCTAATTTTTAGTAGGTATATATAAAACCTATATCTCTAAACATATACCTAATTAACTAATTAATAAACACATACTCTATTTATTTAACACATTTTATATATCTTCAAAATATATCTCTGCAACAGCAGCTTTTACTCGTAAAGTATTGGACAATACTATTAGAGTTAAAAAACATTTTGTGCTGAAAACTAAAAAAACTTTAGAGCCAAGTCTGTTTGGTGTTTTTATCGAAGATAATAGCGTTTACTGTGGCATTCATTTAAGTGATATTAAATTACCGAGTAAATGCATTTTTCTAGGAGTTTTAAGAGAAACTCAAGTTATTTCAGTAACAGATAATCCTAGTATTTTCGCCGGAGATTACATTTTAGCAATAGCAACCGATCCGATGATGGTTCCCGCTCTCAAAGTGACTCTTAAAAAAATTCATTCTGTTTACTATTCCCTCAATAGTTGCTTATTGGAAGCTCGACTAAGAGAAAGTCAATCTGTTAATTCAAATTACCCAGACCTATCAAGTACTTTCAATTCCACATATTATTAGACAGATGAACATTTCTCGAATAAAGGCAGGAGGCAGTTCGAGCTTGCAGCAAGAGTAAGAAGATATATTTTTGCCTCCTGCCTCTTTAACTTTACTGGATCTGAGTTCGACTAACTAAAGGTTATTAATATGCATACTTCGGAGCTTTTCCGACTTTATGTATCCGCCCACAAAAATGTTCATCAGTCCACCCTGATTGAAGCTAACCTGTCTAAGGCAACACATAGTGACACAAAACCACATGACGGAGACATTCCCTTTGTAGCAGTGTTTTTGGCTCACATTTCCTTTATGATTGTTTGGGCAATTGTTGTTTTTCTAGTTTCATCTGTCTGCAAAGCACTAGAAGATCCCCCAGAAAATGCGGCGCCAGATAAAGATGAAATAGTAAGCATTAAAGATTTAGAGCAACATAACTGTAAAAAATGCCAATTTTTTAACAATAACTATTTTCTAAAGTGTGCAGTACATCCTACCACTGCTCTAACGAAACAAGCACTCAATTGTTCTGACTACAGCCCTAAATAGGTGAATTTATGCCTATGCTGCTAATCTCCAGTATGCAAATTTGCAGTGGCAGATATTCTGGAAGCAGTTAGCCTGAAAACTTTCAAACTTTGTTTAAAGGTTAGAAAGTTCATTTGAAAAACCCAAACAAATTTTATGAAACAAAAAGAAACAGTATTTGTTATTCCGACTCATAGACTGAGAGATGTAGCACAGACCATCGAAAAGTATGATGAGAATTTCTGGGCAAATGGTCATGCTTTAAAAATTATCGTTTTTGACGATTCTAGCATTGCCAATCACGAGAAATATTATCCACTTTTAGAGCAGACTAAGACAGTCAATGATGTGTTTTATGTTGGGCCACAACAGAAAGAGCAATTTATTACATTTTTAAACGAAAGACTGCGCGATCGCAAGCTAGAATCACTAGTCAAAAACTTATTCCGACCTAGTTATGGCGGAAATCGCAACTTCACTCTCATGTATACCCTTGGACATTTAATGGTTAGTGCAGATGACGATATGCGTCCAGATGCATTAATTGAAACTAGCCCAGAATCTTTATCTGGTGATGAAATATGCCGAGGAAAATTAATAAAGTCCAACCAACAAGGCGGCTTCGTTCATAAATCTTTTGACTTACTCACGGCTTTTGGTGATGTTTTAGGTCAAAAAGCCAGCCATGTACCAGAAAACTTCGAGGCTGGAGAATTGGTACTTGATACAGCAATGGATTTAGAAACCAATACAACTAAAGGTTACTTTCGAGAGAACAGCCTCTTATTACAACAAGGGAGAGTCTTGAATAATGCGATCGTTAAGATTGCCCAAACTTTTCGCACAGGAACTAATGATATTGATACCCTTGATTTTATTCACATGTATCTCAATGATGAAAACCAAATAAGTCCAAATGACCTGAATGACTTTTATATTCTTACCAATTTTCGACCCGTTATTACTAATAAAAACTGGAGAATGGATTGTGGAGTTGCTGGATATGATAATCAGCTAGGTTTACCACCCTTTTTTCCAACTCGGCTCAGATTTGAGGATTATATCTACAGGATTTGGATACAGCAAGAAGGAATTGCAGCTGCACACGTTGATGCTGTCCAAAACCATATTAGAAATAACTATATGCGTAATCCTCTAGCTAGCGAACTATTTAATGAAGAAATATGTAGCTTGCTGAAAAAGAAGATTAAAAATAGTGTTTATCATCTTGACGATTTGGGAATCAAGTTTGATTACTCAGGCGAAGTCACTTTACAAGATTCTGAGGAAATCCTGGAAAAAATCTCTGCTATCCACAAGCAGGTAGTCAAAGCCTCAATCTCTACCCAGAATGAAGAACGCAAGCAGTCACTTCAATTATTTGCTGAGAATTTATCGAGAGTCTTCTATGGATTTGAACCAGACTTTTTTCAGCAAAATGTTTCCAGAATTATCGATGATGTTATTAGCCAATTTCACGGCTCTCTAGAAATATGGCCAACTCTAGTAGAAATCTGTTACTTTTACAAAGATAAAAAAGACTTACCACAAATCAGAGTTAAAAACAAGAAGGTAAAGTCTAGAAATGGCACAAAATCGAGCGAAATTCTTGTATAAATGTGACCTTTGGCAAACAAGCCATCATTCATCCAGTAAAGTTTTCTGAAACCCTTTCTTTTTGAAGATGTGCCTATAGAACTTAAGCCAGATCCCCGGCTTCTTCAAGAAGTCGGGGATCTAATTTTTCACGAATGATTTAGGATTGCTATATGTGCTAGTTAAGTAACTATGTATGCAAACGCTAATTATTGATAACTATGACTCTTATACATTTAATCTTTACCAGATGATTGCCGAGGTAAATGGGGAACTACCTCTAGTAATTTATAACGATCGCCTTAACTGGGATGAATTAAAAGAAATTGCATTTGACAACATTGTGATTTCACCTGGCCCCGGTCGTCCAGAGAGATCGGAAGATTTTGGAGTCTGTCGGCAAATAATTGAGAATGTGGATGTACCCTTGCTGGGAGTTTGTCTGGGACATCAAGGACTTGGCTATCTACATGGTGGAAGAGTAATTCATGCACCGGAAGTTCGACACGGCAGACTCAGTAAAATTTATCATAATAATTCAGAATTATTTCAAGGTATTCCTAATCAGTTTTCTGTGGTGCGTTATCATTCATTATTAGTTGCTGATGAACTACCTGAATGTTTAGAAAAAATTGCTTGGACTGAAGAAGGATTGGTGATGGGATTGCGTCATCGGCATTTACCTTTTTGGGGTGTGCAGTTTCACCCAGAGTCTATCTGTACAGAATATGGGCAAAGATTATTAGAAAACTTTCGAGATATTACACTTAAATTTCCCGAAAAATCGTCAAGCAGTCCACAAAAGCAGTATTGGATTGGATATGGATCTGTTACTCCTGTTATAGAGCAACCCTGTCAAGAACAGTCCCAAAAGTTTGAATTGTATACGCGCAAGTTAGATATTTGCCCAAATACAGAACAAATATTTGTACAGCTGTTTGGAGACGCACCGAACGCTTTTTGGCTAGATAGCAGTCGTGTAGAACTTGGTCTATCTCGCTTCTCGTTTATGGGTGATGGAAGCGGGATAAACAGTTTATTGGTGCGATACCATACCCAAACGCAAGAACTTATTATCGCACAATCAGATACCGTGACTCATCGCACCGAAAGTATTTTTGAGTATTTGAAGCGAGAAATAAACTGCCGATTTTGTCAATCTGATGAGTTACCTTTTGATTTTAACTGTGGATTTGTTGGCTATTTTGGCTATGAACTTAAGGCGGAGTGTGGCTCGTCATTGGTGCATTCTTCACCATTACCTGATGCAATTTTCTTACTTGCCGATCGCATGATTGCGATCGATCATCAAGAACAGTGTGTTTATTTGCTGCAATTAATCAAAAAAGGACAAACAGAGCAGGTAGAAACTTGGTTTGATACTATCCAACAACAACTCGAAACTCTAGATCCTCTTTTTTCTCTTGTACCTCAAGAAACTTATCAGCCAGTTAAGTTCCGTTTGAGTCGCACTTACCAAAATTACATTCAAGATATTCAGCAATGCTTAGACGAAATTCACGAAGGGGAAACCTATCAAGTTTGCCTGACTAATCAGCTGCACACCGATGCAACCCCCGATCCATTGACGTTCTATCGGACATTACGTAAAATCAATCCGGCTCCTTATTCTGCATTTTTACGCTTTGGTGAAATTGCGATCGCCTGCTCATCTCCAGAAAGGTTTTTACGGATCGATCGCCAAGGTTGGGTAGAAACTAAACCCATCAAGGGAACCCTACCACGAGGAGAAACCCCCGAAGCCGATTTCGTCCTCCGTGAGAAGCTACGCAACAGCGAAAAAGACCGAGCTGAAAATCTGATGATTGTCGATCTGTTACGCAATGATTTAGGACGAGTTTGTGAAGTTGGTAGCATCCACGTCCCAAAATTAATGGATGTGGAAACATACTCAACAGTACATCAGTTGGTAACAACGATACGCGGGCGATTACGTTCGGATTTACAAGCGGTGGATTGCGTGCAAGCTGCATTTCCCGGAGGATCGATGACTGGTGCGCCGAAAATCCGCACCATGCAAATTATTGATCGCTTAGAACAAGAGGCGCGGGGAATCTATTCAGGTGCGATCGGCTTTTTGGGGTTGAATGGTTCAGCCGATTTAAATATTGTGATTCGGACTGCTGTTTTGACTCCCAGTCAAACCTCCATTGGTATTGGTGGCGGAATTATAGCCCTTTCTGAGCCAGAGATGGAGTTTCAGGAAACGCTGCTTAAAGCCAAAGCCTTAATCGACGCTCTGCTTCTGACGATGCACGGAACATCTGAACCAGAAATGTATCCCATTTTGGGATTAGAAGCAACAACTGCCGATAGTTATGAAAAATTATCTGCCTAAATTAGGGGCTTAATCAAGCATTGAGATGTCTTTGGGGTCGCTATCCCAACACAAAACTGGCTACTATTAAAGATTATTTGCCGTTGGTAAAGATTTTTGATACTGATTTTCAAACTGTAAAGACGCGTTAGTGCAGCTGTAAGAAGTAAAATTTTGTGTCTTTACTAAAGATTTGAGGCTTAACTGAACAGTATTGATTTATCTGACTTCGGCAGGTTGGAGGTTCAAAATAATTAATAATCAATAATTACTAATTTGTCATCAAAACCTCATATATAAATACACTTTCTTGATTGAGGAATGAATTTAAAGACAAAAAGTAACTACCGCAGATCGGGATTAAAAACAAGAAGCTAAAGCCCATAAATAGCACAAAATCGAGCGAACTTACCCGATCAACTCAACCTTTGGCAAATAAGCCATTTGCAAAACGTGACGATTCCTTATCTGTAAAAAATTTCTTAGATATATAGCTTAATTAACAACAATCTGATAAGATTCCGAACAAGTAGAATAATCACTTATTCTCTTTTTCTTGAACCAACTGATTTTCGCTATTTTTTGGGAAAGGAAAATAAAAATGTCTCATCTATTGTGGAAAACTCTGGTACTAAGTCCAGTAGTTTTGGGAGTGACGGTGTTGGTTTCCGCTAAGGCTATAGCTGCTGCCGAAGTAGCAAGTTCTTCTGAAGATACAAAGCCAATAGCTGCTAGTGCTTCATCAATATTCATTCAAACAGAGCAACCAAAAGTTAATCAGCAATTGCTTGCCCAAAAGGCTGATGAAAATAAGGTTTTAGAAGAGGTTAATCGCTACAACAACGAAGGCAAGAACCAGAATTCATTGTCTCAAGTCACATCAGTTTCTCAATTTTCTGATGTACAGCCGACTGATTGGGCATTCCAAGCTTTGCAATCCTTGGTTGAGCGCTACGGTTGTATTGCTGGATACCCAAATTCTACTTACCGAGGCAATCGGGCACTGACTCGTTATGAGTTTGCCGCAGGTTTGAATGCTTGTTTAGATCGAGTTAATGAACTGATTGCCACAGCAACTGCTGACTTGGTGACAAAACAGGATTTGGCGACTCTCCAGCGTTTGCAGGAGGAATTCTCGGCAGAACTGGCAACTCTACGCGGTCGAGTAGATTCTCTAGAAGCACGGACTGCGGAACTAGAAGCTAATCAGTTTTCTACTACCACAAAATTGGTGGGTGAAGCTATTTTTGCTGTTAGTGATATTTTTGGCAATAACACTGGCGATGCGAATAATACTGTCTTCCAAGATCGGGTACGTTTAGACTTGCAAACCAGCTTCACGGGTAAAGACGTTTTACACACCCGTCTTGCAGCCGGTAATGCACTATCCTTTACACAAGTAGGAAATGATGGTGTTGGAATCAATACTTCTGAAGGTATACAAACTTTTCAAATCGGCGCCACTGGTAACAACAGTGTGATTATCGACTGGCTGGCGTATTACGTACCCATAGGTCCAGCCCAAGTCTACTTTGCGGGCACCGGAGGTATTCATAGCGATTATGTTGCCACTAATAACCCTTACTTTGAAGACTATGATGGCGGTAATGGTGCTTTGTCTACCTTTGCTTCTGAAAGTCCGATTTATCGCATTGGTGGCGGTGCAGGTGCGGCACTGACTTTACCCTTTGGTAAGGGTGGCAGTTTTTTCAAACCAAGTTCGCTGACTATCGGCTACTTGGCATCAAATGCTGCTAATTCCGTGGCAAATCAAGGTTTATTAGAGGGTAACTATGCAGCCTTGGGACAGTTGAACTTTAGTGTTGGCGATCGCTTATCTATAGCTGCTACCTACGTTCACGGTTATCATGGTGCTGGAAGTGGTAATTTATTCGATCTAGGTGGTGGTTTGGGTAGTACTATCCGCGTTGTAGGTACTAATCAAGCTAATACTCTAAGTACCTTAAACGGATCTTCCAGTAACTCTTACGGTATAGAAGCAGCTTTTAGACCCAGCGACAAACTGTCAGTCAGTGGCTTCGTTTCTTACCACGATATCACAGGCTTTGGTGCTGGTGATGATTATCAAGCTTGGAGTTACGGTCTTGGAGTGGCCTTACCTGACCTCGGTAAAAAGGGTAACGTTTTAGGGATTTTTGCTGGTGCAGAACCTTATGCCCGTAACCGAGGCGGAGTTTTTGCTGGTACTGGTAATGATATACCTTATCACTTTGAAGGCTTTTACAAGTATCGCGTGTCAGATAATATCTCAATCACCCCTGGCGTAATCTGGTTGACCTCTCCTGGTCAAAACAGCAACAACGATGATGCAATTATCGGTACGCTGAGAACAACTTTCACCTTCTAAAGGTTTACGCAATTTGCTTTAGGGACGCATAACTATGCGTCCCTTTGAACTTCCGCCTTGTGGTATTAGATTGAGGGCGTTCATAATTCACGCCTGATATGAATTATGAATTATAAATTTCCGGGTTGACACAATTAGCCAAGCGATCGCCCCTTAATCCTGCGATTAAATTAGCGATCGCCATTGAAGCCATTTTTGAGCGCGTTTGACGGCTGGCGCTGCCAATATGCGGTGCAATAATTAAATTTTCTAAGGTTAACAACAGGCTATCGCTGGGAATCGGTTCGGGTTCAGTGACATCGACAGCCGCCGCCGCAATTTGACCGCTTGCAAGAGCGCGATACAAAGAATCTGGATCTACAATCGTTCCCCGCGCTGTGTTAATCAAAATAGCCGATCGCTTCATCAATTCAAATTGGCGATCGCTAATTAAATGATAAGTATCATCAGCCGATGGTGTATGCAGTGTCACAAAGTCTGATTCTTGCAGTAAGTGTTCTAACGTAGCAAACTCCACACCTAAAGATTGTTCTAACTCTGGGCTGCATCGTTGCCTACTCGTATACAATATCCGCATTTCAAACCCTTTAGCACGACGAGCAACTGCTTGACCAATTCGCCCAAAACCAACAATCCCCAAGGTAGCGCCCGTAACATTTGGTCCCAACAACAAATCTGGTTCCCAAGTCTGCCACAAACCTGCACGAGTAAATCGATCTGCCTCCACTACTCGCCGTGCAGCTGCCATTAGTAATGCCCAGGCAAAATCTGCGGTAGCATCGGTTAACACCCCAGGAGTATTACCGACGGGAATTTGTCGTGCCGTAGCGGCGGCAATGTCAATGTTATCGTAACCCACCGCCATTTGACTGATAACTTTGAGTTTCCCAGACTCGATGAGTTGGCGATCGATTTGGTCAGTCAGCAGACATAGCAATCCATCTATTTCTTTGACTTTTTCTAGTAAAATTTCGTAGGGAGGGGGTTGGCGTTCTGGCCAAACTTCCACCATCGCGAGCGATCGCAGTTGCTCTAATTCGATAGGTAGGCGACGAGTGACAAATACTTTAGCTTGAAGCATAGTTTTAAAAAAATTTTTGGAAAAAGAGACGCTTCTTGCATCGGTTTCTCCTTAAAATATCATGGCGTAAATTCAAAACCTGATAAAGTTGGTTTTTGTTCTGTGAAAATGAGCCGTGATGTTCCAATCAAGCAGTAGAGAGTCTAGAGAAAATTATCACAAGCCGTTGGAATTCAAAAGCTTGTCAAAATGTTCTGCCAGAAACTTACTCGGTGAAGTAGATATTCTGAGGATTGCTGCAAGCTTGAAACAGGATCAAAAGCAAAAAGGAAAACTAGGTCAATTTTTGACACCTGCTCCAGTCGCAGAACTAATGGTTGGGATGTTTGGCAAACTCGATCTTCCTCAAATATCTCTACTTGATGCTGGAGCAGGAGTTGGCTCATTACTTGCAGCCTTTGTGGCTAAACTTTGTCACAGCCAAAAACGCCCAGCCAATTTAGATATTGTTGCCTATGAAATCGATCCTTTTTTGATTGGGTATTTGCATCAGACATTGAAATTATGCGATCGAGAATGTCAACTAGCTGGCATCTCTTTAAACTATGAGATCCGACATACGGATTTTATTGAGGATGCAGTTAAACTTCTTCAGCCTAGTTTGTTCGATAATCCTGATAATTGTAGATTTACCCACGCTATTCTCAATCCCCCATATTTAAAAATTAACACTCATTCCAAAGTTCGTGATTTGTTACATTCTATAGGATTAGAAACCAGCAATTTATATACAGGTTTTATCGCTGCTACGGTTCAGCTTCTTGAATTGAGAGGAGAGCTTGTAGCTATTTCGCCGCGTAGTTTCTGTAATGGGCCATATTTTAGAAATTTCCGCAAAATATTTTTGGAAATGATGGCTTTAGAGCAGATACATCTTTTTGATTCCAGACAGGAAACTTTTAGTGATGATGAAGTTTTGCAGGAAACGATTATCATCCATGCTGTCAAACAAAAACCAAAATTTGACAATGTAATCATCAGTACAAGTTCAAATGCTGATGATGATTTTATTCTGTCAAATACCTTACCTTATACAGAGATAGTTCTTCCCAGCGACTCGCAACAATTTATCCACATTATCCCCGATACACTAAGTCAGCAGGTCATTAAAAAAATGGCTAACTTTACCTGCACATTAAAAGACCTAGAATTAACTGTATCAACTGGACGGATTGTAGATTTTCGTGTTAAAGAACATCTGTGTTTAATGCCAAATGAAGACACTGTTCCTTTGATTTATCCATTGAATTTTTCAGAAGGATATGTTGAGTATCCCAAAGTAACTAAAAAACACCAAGCTTTGGTATATGGAGAAGAAACGCTCTCTCTTTTAGTACCAAATGAGCATTATGTTTTGACTAAACGATTATCCTCCAAAGAGGAAAAGAAACGAGTTGTTGCCGTTGTATATGATGCCAACCAAATTAATTGTTCTTGGGTAGGTTTTGAAAACCACCTGAATTATTTTCACAAAGACGGAAGAGGACTTAATCTTACCCTAGCACGTGGTCTTGCTGCTTATCTCAACTCTAGCCTCGTTGACGCATTTTTTCGGTTGTTTAATGGACATACTCAGGTTAATGCAACCGATTTACGAAATTTAAAATATCCGACAATAGCACAACTAATGACTGTAGGGCTATATATTACTGAGCATTTTCCATCACAGAAAGAAATTGATGAACTTTTGCAAGAAGAGTTACTGAGTATGAGCAATCAGTCTGAAAACAACCCCTTAATAATTAAAACCCGTATTAATGAAACACTACAAATTCTAATTGAACTTGGACTCCCACGAGCACAACTTAATGAGCGTTCAGCCTTAACCCTTCTGGCTCTACTCAACTTAAAGCCAACAGATACTTGGGAAACTGCTGCATCTCCCCTAATGGGAATTACGCCAATGATGGAATTTATGGCACTGCATTATGGCAAAACATATAAACCTAATACACGGGAAACTGTTCGCCGCCAAACAGTCCATCAATTCTTAGATGCGGCTTTGATAATTGTAAATCCAGATGCACCTGAACGCCCCGTTAACAGTCCGAAAACAGTATATCAGATTGAAGAAAGTGCGCTTGAACTATTACGTACTTATGGAACTACTGAATGGGAAAAGAGTATTCATACTTACCTTACTTCAGTTGAAACTTTGAAAAGACGATATGCTCAGGAGCGGGAACTATCACGTATTCCGATAGTGATTGAAGGAGAGGTAAAAACTCTATCGCCAGGTGGACAGAATATTCTGATCGAAAAAATTATTAAAGACTTTGCAGAACGTTTTACACCTGGAGCAAAACTGATTTATGTTGGTGATACAGATGAAAAATTCGCACATTTTAATGAAGTGGCATTGAGAGATTTAGGCGTTACTATCGATTCTCATGGAAAAATGCCTGATGTGATTATCCATCATCTAAAAAATGATTGGCTAGTTTTAATTGAAGCTGTAACTTCTCATGGACCAATTAATCCTAAACGAAAGAAAGAACTTGAAGTTATCTTTGCCGATATAAAAATCCCTCTTGTAATGGTGACAACTTTTTTAAGCCGGAAAGCGATGGTAGAGTATTTGGCTGAAATTGCTTGGGAAACCGATGTTTGGGTTGCGGAAGATTCTACTCATCTGATTCACTTCAATGGAGAATATTTATTACAGGCTTACAAAATGGATAGAAATTCTGAAACTAAATAAACTATTCTTAAAAATAAGCGATCGCTAGCTTATAAATTCTCATAAATGCGATATCAGTGTCCACAATATTGTCATATAGATCCAATAGTTCATGCAAAGCGTAGTAGAGTTAAAGTAAGAAATCTGAAGGTACATTGATCGCTCCCAAAGCAAAATTGTCGCCATGACTAACTCAACTCCAATGGATGACGAGAAAAAGCTCCCCAAAAAGAAAGGCAAGTCGCTTCCTCCCAAGCTGATTATCTGGCTAGGAAAGTTTGTTTGGACGACTATGTGGCAGATAATGATGTCAAACCTAGCTCCTCGCAATCAGTCGGGAGCATATATTCGTCCTAATAGCCAGTTTCGCAAGTTCATTGGTACAGAATCAGGGAATCCACACCCACCAGCAACGGGGCGCTACAAACTCTATGTTGGGCTGGGCTGTCCTTGGGCGCATCGAACTTTGGTTGTGCGATCGCTCAAAAAACTCGAAGCGGTAATATCAGTATGTATCGTCTCTCCTTCGCCCATTGAAGGCGGTTGGATATTCAACGATGAAGTTGAAGGTTGTCGCACACTGGCTGAATTTTATCAAAAGGCAGAACCGGGCTACAGTGGACGCTCTACAGTACCAGTATTATGGGATAACCAAACAAAAGCGATCGTCAATAATGAAAGTTCAGAGATTATCGTCATGCTGAACTCTGAGTTTAACGAATTTGCCAACAATCCGACGCTAAATCTTTACCCAGAAGAACTTAAAGAGAAAATTGACTGGTGGAATGAAAAGATTTATCACACAGTAAATAACGGTGTATATCGCTGTGGCTTTGCCCAAAGTCAAGAAGCATACAATCAAGCCTGTAATGAACTGTTCGCAACTCTCGATGAGATTGAGATTGCATTGCAGACTAATCGCTATCTCTGCGGTGAACATCTGACACTTGCAGATGTGCGGTTATTTACGACATTATTTCGGTTTGATAGTGCCTACTATGGGCTGTTTAAATGCAATAAGCAGCGAATTCGAGACTATCAGAATCTTGGAGCTTATCTGCGCGATTTGTATCAGCTTCCGGGTGTAGCTGACACTTGCGATGTAGAAACTGTGAAGCGGGACTACTACGGAAACCTATTCCCACTCAACCCCGGTGGAATTATCCCCAATGGGCCAGATATGTCCTATCTTAATCAACCACACGATCGCGATCGCATTGGCAAGGTAAATGCTTCATGAACCAGATTAATCGAGTTGCAATTGTCGGTGGAACTCATGGCAATGAGTTTACAGGAACCTACCTAATCCAAAAATTTGCTCAGTTTCCCGATTTAATTACTAGACCGAGTTTTGAGACAGTCACCCTGTTAGCAAATCCCAATGCTTTTGCCGCCGGAAGACGATATGTTGAGAAAGATTTAAATCGCTGTTTTCTCAAGCAAGATTTAGAAGATCCGACTCTGAATAGTTACGAAGAATTGCAAGCTAAATTAATTCAGGATACTCTAGTATCAAATAAGGATAAACAAGCCGATTTCATCTTAGACTTGCACAGCAGTACAGCTAATATGGGTCTGACAATTATTCTTGATAACAGTTATCCTTTAAACTTAAAATTAGCTGCTTATCTGAGCCAGATTAATCCTTTAGTTAGAGTTTATCGCTGCTCTTTTAAATCAATTGCAGAAAACCCATTTGTAAATTCTCTGTGCGAATTAGGCTTTGCATTCGAGGTTGGCCCAATTGCCCAAGGAGTTTTAAAAGCAACACTGTTCAAACAAACAGAGGAACTTGTTCGCGCCCTTCTGGACTACCTAGAACAGTTTAACCAGGGTAAAATTCCATCAAATAATGAAACGTTGATTCTCTATGACCATTTATCAGTTGTAGACTACCCAAAAAAACCGGATGGTACAATCTTTGGAATGATTCATCCAGAGCTTCAAGATAAGGATTATCAAGCCTTGAACCCAGGAGATCCAATTTTTATAACTTTTGACGATAAAACAATTGTTTATGAGGGAGCATCTACTGTTTGGCCAATTTTTATTAATGAGGCAGCTTACTACGAAAAGGGAATTGCCATGTGTTTAACCCAGAGGCAGCAAATCAACATCTAAGATGTGGATAAAGTTTTTAGATAATTGCTTTTGATCGAAGCGATGATAAAAATTGAAGATCAAAATTATTAATAACTTCATATATCTAGCGCAATTACTAAAAATTATTTATGTAAGTATATATATCTTAGTTATAATATATTAACGATCGGTAATTAAGGATCGGGGTAAAAAGTTGTCAAAAGGTTTGATAAAATCGATATCAAAGGAGCGTTGAGAAACTATTATCTAATTCATCGGTAATATTTTTTAGAGAAGCAAATATAAATCTAACCCACTAATCTAGGCAATGTCTATGAAATACTGCTTTGAAAGTAACTCTTTGTTTTAAAAAGGAGAAAATGCAAACATTCAGGCTTGAGGTTTATTCTAAACTCAGCCCTGAGTTGAACTATGGAACTTTACTGAGAAAATTTAAATTTAACAATATAATTTACGCTTTAAAGTCTAAATACTTGAACTCATAATGAAAATTAAGCAAAAAAGAAACAAACCAATAGCCAGTCTTTCTTTAGATTTAGATAATATTTGGTCTTATTTAAAAAATCAGGGCGCTCCGGGTTGGCAGACTTATCCTTCTTACTTGGATATCGCAGTACCTCGTTTTTTAGATATTCTCAAGCAATGGGATTTGACAATCACAGTATTCATTGTCGGTCAGGATGCAGCCCTAGAAAAGAATACTAAAGCAATACAAGCGATCGCTAGTGCCGGTCATGAAGTTGGTAATCATTCATTCTATCACGATCCTTGGCTACATCTGTATTCAGAGAATGAGATTGAAGAAGAGGTGGCACTCGCCGAAGAACATATCAAGCGCGTCACTCATCAGCATCCTATTGGCTTCCGGGGGCCAGGATACAGTTTTTCTCCAGCAGTATTGAAAGTCTTAGCACGACGAGGATACGAATATGATGCTTCGACTTTTCCCACATTTTTGGGGCCTATAGCACGAGCATATTATTTAATAACTTGTAAATTGAGCAAGGAAGAACGTAAAAAACGGGAAGCGCTGTTTGGCGGTTTTAAAGAGGGTTTGCAGCCTCTAAAACCTTACCAGTGGAAACTAGATAAGGATAAACTGACTGAGATTCCTGTTACTACCATGCCAATTTTTAAAGTGCCAATTCACTTCAGTTACATAATGTTTCTGAGTACATTTTCTTCGGAAGTGGCGTTACTCTACCTGCGAATTGCTCTGTGGCTGTGTAAAGTTACACGCGTCCAGCCTTCTTTGCTACTTCATCCTACAGACTTTGTAAGTCAAGAAGATGTACCAGAACTCTCATTCTTTCCTGGTATGAGTGTTCCTACTTACAAAAAGCTGGCAATAGTGAACAAAAGTTTAGAAATGATATCCAGTCAATTTAATGTTTTGACTGTTGGACAACACGCTAAATTTGCAGCCAATGCGCCGAAACTAACTATATTAGTGCCTCAAAAGAGGTAAAAATATCATCTATGCGATTATATTAAAAGAATTCAGAACTCAGAAGTCAGAATTCAGTTGTCGTAGGGATGCAGCATTGCTCATTGGTGTCAACTTCAGCCAGCTAAAAGCTAGTTTTAGGCTGGCTTTGCCCCTAAGTTGCAATGAGTATTGCTGTGCCCCTACCACATGGTATATTTACCTGAAAATAGCATCTATTGCACAACAAAATCTAATGCACTCAGAGTTAGCGCACCAGTCAGAGTTGCAAATAGACTGCCACTACCAAAACCAGCCGCACTGCCATTTTGATTGTAAAATAACTGTCCATTCACAGCGTCGTAGATAATTTTCGCTGTGCTAGTTTCCCCATTAGAAATGATTTGAAAATCACTCTTGTTACTAAAACCTTTTCCAGCAGTTGAAGTAATAGCACTAAAGGTAATTTTATCTAGGACAATCCGATCGCCTTGGGAACTGTTAAAGTCACTAATGGTATCTACACCAACAGTAGTCGCGCCAAAAACTGCATCAGTGTTGTAAACGAAACAGTCCGCGCCAGCACCACCGACAAGAGTATCATTGCCAGCACCACCGACGAGAGTATCATTGCCATCACCGCCTCGCAATAGCTCGTTGCCACTCAAGCCATAGATAATGTCATTACCCCCCTGAGCATTAATCACATCGTTAGAGTTTTCAAAACCTGTGATGCTGTTATTTAGGTCATTGAGGAATGTGACTGTGTTTTTGTTAAACAGGCTAGCTTGAGTAGAGTTGGCATTGAAGACATCAAAGCTGTCGGTGATGTTGGTTTGCCCATCAAATAGGATATTGCCAATCGCAGGTGTTGCTCCAGAAGCAGGCAGATTATCGAGGGTTTCTAATTTGAAGTTTTGCAGAGTGACTTTGGTAGATGCCACATTTTCAAAGGTAACTTCTAAGTTGTTAGCATTTTGAGTTAATTGCAGATTTTGGGCAGTTAAACCCGAACCTGTAAATTGCAAGGTGTCAACATTGGCAATCGCTGCTGCTGTTGGATTTGTGCCTTTACCAACGCCAGCAAAATCGGTGATGGTGTCATTACCATCACCAGGGCGAAATACAAATGTATCTTGACGGCTGTTGCCTGTCGGATTAAGGGTGCCGCCACTGCCCAGATTCGTCCCCCCAAAAACTACATAGCTTTCCCCAACAGTACCTTTGCCGTTGGTGTTGGGACCCGTTGCCCCAATAATCAGGTCGTCAATGCCATCATTGTTGATGTCCCCCGCATTACTAACTGAGTCGCCTGAGAAGTCAGCTTCTGCAATGCCGTTAATTGTAAAGCCATTAGTGCCATTCAAATCAGAGAGGTTGAGGTCAGAAAGGTTTAGGGTGCCGCCACTGCCCAGATTCGTTCCCCCAAACACTACATAGGTTTGCCCAGCAGAACTTTTGTCGTTAGGGGAGGCTATTGGTGTCCCAAAAATCAGGTCGTCAATGCCATCGTTGTTAATGTCCCCCGCATTACTAGCTGATAAGTTTACTAAGGCGTTAATTATAATAAAGCCATTAGTGCCATTCAAATCAGAGAGGTTGAAGGTGCCGCCACTGCCCAGATTCGTTCCCCCAAAAACTACATAGCTTTGCCCAGCATCAGCTTCAGCTCCAATAATCAGGTCATCAATGCCATCGTTGTTAATGTCCCCCGCATTGCTGACTGAGTTGCCTAAATTGTCATATTCAGCAATGCCGTTAATTATAAAGCCATTACTGCCATTCAAGGAGGAAAGGTTTAAGGTGCCGCCACTGCCCAGATTCGTTCCTCCAAACACCACATAGCTTTGCCCAGCAAGATAGTTGCCGTTGGGGGAGGCATTAGATGCGCCAATAATCAGGTCGTCAATGCCATCGTTGTTGATGTCCCCCGCATTGCTGACTGAGAAACCTGATGCGTCACCTGCTGCAATGCCGTTAATCAAAAAGCCATTAGTGCCATCCAAGTCAGAGAGGTTGAAGGTACCGTCACTGCCCAGATTTGTTCCCCCAAACACTACATAGCTTTGCCCAACAAAATCTTTGCCGTTGCGGTCGGCAGAATATGCGCCAATAATCAGGTCGTCAACGCCATCGTTGTTGATGTCCCCCGCATTGCTGACTGAGAAACCTGATGCGTCACCTGCTGCAATGCCGTTAATTATAAAGCCATTAGTGCCATTCAAATCAGAGGGGTTGAAGGTGCCGCCACTGCCCAGATTTGTTCCCCCAAAAACTACATAGGTTTGCCCAGCAGAATCTTTGCCGTTGGGGGAGGCATTAGATGCGCCAATAATCAGGTCGTCAATGCCATCGTTGTTGATGTCCCCCGCATTGCTGACTGAGAAACCTGATGCGTCACCTGCTGCAATGTCGTTAATCAAAAAGCCATTAGTGCCATCCAAATCAGAGAGGTTGAAGGTGCCGCCACTGCCCAGATTCGTCCCTCCAAAAACCACATAGCTTTGCCCAACATTATCTTTGTTGTAGGGGTCGGCATATCGTGCCCCAATAATCAGGTCGTCAATGCCATCGTTGTTGATGTCCCCCGCATTGCTGACTAAGAAGCTTAAGTTGAAACCTACTACAATGCCGCCATTAATTATAAAGCCATTCGTGCCATTCAAGTCAGAGAGGTTGAAGGAAGAGTTGGCATCCGCACTACCGACAAGGGTATCATTGCCTACACCACCAACAAGGGTATCATTGCCTGCACCACCTCTCAAAAGGTCATTGCCACTTTTGCCGTCGATGATGTCGTCACCCCCCTGACCATTAATCACGTCAGCAGAGTTGTCAAAACCCGTGATGTTATTGTTGAGTTCATTGAGGAAAGTCACCGTGTTCTTGTTGAATAGCGAAGTTTGGGTAGAGTCAGCATCGAACACATCAAAGCTGTCGGCGATGTTGGTTTGCCCATCAAATAGGATATTGCCAATCGCAGGTGTTGCTCCAAAAGTTGGCAGGTTATCGAGGTTTTCTAATTTGAAGTTTTGCAGAGTGACTTTGGTAGATGCCACATTTTCAAAGGTAACTTCTAAGTTGTTAGCATTTTGAGTTAATTGCAGATTTTGGGCAGTTAAACCCGAACCTGTAAATTGCAAGGTGTCAACATTTGCAATGACTTCTGCTGAAGGATTTGTACCTTTCCCAACGCCAGCAAAATCGGTGATGGTGTCATTGCCATCACCAAGGTT
Organism: Nostoc sp. DedQUE07; assembly: GCF_034530975.2. Taxonomy (NCBI): domain Bacteria; kingdom Bacillati; phylum Cyanobacteriota; class Cyanophyceae; order Nostocales; family Nostocaceae; genus Nostoc; species Nostoc sp. DedQUE07. Next base: position 310,571 of record NZ_JAVRCC020000002.1, on the reverse strand, counting down.
AATAATAAATTTATCTTGACCGCTGTTGCCTGTTAGGGTATCGTCTCCAGTTAACCCATCGATAATATTGTTGCTAGGTGTGCTAAATAAGTTATCTGCATCGGGAGTTCCAGTCAGGTTAAAAGAGGTGTTGCTACTGGCAATATTCGTCCCTCCAAACACCACATAGCTTTGTCCAGCACTAGAGTTGCCGTTGCGATTGGCATCATATGCCCTAATAATCAGGTCGTCAATGCCATCGTTGTTGATGTCCCCCGCATTGCTGACTGAGATGCCTGATGTGTCACCTGCTGCAATGCCATTAATGAAAAAGCCATTAGTGCCATTCAAGTCAGAGAGGTTGAGGGTGCCGCCACTGCCCAGATTCGTCCCTCCAAACACCACATAGCTTTGCCCAGCATCATATTTGCCGTTGGGGGAGGCAGAATATGCGCCAATAATCAGGTCGTCAATGCCATCGTTGTTGATGTCCCCCGCATTGCTGACTGAGGAGCCTGAGTAGTCATCTTCTGCTATGCCGTTGATTATGAAGCCATTAGTGCCATTCAAGAAGGCGAGGTTGAAAATGCCGCCACTGCCCAGATTCGTTCCCCCAAACACCACGTAGCTTTGCCCAGCAAGACTGATACCATTGGGGTTGGCACCACCTGCCCCAATAATCAGGTCGTCAATGCCATCACCATTGATGTCCCCCGCATTGCTAACTGAGGAGCCTGAGTTGTCACGTTCTGCAATGCCGTTAATCAAAAAGCCATCACTGCCATTCAAATCAGAGAGGTAGAGGCTACCATCACTGCCCAGATTCGTCCCCCCAAACACTACATAGGTTTGCCCAGCATTATTTTTGCCGTTGGCGGTGGCACCAGGTGCCCCAATAATCAGGTCGTCAATGCCATCGTTGTTGATGTCCCCCGCATTGCTAACTGAGGAGCCTGGGAAGTCACGTTCTGCAATGCCGTTAATCAAAAAGCCATTACTGCCATTCAAATCAGAGAGGTTGAGGCTGCCATCACTGCCCAGATTCGTCCCTCCAAACACCACATAGCTTTCCCTAGCTTCAGAATTGCCGTTGGGGGACGTACCATATGTCCCAATAATCAGGTCGTCAACGCCATCGTTGTTGATGTCCCCCGCATTGCTGACTGAGTTGCCTAAGAAGTCACCTGTTGCAATGCCGTTAATTATAAAGCCATTAGTGCCATCCAAAGAGGAGAGGTTGAAGATGCCGCTACTGCCGAGATTCCTCCCTCCAAACACCACATAGCTTTGCCCAGCAGCACTAATACCGTTGGGGGAGGCATTTCGTGCCCCAATAATCAGGTCGTCAATGCCATCGTTGTTGATGTCCCCGGCATTGCTGACTGAGAAGCCTAAAAAGTCACCTGCTGCAATGCCGTTAATCAAAAAGCCGTTAGTGCCATTCAAATCAGAGAGGTTGAGGGTGCCGCCACTGCCCAGATTCGTTCTCCCAAACACTACATAGCTTTGCCCAGCATCATATTTGCCGTTGGGGTCGGCATTATTTGCCCCAATAATCAGGTCGTCAATGCCATCGTTGTTGATGTCCCCCGCATTGCTGACTGAGATGCCTGTTGGAATGCCGTTAATGAAAAAGCCATTAGTACCATTCAAATCAGAGAGGTTCAGCAGGTTGAATGATGAATTAGCCATGATTTTTTCCTGTGTTTATTTTTTGTCAGTCAACGAGTGAACTTTAAGGTTCTACGCTTGAAGTTCGCGTTCTAAGTAGGGGCATCCATCTATATGCCCCGACATTTGCACAACAAAATCTGATGTGGTAAGACTGAGCCTACTATTAAAAGCTGCAAATTGACCGCTATTTCCACAATCAGGTAGCCTTTGGGTTTGTAGAATAATCGCTGATTAATTAATTTGTACAGTGCGTCAGTCCTAGTAATATCCAGCAGCTAAAGCACAGTGAGATTCTCAGGAATTTTACTGAACCAATAGAACATTAAATATTACTAATATATACATAAATATTGTCAGGATGCTGAATATGTCAGATATGCCGCTTCAATGCAGAAATTTGAAAGAGCAGGTTGAATCTATATTACAACTATTACAACAAGAACCAACGCTACGTTCCCAAGATATTACACCTGTACGAACTTCTTTAAGTAAAGCGATTTCTCCAAAGTTTGAAATTGTGTTTGCAGGTGCGTTTAGTGCTGGGAAATCAATGCTAATCAATGCACTATTAGAAAGAGAATTACTCTACAGTGCAGAGGGACACGCTACAGGTACAGAATGCAAAATCGAGTATGCAGAAGTAGATAAAGAACGTGTTGTTTTGACATTTTTAAGTGAAGCAGAGATTCGAGAACAAGCAGTTTCTTTGTGTCAGCAACTAGGATTTCAGACAGTACCTAATATTAACCAAGCTGAGGTAATTAACCTGCTACGTCAAGGTTCTGAAGCGATTATTCAGCAGGAGGGTGGTGAGAGTAAATCAGAACGTGCAAAACAGGCGAAGGCGTTAATGTTGTTGCTAGAGGGATATATAGCAAATAGCGATCGCATCAGCACGGTAACTAATGCTACATACTCAATGGAGCAATTTAACTTTTCTAATCTCAAGGAAGCTGCTGGATATGCGCGTCGTGGTAGTAATAGTGCGGTATTGAAGCGGATAGAATATTACTGTAATCATCCTTTACTACAAGATGGCAATGTCATTATTGACACACCTGGCATCGATGCGCCAGTAGAGAAAGATGCACAACTAACTTATGCCAAAATTCAACATCCTGAAACTTCGGCGGTGGTGTGTGTGCTAAAACCTGCTTCGGCGGGTGAGATGACAAAAGAAGAAACCGAACTTTTAGAATTAATGCGGGAGAATGGGGGAGTACGCGATCGCGTTTTCTATGTCTTCAACCGGATCGATGAAACTTGGTATAATACTCAGCTACGGCAACGATTAGACGATTTAATTAGTGGGCAATTTGCCAATTTTAGGAAGGTTTATAAAACCAGTGGATTATTAGGATTTTATGGCAGTCAGATTAAACAAACAAGTCCACAAGATAGATTTGGTTTAGATTCTGTTTTTGCAGAAAGTATTAAAGGTTTAGATGGTAAAGAAGAAACTCCACAATTTGTCTATGCGTTTAACAACTACTGTGTCAATTCAGGAAAGTTATCTTCCAGTAAATTCCGTGTTTCTGTGAACGGCTTTGAAACTCCAAATCAAAATTATGTGCGGATTCTGGGAGATTGGGGAAATGAATTGATTGAAAAGCTAATTCAAGATAGTGGAACTGAAGAATTTCGCACAGCTATTACTCGTTATCTTACCGAAGAAAAGCGTCCCCAATTATTTAAAAATATTGCTGATGATTTGGAAGATGTTTGTATTAAGCTCAAAAAACATTATCAGAGTGTCCAACGCGATTTAGATAGTCAGCCCCAAGAAATTGAGACGATGAAGGCGCAAGAGTTGCAACACCTAAATCAACAACTACAGCAAATTGGGAGAGAATTTAGCGAACATATCAAAGAAGAAGTTAACCATGTAATTAATAATTCTTGTGATGCTTTTGAAGCAGATTTTAAGCAATTGCAATCACGAATGATTCGCCGCTTAGATGAATTGCTAGATACTTTTTCGGTAGCTTCTGCTTATCAACGTGCAACCATCAGCCATCCTCGCAATGCTACTGCACCTTTAATTGCTATTTTAGTAGAGGCATTTTATTACTTAGCAAATCAATTAGAAGATATTTTGGTTGAATCTTCTCAGCAAATAGTTGCAAATTATTTTCAGCGGTTGATTGAAAAGATTCGCAAGTCAGAATATTATCGCCAACTTTATCGTTTATTAGATAATGATGGTGGTATTGAACAAGAGATCATAATTTTAGAAAAAGGAGTTGCTCAAGCATTATTTAGCGCAGCTAGTGTAGAGTGCGATCGCTTTGTACGAGAAAGTCCTAGATTTTACGATGAAGGCACTTTTTCTATATATCAATTTCGCCAAACTTTATCACAAACTTCTCAAGGTTATGACGCTGAAAGTATCGTGGAAGCAGAACCAGCCATTAGGCAGTTACTGAAGTTAGATTTTGAACCAAAAGTTTCCCAAACTATTCGCAAATCTTTCCGTCAAACCATTAATCAAACCCTGAAAAGTCAGTTATTGCCAATGGCAGAACAGCAAGCAGATGAAATTTTGCAACAATACCCACAGGCACGTGCTTATTTAGAGAAAATATTAGAACAAGAAGCCGAAGAAAAAATTGCAAATAATCGCCGCTTGTTGAATATTGTTGAAGAAAATATTGCAGGATATAATTCGGCAGTTTCTAATATTAATAGTTGTTTACAGGCGATGCAATTATACGATCGTCTTTTGCCTGTCATTGGTGATTCATTTGCTACTGATGCTAAGTTCGCTAATAATGGATTTGTGATTTCAGATATGGTACAAAAGGTTTAATTTTATAGCAAGGGACTGGGGACTGGGGACTGGGGACGACTGGGTGAAAAGCCTTTTTGTGTCTAAGTTTTATCGTCTGTTGATGTCCTAACCACCAAGGCTTGTGCTATACATATCGCAATCCTATTTAATTTGTGAAAATTCGCGGTATCCAGATCCCCGGCTTCGTAAAAGTTGTCGGGGATCTAACTTTTTAGAATCCTAATCCCCAACAAAATAGTTATGAATATCAAGCGTCGGGAATTTCTTACAACCTGTGGGCTGGCTACGTTAGCCACTCAAATACCAACACTTACCGCCCAAGGTAAGCCATCTCTAAACACCATCCGCAAGCCGTCCCGCCTACAACCTGGCGATACCGTAGGATTGATTTCGCCTGCGGGTATCGTTGACGCTAAAGACATTGAAGCCGCACAGAAATCAATTTCACAGTTAGGGTTAAAAGTAAAGCTGGGGAAGCATATTTTAGATCGTTACGGCTATTTAGCGGGTAAAGACAGCGATCGCGCCCAGGATGTAAACTTGATGTTTAGCGATCGCACCATCAAAGCAATTATTCCGATGCGTGGTGGTTGGGGCTGCAATCGCATTTTACCTTTACTCAATTACTCGCTAATCCGCTCCCATCCAAAAATTATCATCGGGTATAGCGATATTACAACGTTGTTGTTGGCAATTAATGCCCGTAGTCAAATGGTTACTTTTCATGGGCCAGTTGCTACGTCTACCTGGAATCAATTTACAGTCGATTACTTCAAGCGCATCCTATTTAATGGTGAAGCGGTGACTATGCAAAATCTCAACCCTAGCGAAGTGCGGCTGGAGATAATCGCACCGGGAAAGGCGAGGGGTAAACTGGTGGGTGGAAACTTGTCAGTCCTATCAGCAATGGTAGGTTCACCTTACCTACCTACTTGGAACAAAAGCATCCTGTTTGTTGAAGAAGTTGGCGAGGATGTTTATCGTATAGATAGGATGCTGACGCAATTAAAAACTGCTGGGATACTTAATCAAATTGCTGGCTTTATCTTTGGGCAATGCACTAAATGTAGTCTTGGAGATGAACCGTCATTTACATTAATGCAAGTATTGCAACAACACATACTTCCTTTAGGTATTCCTGCTTGGTACGGTTCAATGATTGGTCATATAAAAGATAAATTTACCTTGCCAATCGGTGTGGAAGTGGAAATAAATGCCGAACTTGGGACAATACGAATGTTAGAGGCAGCTGTTAGCCTTGTGTGAATGAGGCAGGAGGTTGGAATAAAAAATAGTGGCTCACATTTTATCTAAATTGCAAGCCACTAAATTGGAGATTTTGGTGTTCTTGACTATCTGTGCAAAAACCTGAAAACTCTTTCGCCCCCTTGCAGTCTTAATGATAAGTCTTTAACCGGACATGATATTACTTATGACGACCAAACCATTTAGAAGCGATCGCTCCTAAAGCTGCTCCTACCATTGGATTACTGAGAAACTTAAGAATCGCTGGTTGTTCAGCCATCACTTCGTGGAAAATGTCAGGATGGCTATGATATGTGAAAGATGCCACCTTGCTGAGGTCATCTGCACTTATGTGGTTAGGGTTGTGGGTAGAAAGCCCCAAATCTCGCTCCAGATGGCGCTCGTCTAGACCTCTTTGCTTTAAGTGCTTGAAAAATGCCCGTGCAACATCATCCCGTTCGTTAGGCTTAATCTGAGCGATCGCCTTTTGAAGTTCTGGCTCCAGTTGGCTTGGTGGAATGCTGTTATGGTTGAAAGATTGACTAAACAATTGCCGACGTTGATCGTGAGATGAACGCTGGGCAAAATCGTCAAAATTTTGGTATTCCTGAGTTTGGTCAGATGAAACATCATCTAAAGACTCTGTATTACCGTGAGCCAACTCGTTGAGAATTTCGCGTTTATACTTGTCACTGCTGCTCATTTTAAATGTCTCCTTTTTTTACTTGCAATCAACTGAATTAACTCAGATTTTCTCCAAAAAATGAGTCCCTATTTATACTCAACTTGCTGAGATTGCACATCATACTGAGCCGTCAAAATCAGTTTTTTGTCTGGTGCATACATCAAAACTTTTAAGTCTTGATTGGGGAAATTTTTGTGAAAACCTTGGAGTAAGGATTTTGCTAATGGTCGCACTTCGGTCGGACGAACTTGAGGCGCAATCACGACACCTAACTTATTGTTGTCACGTACATAAGCATCTTGGACAATTCCTTTGGCTGTGCTGACAACCCAGTTCCCAAAATCTTGACCCTGTACACTGTTACCGCGTGACAACAAGGCATAGTCAGCACTATAACTAGTTCCAGACGGTAATTGAGTTGGTTGTTTAGCTTGAACAGTACCACTACAGGCGGCAGTCGTTGTTAGTACTAATACCAAGGCTAAAGCTGTTAAAAACCGACGAAACTGTTGAATTATTTTCAATTTAACCACCTCATCTAAACTAATGACTCTTTTGGAATATCAATCTTGTGAAAGTAATTTTGAGTAGAAGTAGATAGAAAATCTACTCCTACTAACTCAAAAACAATGACCTTTGTAGTTTAAGTAGGTTAACAAGTGGTGGGGATTTAAATTGCATAGCTTCTACCAAGCAGGGCGAATAGAACGCCTAAATCTAAATCCCCGTCACAAAAGGTAATTGCGTTAGCGACGTAGGAGCGTCATTGCGTTAGCGTAGCGGGGCGAAGCCCATTGCGAATTGTTTTAACCTCGGTCAATTTTATTCTCTATTCGAGTTCCATCAGTATCAACATCTAATTCTTCGCGTCGAATGGTTTCTTGAGCTTCAACGGTTTCTTTGTCTACAACTTTCTGCACTTTGACTTCTTCGCGCAAAAAAGCTTCCTTTCGGATGTCTGGAACTTCTTCATAGAGGTCTATATGCGCTACCTCGCCTTCGGAAAAGTCCGTCGCTTCAGCAGACACAACTTTGCCTGTGTCTTGAGAAGTTACTCGCTCAATCACGACTCGCTCTTTTTCCACCGGAACAGCAACTTTTGCAGTTTCAGTTTCAACATGCTTACTAATCGATACTTCCCCACTTTTCCGGCGCTGTTTATTAGCAACTAACCTTTCTTGGTAAAGTTTGAAGGTTTGATCTTCGTGAGCGCTAACATCATACAGATCCGCGTCGTCTGCGTAGGTGTAGCTGTCAGGACTGGGAGTAGTGCGGCCAACTGTCGATCCAAGCGTAGCTGAACTTTCTACAGACGGTGTGCGATATCTTCCACGCACCTGTTCTTCATAGTCGTAGTCAAGCGTTGTATGCTCTTGATATTCAGGTAAATTTTCCGCTTGCTCTCTTGTTATACCAACGACATATACACGGTTTGCTGTAGAGTCAATACGCGATTTACCAACTGGTAGTAAGATTTTCTTGCCAAAAATCCAAAAGCCTATGTCAACAATTAAATAGCGGAATGCTCCTTGGTCATCTAGTACAGCATCATTTACTGTGCCAATCTTCTCATCAGTTCCTTGAACATACACACCCATTCCTTTGATGTCGTTACCTTCAACAGTATTACGGTAGTCTCGATCAAATTCACCTATTTTTTGAAGTGGCATTATTTTATTCCCGAAACTATTGCTGTGTCTTTTTATAAATTACACAATTTAGTTTAAATACATCTTCTCTCCGAAGATTGACTTAAATTATCTGGATATTTAATCAATCGAAGTAATTCAATATATTTTCATAGCCCATAAGTATGATATAAAACAATATTTTAGTATTAGTGGATTACTAATTATAAAAATAATTTAAACTAATTTTTGTAAATAATGTGACTAGGTTCTAGCATTTATGTGACTAGTTTCTAGCAGTAGATATCAAAACTAAACTTAGCTAAATCAATACATATTGTCAAACATAGCTAGTTTGATATGTTTATTAATACCTTACACTTAAATCAAATATCCTCACATTATTAAAGATTTATTTACTTAAGTTGTAAGACTTGCTCCATCACTCTTCTAGAAAACAAAATCTATGTCAAAAGATTGATGAGAAGAAAATTTAAAAATGCCTAAATATTATTAAAGTCCTAACAAATTTGCCAATCAATATTTAGCTGTGCCGCTAAGGATTAAGAAATCTAGTTGCAAAGCAAGTGTTGCAAAAATTGATAATAATAAAGTGTAAACTTTAAAACTGCTCTCATTGCAGAAAATCAGGAGATAATTATGGACACAGAGTTACAGCAAGATCAGTACGTCGATACTGCCTCCCAAAACCAGATAAAAGCACTTAAAGGTTCAGAGTCTGGAAACCTGGCAATGTTGCCGCCTGCCTCGGAAAATGAAGAACAATGGCAAAAAGTTGGTAGACAGATTTCTATATTTTTGGCAAAAATACCTGAGTACATAGGTAGCTTCTACCAAGAATACAAATTGCTGATTATCAGCTTTGCGTTGCTTGTGATAACAGTTACAGCGCTAAGAATTTTTCTAGCAGTACTCAACGCCATAAATGATATTCCCCTAGTTTCTCCATTTCTCCAATTAATTGGACTTGGTTACACAATTTGGTTTACTTCCCGCTATTTGCTCAAAAATTCGACTCGGCAAGAACTAGCAGAAGAAATTCGCTTGCTTAAAAAACAAATTTTAGGCAGAGAAGAATCAGAGACTTTAAGCTAACTAAAGTATCGTGGCGGATACAGTGTATCTGAACTTTTGGTCAAGTAAAAAGCTAAATTTTGCTTGACCATTGTATAAAACTGTAGGCTCTTATACCATATCAGCTAAATTAGCCGGAAAAGAAAATGTATGATCGAGACAAATAGATTAGCTTCGCTGACAACAACAGTATTTCTTTCAACATTGCTAACAATCCCTCTGCTTTCTAGCTGCGGCGGAGGTTCCCAAAATGCTACGCAACCTCCAATTGACGATACTGTTGGGAGAAATTTAAATAATCGCGCCCCCGTAAATCAACCCCAAGCTAAAAGGGGATTAAGTACAGGGCAGAAAGTGGCAATCTTGGCAGGAGCTGCTGGACTTTACTACCTTTACAATCAGCGAAAGAATGCCCAAGGAGCGGGAGCGCAGGGGAAACACTACCTTTCTAAGAATGGGCGTGTTTACTATCGAGATGCTCAAAATCGCCCTGTCTGGGTAACACCGCCACAAGAGGGCATTCGTGTTCCAGAGGAGGAGGCACAACAATACCGGGACTTTCAAGGATATAACAACAGTCCCACAGGGCGAGACTTAAGGGGTTTGGGTGCAGGTACTGTTCCGACAAATTAATTTTTTTACAGATTATAAATAGATGACGTTTAATCGTCATCCTATTTTTTAATAGAAACTTTTTTTGGATTTAAAGTTAATAATACTCATAAGTATAATATTAAGTATTATTATATTTTTTCACAAAAGTTTCTTTTAAAATTTTATACGAGTATATAGAAATTTTATTTAATTGTTGAAAAGATTTTGACCTCTATTTTTTGTACAACAGGGTTTTGAGTCTCAGGATGCTTTCAAAATTCAAACCGGAGTTTTATATACTAATAGTTATACTTTTATCAAAGTAAGAGTAACCTTTGATAGATGATTTTTAAAAAATATAACAATTACTATATTGAAAGTAATTACTTTACCGTTGATAGTTTAGTAAAATCACAGTTTAGGAGTCACAAATGAATTTATTAGAAAAAATATTCGGTGGCGGTGAGGTTCCAGAAAATGACTACCGCAATTTTGTCAATCGCTATGAGCAAGGTTTACCTCATGAGGGATACTCAGATGAAGAAGTTTTAAACCGTTATCAGCAAGTATCTAGACAGTTACCTCCAGACCTTTATCAGGAATCTGCACAAGAAGCCTTTAGTCGGATGTCACCACAAGAGCGGATGCAATTTGGTCGCTCTCTTCAACAGCAGACGCGCTCTTCAAACTTGAATTTTCCCGATCTAAACCAAGATGGTATAGACGATCGCTTTCAAGACCCAAATTATCTTGCTCAAACGACAGGCCGGGTTCACCAGCAACAACCAGATATACTCAGTCAAATTATGAGTGGTGCTGTGGGGAGCTTTACAGGTGGTCAAGGTGGTAACATTATGAGCAATCCATTAGCGAAGGGAGCGATGGCTGGTATCGCCGCCCTAGCTATGAAAAAGTTGATGCAAGGAGGCAACCAAGGAAATTACGGGCAGTATGGTAACGTCCGCCCAGCTAGCCAAGACCCCTACGGCGATCCGGCGGATTACGGACAGTATGGTAACGTCCGTCCAGCTAGCCAAGACCCCTACGGCGATCCGGCGGATTACAGGCAGTATGGTAACGTCCGCCCAGCTAGCGAAGACCCGTATGGAGATCCGGCTGACCAACAGTACCGTTAGTAACCTGAAGCAGCAAAGCTGCAATTCGTAATTACAATCAGTGAAAGCTTGAACTCATCACTGATAATTATGGTCAAGTAAAAATCAAATTTTTTTACTTGACCACTTTTTATTAGATTGGTATCACCTAGTAGAAAATCTTTTGCATTGTTGGCGATCGTTTAAAGCGACTCAAAGCGGCTGAGAGTTATATTCTAGCAAGGTCAATTAGAAGAAACTCAGGCTTTATTTATTTCATCATTGTAAATTACCTACGTGAGCAGCAAATTGGTAGTAGGAAAATGAAACACTTAGCAAAAACATTATATAGTAAACTTCTGCATCTATTTCACCAGGTTATGGGAATTACTATTTCCCGTAATCCAAATCAAAAAGAAACTAACGTTGCTCTTGATGAAGAATTTTTAGAAGACCCAACTACTCAATCATCAAAGGAAATTACTCTTCAAGACAGAGTTAATAAATCTGAGCAAAACTTAGAATTAAATTACCAGGATTCAGCAAAACCTCGGCAATTCAAAAAAGCTTCTTTATTTCCTGATAATAAGACTAATGTTGCTGCATTGTCGCTAGTTTTGTATGGAGTTGCCGAAGTATTATCTCAAAAAATGAATCTGTCATGGAAAGGTCAAGTAAATAAGACTTTTAGTTATGAAAGAGAAGCTGAAACTGGAAAAGGAAAAATCTTTTACTATGTGACAGATAATCCCGAAACTCCACAACCAGAAACACTCGCAGAAGAGGCAGCTTTAGTTGTTATAAACGAATTTGATCCAAGGGCGTGTGCTATTCACCTGATTTACTGTGCCTTAGTAGCTAGCCTAGATAAACCTTGGTCAGGTAATTTTGTAATTGATGACAAGCAACTACTTGAATACACAGGGCTTGTGAAACGCAGGGATTTATGCAAGCATGAAAAATTGAGTATTTTGTACTCCTTGTTACGCCAACCTGCTCAAGTACTAGCTTGTATTGCATCGCCTAAACAGGGGAAAGTAGGAGCTTTTACTGTTGCTGATTTAAAGATTTGGGACATCAGCATAATACGAGATTTTGAAACAGATAAAACTGGCAATAACAAACTAGTGGGTTTAAAGGTGATAGGTCAAGCTGGAGTATGGACAAAATACTTCCTCAACAAATCTAAATGCCACTACCACACTGGAATTATTACCAAGAAAACCGTACAGAAACTATTTAGTATTGGTAAACAAAATGCTGGCGCGGCTAGAATGCTAGTTTGGCTAACCTTCCAAATCAAACCGGAATTCCAGGATTGTGTAATGGGCAAGACTCTGATGGAGATTGCTTACGGTGCAGACAAAGTGTCAACGGCAGAGCAAGACAGACAGCTTAGACGGCAAATGGCTGATGATTTGGAAACTGACTTGAAAGTTGTCAAAGAAGCTGGATGGCAAGCAGAACTCGAAACAGGCCCAGCTTGGTTAACAAGCAGCAAAACTGCTAAAAGACCTATAGGTTACTGGAATCAAATACTCAATTCTAGATGGCGTTTTCATTTACCAGCAGAAGTACAGGAACGCTTGACTGTGGACTCGAATCAGCTGAGTGCAAACAATATCCAGCCTCTATCAGGTAATGTCATTAGAGGAGCAAGAAAAGCAAAAGGTTGGTCTAGAGCATTTTTCGCTACAACGATGGAGAAAAGCGTTTCCTGGGTTGATGCAGTCGAGACGGGTACACGTCAGGTTTCTCAAAAGGACTTGCCTAAGTTGCTCAATACATTGGAACTACACCTTAACAGGTATTGATTTCAACTAAACTTTTCTTGTTTCTCTGAGGTAATTATTGCTACGTATTATTACTCGTTGCAACTGTGTCGGGAGGAACGTTAAGTTTTTCCATGACGTGAAAAGTTAGTGTTTATCTAAGGTTTCGGCAAAAGGCAGTATTCGTCATGCTTCCTGCCTCTGTTGTTAATATTTTGATAGACAGTATGCATTTCTCCTCGCTATGTTACGCCTAACAGAAGTAAAGCTCCCGCTCGATCATCCTGAAGATGAGATCAAGACTGCCATCCTGAAAAAGCTGCAAATCACGGACGAAGATTTGATTAGCTATTTCATCTTCAAGCGTAGCTACGATGCCCGTAAGAAAGGAGAGATTACCCTTGTTTATATTTTGGATGTAGAAACGACTCAGGAAACTCATCTACTCAAGCGCCTGAAAAAAGATCCTCATGTGATGATCGCGCCAGACATGAGTTATCGCCCAGTGGCACAAGCACCAAGCAATTTGGCGATTCGCCCCATCGTGATTGGTACTGGGCCTTGTGGCTTATTTGCAGGTTTGATGCTGGCACAAATGGGCTTTTGTCCGATCGTTTTAGAACGTGGCAAACAAGTCCGCGATCGCACTGCTGATACTTTTGGTTTTTGGAAGAAAAAATCAGACTTCAACCCTGAATCTAATGCCCAGTTTGGCGAAGGTGGGGCGGGTACATTTTCCGATGGCAAACTCTACAGTCAAGTCAAAGATCCTCAGCATTATGGGCGTAAGGTGCTAACCGAACTCGTCAATGCGGGAGCCTCACCAGAAATTCTTTATATCAACAAACCGCATATCGGCACTTTCAAACTGGTGGGAATCGTCCAAAGTATGCGTGCCAAAATCGAATCCCTCGGCGGTGAAATTCGCTTTCAAAGCCTAGTGGAAGATATCAACATCGAAAATGGACAGGTGCGCGGAGTCACCCTCGCCAGTGGGGAATATATCGCCAGCGATTATGTCGTTCTGGCGGTAGGTCATAGCGCCCGTAATACTTTCCAAATGCTATTTAATCGTGGAGTTTACATAGAGCCGAAACCATTTTCTATAGGCTTTCGAGTCGAACATCCCCAGTATCTCATTGACCAATGTCGTTTCGGCGCTCAAGCTGGTCATAAGCTTTTAGGTGCTGCTGATTACAAACTGGTTCACCACTGCCAAAATGGTCGTTCCGTCTATAGTTTTTGTATGTGTCCGGGGGGCTTGGTGGTTGCAGCTACATCAGAACCGGGGCGAGTCGTCACCAATGGGATGAGCCAATACTCTCGCAATGAACGCAATGCCAACAGTGCGATCGTTGTGGGTATTACACCTGAAGATTATCCAGGAAATGCGTTAGCAGGAATTGACTTCCAACGGCGTTTGGAAGAACGAGCATTTGAATTGGGCGGTGGAACTTATGAAGCTCCAGGGCAGTTGGTGGGAGACTTTCTTAACCATCGTCCCTCTACAGCATTGGGCACTGTTACACCGTCTTATACACCTGGGGTACATTTGGGTGATTTGAGTCAGAGTTTACCAGATTATGCGATCGCAGCCATTCGTGAAGCACTTCCCGCTTTTGACAAACAAATTAAAGGATTTGCAATGGACGATGCCGTGTTGACTGGGGTAGAAACCCGCACATCATCACCGATTCGGATTAAACGCAAAGAGGATTATCAAAGTTTAAATACCGTCGGTCTTTATCCAGCTGGTGAAGGCGCGGGATATGCAGGGGGAATTCTCTCGGCTGGTATCGATGGTATTAAAGTGGCGGAGGCGGTAGCTTTAAGTATTTTGAAAAATTGCAATTAGTAAAATCTAAAATAGTGAATGCGATGCCTACGGTGATAAACTACGCAATCTCAGCATCCGATTTTGAGTTGAGAGGAAGTTTCTAAATGAAGTTGTATTGCAGGTACTATTACAACAATTAACAACTTAATTTCAGTCGAAATTTATCCAGCAAATAGACATATACCTGCTTCTACAACTAATTGGCTTACTGATTAGACCTCTTGGCATTTGTGCTTTTTGCACTCTTGGGGAAAAGGGACTCATCTTTATTGGGGAAAGGGACAATACAGAACCTTTTCCCGACAAATGCAAGAAGTCTAGTATAGATATTCCTGATTTGTACAGAAATCACTTCTATATTGGACTAGACCTAATGTCATTTTTAGTCAATGCATTAAGTGCATTTATAATAGCTTGATTTAACTATTGATAAGTTCTGGCAGCTTGCGAACGTAATACGAATTATTTAACCTTGGTTGTTTTTATTATTATTTGTACCCCCTGAACGTTTACAATTAATTTCATCGCAACCTAACTAATGCCTCACACATTTACAGGTGTGAATTTGCATGTAAACTCCCCATTCACAGGGAACATTAATTTCATGGCAACAGAATTATAGTAATAATGAACAAATTCAAATATTTTTCTATCTTATTTTTATCTATCGTTTTGATGGACGGAGCGACTATAAAGATTTCTGCCCAAGCTGCTGGAACTAAAGTTTTAGTAACGGCTCAAAACGAATCTCTCAACAAATCTGATATTGACAAAGTTATCGCTTTTTACGAATGGGTCTTTTCAGGAAAATTCACTAGCGAGCAGCGTAATGAATATCAGTCAATAAAATTAAATGAGTTTCGCAAAGACCCAGATGGAACTAGAAAAAGCATTGACAATCTAATTTCCAATTATACACAAGCTCTTGCTAAGACCGAAGAGGAACAAAGCCGGATTCGGCAGGCATTTAACGGAGAATTTGTAGGGCAATTACGAAATTTACCGAATGATGCGGAAGCTAAACTTTTGCTGTCTGTTTACGATAGCGCTCACGCGGGCGAAACTGCTTCAAATGATACTGATGATTCATCTGGTAGCGTTGGAGAGATTTCGTCGTTAGTTGGAAAATGGGTTTGGACGCGTACCGGAAACAGTGCTATAAGTACGAATGGTACATATATCGGATCGAACGGTTCGCGTTTCACTTATCAATTTTTGCCGAACGGAACGGTCGAATTTACAGGAATAATGAACGTAATGAACGGCAGCTGCAACCAGCAAATTTTCCAATCTCGAAAAGGAAAAGCCAGTCTGAGCGGCAGTACGATGACACTTAACTGGTCTCCAGCAACTTTCACTCGTGACTTTTCGTGCGACAGAGCGAATAACTACACGAAAACTTTGCCTGCGGAAAACGAAACTTATCAGGTGAAATTCAAAACCGATCTAGGTCAGAAACAGCTTTGTCTGATCGGCAAGGATGAAACCTGTTTCAGCCCGACAAATTAGGCCAAATGACAAAGCCAGCTTTATTTGTTTACTCAAGCAGCTAGATTTGAACGCACCACCAACTAAGCTTGTGGCTCATGTCAATTTTAATATCAAGCCCCACCTAGATACTTTCGAGGTAGGGCTTTTATTTTTATGTCTGGAGTCGATATGCAATCATGCCTCAAGCGCGATCGCAGTGTAGAATTTATCCGATTGTTAAAGCTGGTTCTTCACAGAAGTTAAATAGGGCTGACTCTGTTTCTGATTCATCTTCAAATACAGCAGAGATGTACCATTCACAGGGCGAATCATTCGTATATTCAGCCCAAGCAATTGTTACTGTTTCACCCGATGGAATCCCTGAGTCACTCAAGGTAAATGAAGCCCACTCTTCATCATCGACAGATACCCACAACTCTGTAATTGCTTGTTCGGTATCATTGGTAACGGTAAAAGTGAATTGGTCTGACATAAATAGCCTTGCCTTCTAACGATAAATAAATTGCAGGTTGTCAGTCACCGATTATACTGCCACTTTTTTAAAGCGTTGTCATGCAAACTCCCACAATATAGATTCAGGAATAGTTTCAATCTTTTTTTGACTAAATTTAATTTTGTTAAAGAGTATTAAAAATATCACAGGTAAGACGCGATGAATCGCCGTCTCTACAATAATTTATCGCGTCTTTACGATCTAACAGAAATAGTTGAGAGCGATCGCTTCCCCAAATAGGCGCAGTCAGGGCGTTTCACAGGCTGTCCCTAACTTCTTCGAGCAACTTCTCTAAAAGGGACATGTTAATTCTAATATCAAGCTGCACTTAGATACTTTTTAGGTAGGGCTTTTATTTTTATGTCTGGAATCGATATGCAATCATGTATCAAGCGCGATGGCGTACACGCCCTTTCCGGTGGCGATCGCAGTGCAGAATTTATTTGATTGTTAAATCTGGTTCTTTACAGAAGTTAAATAAGGCTGACTCAGTTTCTGATTCATCTTCAAATACAGCAGAGATGTACCATTCACAAGGCGAACCATTCGTATATTCAGCCCAAGCAATTGTTGCTGTTTCACCTGCTGGAATCCCTAACTCACCCAAGTTAAACGAAGCCCACTCTTTATCATCTACAGATACCCACAACTCTGTAATTGCCAATTCAGTTTTATTGGTAACGGTAAAGGTGAATTGGTCTGACATAAATAGCCTTGCCTTCTAACGATAAATAAATTGCAGATTGTCAGTCATTGATTATACTGCCACTTGTTTCAAAAGTTGTTACACTAACTGCTAAAATATAGACTTACAGATAGTTTCAAGTTTGTTTGACTTAATTTAAATTTCTTAAAGAGTATTAAAAATATCAACGATTCAGATTGAATCTATCGAGATAGCCAATCCCATACAACAGCAGATTTAGGTCGCGGTTCTTACAAACTCCAATAATACAGCACATCCCCGGTGTCACAAAATTTTCAAGCAATGTATTTTTTACTCAGCAGAAGTAGTTGAGAGCGATCGCCTTTAACATACTACAAACCGACAATTTTCTTAATACAACTCATATTTCATTAACTGACAAGGCAGCGTTCCGTTGTACACCGCAATTCGCTGGGATGATTTTAGTCCAATCGATTGAGACAGTTCCTTGTTGCCACTAAGTACAAATGCAGTCCAGCCTTTGAAGCGTTGTTTCAGCACATCGCCTAAAAGTTTGTAAAATGCTCCTAGATCGCTATCTCGCCCCAGCCGTTCGCCATAAGGTGGATTGCAGAATAAAATCCCACTATCTGCGGGGGCGACAACATCGGCAAGTTCCATTTGAGAAAACCATACATGGTTATCAACGCCGCAATTTTGAGCATTGTTAATCGCTTGCTCAATTATATTTTCATCGCGATCGCTTCCCCAAATAGGTGCGCTCAGGCTATCAAGTTGGCTGTCTTTAGCTTCTTGGAGGAGTTTTTCTAAAAGGGGCAGGTCAAAATCGAGCCAATTTTCAAATCCAAAGGATTCGCGAAACAGTCCTGGTGCGATATTTAGTGCCTTTAAGCAAGCTTCCAGAGGTAAAGTGCCAGATCCACACAGAGGATCGTAGAACATCTGGTTTGGTTGCCAACTTGAAAGTTGAATCAGGGCAGCAGCCAGAGATTCTTTGAGAGGGGCTACTCCCACCGCCGGACGGTAGCCTCGGCGATGCAGACTATTTCCCGAACTGTCGAGTTTAACCGTACAAAAGTCGCGTTCAATATGAACATTAACCCGCACATCTGGTTCGTGAAGCTCTACATTTGAACGTTCGCCGAGATTTTCTTTTTGTTGGTCAACGATCGCATTTTTCACCTGAAGAGATGTGAAGTGGCTGTGGTTGAGGCGATCGTTTTTGCCTGTGACATTCACCGCCAGCGTCATATCTGGCGTCAGATAGTTTTGCCAATCGATAGTTTGGATACCGCGATAGAGATCCTTGGCATCAAGGCATGGAAACTCATCGATATTCACCAAGATTCGGAACGGCAGCCTAGCCCAGAGATTGACGCGATAAAGTAAAGTGCGATCGCCCTCAAAGGCTACACCGCAAAACCCCGGCTCTACGGAATGGGCACCCAGTTGCTCTAACTCCTGAGCCGCAAGGGTTTCTAATCCGCGAGCAACCGTTGCAAAATACTGATTCATCCTCTAATCCAAAGCATTATCTTCACTGCTCACCCATTGACGCACTTTAGCTTAACTTATATCTGGTGACATTCTCTCTGGTTAAGTCTGCAACTATAACTTTAAGTAGGGTAGAGGCAGGAGTCAGAGCACAGCAAATATTTTTTCAAAGAGATTATATTTTCTTCAGTTTAAGTACTATCTTAAATCAATTAACCCTGCTAATATCAAGCTGAAATAGCATTCAGGCACTTTGCAATACAACCCATGAATAAAAATAGTCAGAGGGAAAAACTGTGAGTTTAGTATCTGATATTATTCTGCTGCAAGACTTAACATCGTCATCTGACGAGAATTTAGTCCAGCTGAAAACCGTACTTCCGGCGACAGTAAATCGCTTAACCAACCCGGCATTAGCAAATATATTTGGTGATGACTTGAAATTTGGTATTGCCTCTTTCAAGGATAAGCCACTTGCGCCTTTTGGAGGTTACGCTGACTATGTATATCAACCAGAAGTCACTTTGACAAATAATGTCACAACAATTAAAGACAAAATCTTTAACTTTCAAGCTTTTGGTGGCAATGATGGGCCAGAATCACAATTATTTGCACTCTTGTTCGCAGCTTTAAATAGCGGCAGTCTTGGTTACAGAGTAGGTTCATTTCGTGTTATTCTAATAGCCACCGATGGTACTTATCACGTTGCCGGCGATCGCGCAGCAGTTCTTCCAAGTGATACTATTGCCAATAATGGAGATGGAATAGCTGATGCTTTTGAAGATTATCCACAGGTCGGACAAGTAAAAACTGCGCTAGAAGCAAATAACATTATTCCAATTTTTCTAACTACGAGTAATGTTGCAGCCAATTACGAGACACTAGTTACCCAGCTTGGTCGAGGTGGTGTACTAACTCTTGGTTCTACAAGTGAAAATCTTGCTGATGTCATAAAAGAGGCAGTTGCTCGAGCTAGAAATGCGATCGGTACTGATGTCACTACAACCAAGGGAGACGATACCTTTAGTAGAGCGGATTTTTCGGCTGGCGATAAAGTTATTTTTGCTGGGGATGGTGATGACAGTATTTCGCTTTCTGGGGTTATTGGTAATCATTACATTGATGGGGGGGCAGGTTCTGACATCCTTTTTGGTGGAGCTGGTGCAGACAAAATAGATGGGGGTAGTGGTGACGACAACCTTCTGGGGGGCAGAGGTGATGATATTCTTTTTGGCAGTAGTGGAAAAGATATTCTGAGCGGGAATCAAGGGAACGATTACCTACAGGGAGATAGTGGGGATGACTTACTAGAAGGAGGCGCGGGTGCAGATAAGTTTGCATTTGCAACAGGATCGAAGTTTAATATTAGGGAACTCGGAGTTGATGTTATTAGTGACTTCAATCCTGAGCAAGACAAGATCCAACTATCTAAATCTACCTTTACAGCTCTAAGTAACTCAGTCTTTCCGACTCAATTAGATTCCGCAGACTTTGCCACAGTCACAAATGATACTTTAGCTGCAAGTAGTAGTGCAGCGATCGTTTATAATAGCGCAAATGGTAGTCTCTTTTATAACCCTAATGGTTCGGCGAATGATTTTGCTGAGATTAATTCCGGGGGTAAATTTGCACAATTGGATGCTACCTCTTTTCCTACTCTAACTACCGCTAGTTTTGAGGTAGTTTTTTAAGGTTTGTATTTGATTTAGAGTCCTGCATTTTGTAACCCATCTACCTGAAAACTGCTTTAACAAAAAAAGAGGCGATCGCCAGGAGCAAATTAAACGTTATATTTTCAAGATGCCTCTGCTTACCTCAATAGACTACTATCTATTTGAACTATTTTAAAAAGTGAGAGCCTCCCAGATAAACAAATTGAACTAAGATTAATCTATATTTTTCTAAAATCAATCATTGTCTGCCGATAAGTATCTGGCAAACCTGTATCAAAACACTTGCCTTTAACAACATATCCTGTCATTCCCTCTTCCTGACGCAATTGTTCAAGACAAGATGTTAACTGAAATTCACCTCGTTCTCGGAAATTTTGGTTGATATGTTCTGCGAGAAAGTCAAAAATTTTCGGCGTTAGTAAATATAAGCCAAATATACATAAAAAATTATTTTCTGACATTCCTTCTACACGTAAATGCTGTTGTGCATACTCAATAGTCGGTTTTTCATACAGTTGTCTAACTGACAAAATCGAGTTTAACTCTTGCCAAACCCCTGTTACACACCCAGCTTGATGAATAATTTCTGCTGGCATTGTAGTTAAGCCAACAACGTTTTGATTAACTTGTTCGTAAACATCTAAAACTTGACTAGCACAAGACTTTTCAATATCAGATGCATAAATGTGGTCGCCCAACATGAGCAAAAACGGCTCATTTTGTACCCAATCCTTGGCACAAAATACTGCATGACCATAGCCTAATTGTTCCTCTTGTAACAGAATGGTAATTCTGCTACCTAAATCTTCGAGATATCGGCTATATTCTTGATTTTGTGGTGAAAGTTTCTCTAAAAGCTCTTTTTTGGGTGGGTTTTTCAAGAAATCTGCAAATATTTCTTTGTCATCTGGCTGCACCACAATCCCTATTTCTGTAATTCCAGCACTAATTGCCTCTTCAATAATTGCAAGAATCACAGGTTTTGCCCTACCATCTCGATCGATAATCGGGAAAAGTTCTTTTTTGACAACTTTAGTAGCTGGAAACAAACGAGTACCGAAACCAGCTACCGGAATCACAGCTTTTCTAACTTTATTTTTTTGCATAAACAGTTCGTCACCCCAACTTCTCAAACAATTCTGCCAACACCACATTAGAAAACAAAAACCCTTGGGGATCGATCAAACGCAATCTTCCCTGTGCAATTTCCACCCAACCTTTTTCAAAATACAATTGCAAACACCGACAAATTTCCTCCACCTTCTCTTCGCCAAATGCCTCTACCAACGCCGCCAAACTCAAACCTTCTGCCAAACGCAACCCCAACATTAACGTTTCTAACAATACTTCCTTTGGGGGGGTTACATCACAATCAATTACACCGCCAGCTTGTACCCACTGGTAATACTCTTTAGTTTTGCGCGGACGAGTGAAGCGTTTCCCCTGAACATAACTCGCCGCACCCATGCCAAAGCCATAATAAGGACGGTTTTCCCAATACACTCGATTATGGCGACACTGATAACCAGGTTGAGCGTAATTGGAAATTTCATAATGCTCATAACCTGCACTAGTTAAAACCTGCTGCCCCATCTGGTACATTTTGACTGTGGCTTCATCCGTAGGCAAAGGAGTATCGCCAGGTTTGTAATAACGACCAAAGGCTGTACCTGGTTCGATGGTAAGATCGTAAATGGAAATGTGAGTGGGTACTATCGCCACGGCTTTTTCTAAGGAATCTTGCCATTGATCTAAAGACTGATGCGGCAACCCAGAAATTAAGTCTAAGCTAAATACGGGAATCTCGACTTGGTGGATTAGTTCCACAGCTGCAAAAATATCTTCAACTGAGTGCGATCGCCCCGCCCTTTGCAATAATTCTGATTGAAAGGCTTGTACGCCCAAACTTACCCGGTTCACGCCTGCATTGCGATAGCCTGCTATGTGGGCTAAATCAAAGGTACCTGGGTCAATTTCCATAGAAATCTCTGCCCCAGACGCAATCCCAAAATGCTTCTGTAGCTCTGTCAGTATTCGTTGTAGCTGCTCTACTGAGAGCAGCGAAGGAGTACCACCACCGAAGAAAATTGTCTTCAGAGGTTGACCAAATGCTGGTGTAATGGCAATTTCTTGACATAGCACCTCAACATATTGGGAGATAGTACCAGATGTTTCGCCCCGCAAGCGATCGCCCACAACAGATACCGGGAAATCACAATAAAAACAGCGCCGTCTGCAAAAGGGAATATGCACATAAGCAGAACTCGCAATTCCAGAAATACTACATGTTTTACTCATTTTGAGAAAAGTTTTAAGTTAATCCAACTGCGAATTAGAGACAATGAAAATGAGATAAGAATTCAGGAGTCAGGAGTCAAAAGCCAGAATAATTGTCAAATCAAGCGTGTAATGACTTCTTGATTTTATTAAACTTATTAAGTTTAGGTATCAAAGTCTTCTTAATTCTGACTTTTAGATTCTGGATTCTGAATTCTTACAAAATAAGTAGTTTATTTACAAGTTTTTGTCTTTTTACAACAAAACAATGAAAAATATTAAGATAAAAACCTTTAGTTATAATAATTGCAGATATTGTCAGCCTAAAACCTTAGTGTAAGTCAATGTTGATAGGTTTATCTTACCGATAAAATAAAAAATACTTAACTTTATCGGTTAACACAGTTACAGGAAAACAAGACAACCATGCTTGACGCCATTATTATTTTCTCATTTATCCTAGCAGCGTCGGGAATAGGGTTCTACAGCATTGAACTACTACCCAATGGCACCCTAGATCAGGTAACGAATCTAGAAGCTTTACGCTTAGTTGTTGCCGTCTTTGCCGCTATTATTGGTGGTGCGATCGGGCTGAGTTTCCAGACGACATATCGTCGCCTAGAATCACAAGTCAAAGAAATGCCTCTGGAAGCGATTTTAACTCGTGCCATTGGCTTAGTGATTGGGCTATTACTAGCCAACCTGATGCTAGCCCCACTATTTTTGCTCCCGATCCCGGCGGATTTTGGATTTATTAAGCCATTGGTGGCAGTTGTCGGTAGTATCATCCTCTCCGTCACTGGCATGAATTTGGCAGACACCCACGGGCGAGGCTTATTGCGGTTCATTAATCCCAACACCGTTGAATCGATGGTAGTGGAAGGAACATTAAAACCAGCCAATACCAAAGTTCTAGATACTAGCTGTATTATTGATGGTCGTATTGAAGCCTTACTAGAAACAGGGTTTTTAGAAGGGCAAATTCTCGTACCGCAGTTTGTCTTGCAAGAACTCCAACAAGTAGCGGATGCTAGCAAAGACCAAAAGCGGGTGCGGGGAAGGAGAGGACTAGAAATTCTCAATCGTATTAAGGAAGATTATCCCGATCGCATCTTGATTAATACAATTGACTACGAAGATATTCCCACAGTGGATGCCAAGTTAGTACGCTTCGCCCAAGAAATTAGCGGCACACTGCTAACCAACGACTACAACTTGTCTAAAGTCGCCAGTGTTCAGAAAGTACCTGTTTTGAATGTGAATGATTTAGTGAATGCTGTCCGTCCCAGTTATTTACCTGGCGACAACCTGGATTTAAAAATCCTCAAGGAAGGCAAAGAACCCAGTCAAGGCATTGGCTACTTAGATGACGGCACAATGGTAGTTGTTGAAGAAGGTAGCAGTTATGTGGGTGGTGAACTGCGAGTAGTAGTTACCAGTGCTTTACAAACTACAGCAGGAAGAATGATTTTTGCCAAACCCCAAGCTTCAGCATTGGCGTGAAACAATGGGATGTTTGTTCAATTCGAGTGACACTTGCTAATCGGTGCAGTTAACCTGCACCGATTATTTATTGATTGGACTCACGAGACTCATTTACCTGTAAATACTGTAACTGCTCAATTGATAACCCTGTCACCTTGCCGATCGCCTCTAATGGCATACCAGTACTAAATAGATTTCTTGCCACTTCGAGTAATGCTTCAGCCTTACCTTCAGCCTTACCTTCGGCCTTACCTTCGGCCTTACCTTCGGCCTTACCTTCAGCCTTGCCTTCAGCTTTACCTTCTTGTAGAATGTCTTGATAAATCGCTGACTCGCGCATAATATCTGACCTCAAAACTTGTTTAATAACCTCTTTATCTAATACTAAACCAGCTAAAATCGCTGTAGAAGCAGCAATATTACTTTGAGTTCTTAATTCTGTAATCCCGTTAATTTCCCGTGCAACTTCGGTAAGTATAACTTCTGGATCGATTGTATTGCTTAAGACCGCTAAAGGTAAGAGTCCAGGTGTTCTCAAAAATACTTCTGTAGGTTGTTCCCAAAGTCTGATAACTGCAAATTCATGTCGTGTCCCAGGAATTGTAAATGTATTTTGTTGCACCAAATTTGAATTTGTTTGCTTGAGGTAAATTACAACTTGATGCATTGCTTTGTCTGGAAAGCGGCGATATGCTCGTAATCGATAGTCAATCATCCGAAAAGGAATTTCTGCATCGACTTGGGTTTGAAATTCCAAATGCAATATGCTTTGCTCCGACTGCAACAGAATTAGAGCATCAGCCCGAATCGGTTCGAGAGATAATTCTTTTGGACTTAGTTCTGTTAAATTAATAGATTCGCCTAATAACCATGTAGCGAAGTCACTGGAGAAGTTCTCAACCAAAAACTTGCAGATATTGTCAAACATCTGAATTAGTGTAGTTGGTGCAGATGGGTTCGCATGATGCTAGAAACCTATCTAATACATTGTTTGTATATTGTGTTCGACTATATGCCCATAATTCTATCAAACTAAAGTCTGCGGCTACACAAACAGAGTTATAGATTAGCAGGCTAATTATCTTGTGGTCATTTACACAAACATCATATAACTAAAAGTGACTTTTATTTTAGGGTTGATTTGTTGATTGCGTACATACCAAGTTTCGCAGCGTCGTTTTTTATAATTTATACGGCTTAAAGGTGCTAAGAGCGCAAAAGCGTTAATCCCAAAATATACAGTTGCAGTATTGATTATTCCTATACCAAAACCTGCAACCGATCTCGATCTGGTAGACGACTACGAACTACTGCTATATATTTTGTAAATGGGACAGGATGCTTAACATACGATAATAGTGCTATGCCTTTGTAGTTAAAAATTTTAATAAACCACGAAGGCTTTAAAAAATCACAAAGCCGACTTTTGCAACACAACCGTATTTGATGGCTAAATCAATTGTTTCAACAAAACGGCTCGGCAGTCAGTTAATCCACTGGTTGCTTGAAGAAAACCGACAAGAGAAAAAAGGGCCTTACCGCAAGGAAGAAGCACATCGCCAGCATTCTTGGTGGCAGGTGATGTGCTTGACTGGTGTAGATTATTTCTCTACCCTTGGTTATCAACCTGGGATTGCAGCACTGGCAGCTGGCGCTCTTTCTCCTATAGCTACCTTGATTCTGGTTTTGCTGACGCTGTTTGGAGCGTTGCCAATCTATCGACGCATTGCTGCCGAAAGCCCTCATGGTGAAGGGTCGATCGCAATGTTAGAGCATTTACTTTCCTGGTGGCAAGGCAAATTACTTGTACTGTGCTTACTTGGGTTTGTGGCAACTGACTTTATTATTACTATTACTTTGTCAGCTGCTGATGCCACAGCCCATATCGTCGAAAATCCGCTGACACCACATTGGCTTCACAATCAGCCGATCGCAATTACCTTGATATTAGTTGCATTACTAGGTGCAGTTTTCTTGAGAGGTTTCCGAGAAGCCATTGGGATTGCAGTAGTTTTGGTGGGAGCTTATCTGCTGTTAAACTTGATTGTCGTTGGCGTCGGTGTGTATCAGATATTAAATCACACAGAAACGATTCCGAATTGGCAAACTGCACTTTTTGCACGCCATTCTAACCCTTTGATTCTAATCGGCATCTCTCTCCTCATCTTCCCCAAACTCGCACTGGGATTGTCAGGTTTTGAGACTGGTGTTACCGTTATGCCCCTGGTTAAAGGTAGCAGTAACAGCACTTCGCAGCATCCCAAAGGGCGGATTCGGAATACACGCAAGTTGCTCACCACTGCTGCTCTAATTATGAGCTTTTTTTTGCTTACCACCAGTTTTATAACCACTCTATTGATTCCAGCCGCAGAATTTGCATCGGGGGGCAAAGCTAACGGACGGGCCCTTGCTTATTTGGCACATTTGTATTTGGGCAATGGCTTTGGCACAATTTACGATTTAAGTACTATTTCTATTTTGTGGTTTGCAGGTGCATCTGCAATGGCAGGGCTATTAAATATCGTGCCTCGCTACCTACCACGCTATGGCATGGCGCCCAATTGGGCACGAGTAACCCGACCTTTGGTGTTAGTCTACACAGCGATCGCTTTTGTTGTCACAATTATCTTTAAAGCAAGTGTAGAAGCCCAAGGTGGGGCTTATGCAACTGGTGTACTGGTGTTGATCACCTCAGCCGCCTTTGCCGTCACCTTATCAGCCCACCGTCACCGACAGAAGCGGGCCAGACTCGTTTTTGCCATCATTACACTGCTATTTTTATATACCACCATTGTTAATATCATCGAAAGACCAGAAGGGATTAGGATTGCTGGGTTTTTCATCGGTGCGATCATTTTTACCTCGCTGGTTTCTCGTGTTTGGCGTTCAACGGAACTGCGGGCAGAGCGAATTGAAATTGACGAACTTGCTAGGCAATTCTTTGCCGAAGATAGCGAGGGAACAATACGACTGATTGCAAATCGCTTGAATACAGGCGATGTCCTAGAGTATTTTATGAAAGAAAAAGAGGTACGCGAAGACAATCATATTCCAGCCAACGATCCAATTCTGTTTCTAGAAATCCATGTATCCGATGCTTCGGAATTTGCGGATGTAATCGTAGTAAAAGGGGTGCAAGTTGGCGATTATCGCATCCTCCGGGCTGAAAGTGCAGCAGTACCGAATGCGATCGCAGCTTTACTACTTTACATTCGCGACCAAACTGGTAAGATTCCCCATGCTTACTTCGGCTGGGTTGAGGGAAATCCCATACAATACCTATTGCGTTTTATCTTGTTTGGCGAAGGTGACATTGCTGTAGTTACCCGTGAAGTACTGCGTCGGGCTGAAAAGAATCCCCAGATGCGACCTGGTATTCATGTTGGGGGTTGATTGAGGAGTGCTGAGTGCTGTTAGCGGAAAGCTAAGGTTTAGCCCGTGCTGAGTGCGATTATTACTTTTTTACTCAGTACTCGTTACTCAGCACTCAGCACTGTTTCGGTGATAGAAGTAGCGATCGCAGCTTTTACCTCAAATTGGAAGAAATTGCCTTAAAATTTATGTAAATATCAGTCGCTCAATCTAAGATTAACTTTAAAATTATTTCACTTTTTAGAATGCCAGACGCGGAAAAGTTTTACAACCAGCTGGCTAATCACAAGCTGCTGCATCGGCAAGTTAGTAAAAAGGCAAAATCTTCGCTAGTAGCCAGTCAAGAAGAAGGAATGGTGCTTCACTTTCCTGATGGCACTATCCAGGCTTGCAATGCCGCTAGCGATCGCATTTTGGGACTGACCGCCCAACAGCTTGTGGGGCAAAATTTGCTCGATCCCAAGTGGAAATTTATTCATGAAGATGGTTCTCCTTTACTCAGTGAAACTCACCCTGCGAGGGTTACTCAAAATACAGGTAAACCTTGCTTAAATGTGGTGTGTGGCTTTTATAAGCCAAATGGTGAGCTAGTCTGGCTATTGTTTTCCTCGCAACCTCTGTTTAAAACTGAAGGAAGCAATCTGTATGCGATCGTGACAACTTTTTCGGATATTACGGAATCTAAGCACGCTCAATCAGAGGAAGATTGTAATTGCGAACAAGATACTCAACGATTTAATGCAGATGAATTTCAAATACTGTGGGATAGTCATCGTCTGTTTCAACAAATTGCTGGCACTCTTCCGGGGATAATCTACATTTATGACCTAATTGAGCAGCGAAATTCTTACGTTAATTACGAAATTGCTCAAGGTTGGGGCTATACACCAGCAGAAATCCAGGCGATGGGAAAGGAGTTATTTACTCAACTTCTACACCCTGAAGATTTGGCTCGACTCCCTAGCTATTTGGAACAATTTAATTCTGCTTATCAGGGTGAAGTCCTCAGCTTTGAATACCGAATTCGACACGCTAATGGAGAGTGGCGCTGGTTTTGTAGCTATGACACTGTGCACAGCAGAACTGCTGATGGATTGCCGCAATATCTTTTGGGGATCGCTTTTGATATTACAGAGCGACGACACATAGAAATTTCTTTGCGGCAAAGTAACGAAAGGTTTGAGCTAGCAGCGGCGGCGGTTAATTGCCTAATCTATGACTGGGAGATTGGCAGAAATACTGTGGAAAGAACTCAAGGTCTAACCGAGGTTTTTGGCTACACCCAACAAGAAACAGAACCTACTTTCCAGTGGTGGCAAGAACGCATTCATCCCGATGACCAACAAAGAGTTAACGACCAATTCATGGCTAGTATGGCCAATGGAAACCGTTATCGGATTGAGTATCGCGTGCGTCACCAGGATGGCCGCTATTTGTGGGTGGTAGATCAGGGGTTTGCAGTCCGGGATGAAAATGCTCAGGTGGTTAGGGTAGTTGGTGCGAGTACTGATATTACCGAACAGCAAGCTGCTAATTGGGAACGTCAAAAAATTGAAACAAATCTGCGCGAGAGTGAAGAACGGATTCGGTTGGCCACTAATGCTGCTGAACTGGGTATGTGGTTTTGGAATATCACTACTAACGAGGTAATTTGGACAGAGAAATGTTATCAACTGTTTGGAGTGTCCCTAGAAGCCGAAATCAGCTTTGAGATTTTCCTCAACTGTGTATATCCAGAAGACCGCCAATGCATTCATGAAGCGATCGCCCGCTCTCTGGAGGAAAATGTTGAGTGTGACATCGAATACCGCACCCTTTGGCCTGATGGTAGTATTCATTGGATTGCTGCTAAAGGTCGCGTCTTTTATGATGCCGAGGGTAAGCCAGTACGAATGATGGGTACTACCCAGGATATTACCCAACGCAAACAGGTAGAAAATGATTTGCGCCAGCGCGAAACTCAATTAAGGCGGTTAGTTGATTCCAACATTATTGGCATTATGTTCGCCACTCCTGATTACATTACTGAGGCGAACGAGGCTTTTTTAGAAATGGTGGGTTATACGCGAGAGGAACTTTTAGCGGGTAAAATATACAGAAAACACATCACCCCACCTGAATATCACGATCTCGATCGGCAGGGGCTAGAACAACTTTTAACAATTGGGATATGTACTCCTTTTGAAAAAGAATACATCCGCAAGGATGGTTCCCGCATTCCGATACTAATTGGTGGTGCCTTGGTGGAACGAGACCCCGTATCTTGGATCTGTTTTATTCTTGACTTAACCCCCAGGAAACAATTAGAAAAAGCACTTAGGCAACAAGCAGAGGAACTCAAACAGGCAAACCGAAATAAAGATGAGTTTCTCGCAATTCTCTCCCACGAATTGCGATCGCCCCTCAACCCGATTTTAGGGTGGTCATCGCTACTCAAAAGCCGCAAATTTGATGAAGTGACTACAAATCGTGCTTTGGAAACCATCGAAAGAAATGCTCAATTGCAGATTCAATTAATTGATGAGTTGCTCGATGTCTCTCGAATTATTCGCGGTAAGTTAAACCTGACTTTTGCCACTGTTAACTTAGTAGCTGTAATTGATGCTGCATTAGAAACAGTCCGGCTAATTGCCGAAAC
This sequence comes from Nostoc sp. DedQUE07, assembly GCF_034530975.2. NCBI lineage: Bacteria > Bacillati > Cyanobacteriota > Cyanophyceae > Nostocales > Nostocaceae > Nostoc > Nostoc sp. DedQUE07. The sequence goes on along the minus strand of NZ_JAVRCC020000002.1, from coordinate 280,587 downwards.
TAAATCTATCCAGATTAAAGTACAGGTTGACCCCAATGTTGGTAAAGTGTTAGGCGATTATAATCGCTTACAGCAAGTTGTCGGGAATTTACTCTCGAACGCAGTCAAGTTTACTCCCTCTCGTGGTTCAGTCGAAGTCAGCTTATCATTGAGTAATGAATTAACTTCTCCCTCAGCATTAATTCAAGTTAAAGATACAGGCCAAGGTATTTCCCCAGAGTTTCTACCCCAAGTATTTGAATATTTTCGTCAAGCTGATAGCAGCACAACCAGGACATTCGGCGGACTGGGACTGGGATTAGCAATAGTTCGTCACTTAGTAGAGTTGCATGGTGGTACTGTAAAAGCAGCCAGTCCAGGAATTGGACAGGGAGCAGTTTTTACTGTCAGACTGCCCGTGATGAAGGAAAGTGACGGTTCAGAGAAAGCAGGAGGAGCGGGGGAGAAATTTAACTCGTCAGTTCTGCGTGGACTACGGGTCTTAATTGTTGATGACGATCTTGACACACGGGAGTTTTTGCACTTCTTGCTACAACAGAATGGGGCGTTGATAACTGCCGCAGCATCGGTAAAAGAGGCGCTTACAATTATAGCACAGGCTGTACCTAATTTATTAATCAGTGATTTAGGAATGCCAGAAATGGATGGCTACAGCTTGATTAAGATGCTTAGAGCCATGCCCAAAGAGGAGGGCGGGGAAATTCCGGCGATCGCTCTTACCGCCTATGCTAAAGAAAGCGATCGCGATCGAGTTTTAGCGGCTGGTTTTCAGAAACACATTGCCAAACCAGTACAACCAATTGAATTACTAACCTCAATTGCAGATTTGCTAGGGCAAAATCATCGCTAAAACTCTATTTCTGTCCATTGGATTTTAGGCTCAACTGAACTGTATTGGGTTATAAATAATACACTATTCATCAAGCTTAAATCTCAATCGACTTAACCATGACCAAGAAAGATTTGCTTCGCAACCAAATTTTCACGCTGGAAAATATTCTTTCGCCAGCAGAATGCGCTGAATATATTACTTTAACAGAAAACATTGGCTATGTAGATGCTCCTATTACTACCCACCGAGGTTTTGAAATGCGTCCCGACATCCGCAATAATCAGCGCGTTATTTTGGATGACCAAGAGCGTGCTTTTGATTTATGGCAGCGTGTGTCAAATTATATCCCCAACACCATTGGTAGATGGCATCCAGTTGGGCTGAATGAGCGTTTTCGTTTCTATCGCTACGATCCAGGTCAGAGGTTTGCACCTCACCATGATGGTGCTTATCGACGAACTAATGGTGAGGAAAGTTTATTGACTTTCATGATTTATCTGAATGAAGGCTTTGAAGGCGGCGAAACCCGCTTTTATCTTCCTCAATATTACCAAGATTTATCTAATCTAGCTGTGCTTCCAGTAAGAGGTATGGCTTTGTGTTTTGTCCACGAACTAGTACATGAGGGCGCTACTATTATCCAGGGGCGAAAGTACGTCTTGCGATCGGATGTTATGTACAGTCAATAGTCGAGAAAGTGATTAACCAGCAAAATCAACAAAACTTAATCTAACTCCCGACGGCCTTCCAACGCCCTCGCCAAAGTAACTTCATCTGCGTACTCCAAATCGCCGCCTACAGGTAAACCAAAAGCAATCCGCGTCACTTTGGTAAATGGTTTTAATAGCTGACCGATATACAAGGTTGTTGTCTCCCCTTCTACACTCGGACTAATTGCCAGAATTACCTCTTGAGGTTTTTGCTGACTCACCCGACGCTGTAAAGGTAGTATATTTAGCTGATCTGGGCCAATTCCATCAATTGGCGAAATCACCCCGCCCAAAACGTGATACTTGCCTTTGTATTCGCGGGTTTTTTCTAATGCAATCACATCACGAGGATCTGCAACAACACAGATAGTGTTATTGTCACGGTTGGCATTGCGGCAAATTTCACAAACAGGTTCAGCAGATAAGTGAAAGCAAACAGAACACAAGCCTATCTGTTTTTTTGCCTCAACTAAAGCTTGTGCCAAAGCTTCTACTTCTGCTTCTGGTCGCTTCAAAATATGCAAAGCCAGTCGTTGGGCACTTTTGGGGCCAACTCCCGGTAGGCGTTGCAATTGTTCAATTAACCGTGCTAAAGGGCGTGCGTAAACCGTTGTCTTGTCTCCAGAATGTTTTCACTCTAACTATGATGACATTTTTTGAGTACTTCCATCAGGCACAACACTTCTAACTCGCGATCGCTTAGTACAGCATTTCATTAATTTGTAGCAAATTAAATTTCGCAATACCTTACAATGCCAATGCATCCCCTTGCAATGTTAATGCGTGCCCCTGCAATGTTCCAAATTGCTTTCATCCTTAGTTTTCAAACACGCCCTAGCAAAAACTTATCCTAACCACTCAGGATTTTTGGCTGTACCATCAAATTGGTTAGTGGTTTTAAACAGTTCATACTGACCTTTGAGAGCAGCTTGGCGAGTCCGATTCAGTAAGGCTTTAACTTGTTCCTGGCTCATGGGTGTAAAAGTACGTACTGCCTCGAAAGCCTGGTTTAAGATAGGCATACTTTCAATGCCTGTAATCACCGTTGAAGTTGGCAGATTCATCGCGTAATGCAGACATTCGATAGGTTTGACCACATTGCTTTTGAGGATATTTTGGTCGCCCATTGATTTCATCCCCAGTACAGCAATTCCGTCTTCAACCAGTCTGGGTAAAACTTGCTTCTCAAAACTGCGGAAATGGGCATCCATAACATTTAACGGCATCTGCACTGCATCAAAACGGAAATTGTTTTGATTGGCAACTTCCAACATTCTCAGGTGTACTAAAGGGTCTTTGTGTCCAGTAAAGCCTATGTAGCGAATCTTGCCAGCTTTTTGTGCTTCCACAACTGCTTCCATCGCACCACCAGGGGCAAAAATCCGGTCTGGGTCTTCCATGCGAATAACTTCATGATGCTGCAACAAATCAATGTGGTCTGTTTGCAAACGTTTTAAAGATTCATCAATTTGTTTGGCAGCAGCCGCCTTTGTGCGACCGTCGATTTTAGTCATCAGAAAAGCTTTTTGACGATAACCATTTTGCAGAGCTTTACCCATGCGAATTTCGCTACCTCCATTATGGTAATCCCAGCAATTGTCCATAAAATTAATCCCGCGATCGAGAGCAGTACGGATCAGATTAATACCCTCTTGTTCATCTTTTGGTCTACCAATATGATGACCACCTAGACCAATTACAGATATTTGTTCTTTGGTGCGTCCTAGTTGCCTGTAGAGCATTTCCCCTTTTTTACTCTGGAGTGGGGTAGACTGATTTTGTGCTAAAACCTGTTTGGTTAAACCTTGTAAAGCAAATACCCCGGCTCCACCTAAACCAGAAGCAGAAACTACCTTCAATAAATTTCGTCTGCTAATATCCACAAATTTATCCTTTGACCGCAATATGAGAACTTTCTTTCATAGCTTTGCATGGAGCAAAATTCGTTGCTTCTAACTCTTGAAGGATAAAAGCAGTGAAGTAGAGATAGATTTTTGATAGAGGGAAGGTAATAGAAAAATATTTTATCGTTGTGTAAGTAGAGGAAGCATTGGAGACATCGGCAGCAGAGAAAAAATCTGATAGTTGTATTCCCGCTCTCGTTTCAGTAGTTAAAATGTCAACTGCAACACAATACTTTAGTCCGAAAGTTTTCTTGGAGAATTGTTTTTAAATTTTGGCAAATATTATTTGTATTGCTAAATAGGGCTTGCAAGTTTTTTAAACACAGGACTTGCGCAAAAATAGCCAAAAAGCTTAATTTATCGAGCCACTAAAACGCCTTCGCGTTCGCTTTAGCGTCTGTGAAAGAGAAGCGTCTCGTAGAGAAGAACGCCAATAGTTCGTAGAGTTTGCGTAAGTCCTAAAACATTTAGTGCGTGGTTCAAGAGTTGATAAAATCGAGAAAATTTATTTAGAAAAATTGGAATTTTAAAATTGATTGCGATAATACGTTTAGGTAAATCAAACCTATTTATCTTAAACTATTAAAGTTCCCCGTACTAAACATAAGTAGAGTCAATGACTGCTTCATCACCAGAAAATTTAATCAGTTCATCAAGTACTCATACTTTAGATATAGCTAGACAAGAGTATCAATATAACTACATCCATATTCCATCAATTGCAATGCTAGATCGGCTTTCTATTGCCGAAGAGTTCACCACGAACTGGTATTTTTTATTAGCCCAGCAGTTACGAATTGTGTTTATTAATACCTTGATTGTCAACAGAGGCAATCAAGGTTCTAAATCGATTCGTGATGATGTCGAAAAGTTTATTTTAGAAGCCTTGCTCAAGGGAGCAATACCAGTAAAAATCAGTATTCTGGCAAGAATCTTGCAAATTATCCCTCAGTTTTTACTCAAAGGCATCTCTAAGGATGTTAGAGAACTCGACGATCTTTTTTATTCTATTTTGAAAGAAAACGGACTTGTGATCCTCAGAGATGCCTTAAATAGGATAATTAACCTTCTATACGAAGGACAGCCGACAGGACATGCAACCAGTCTCAAAGACTACGAAAATTTGTTTCAAGTGATTGGTGTGCCAGCGATCGCTAAAACTTACCAAGAAGATGAAGTATTTGCCTATATGCGAGTGGCTGGCTACAATCCCGTCACGATCGCGCGAGTAACTACTTTAGGCGATCGCTTCCCAGTCACAGAGGAACATTACCAAGGCGTGATGGGAACTGACGATTCATTAGCAGCAGCCGGACTTGAAGGCAGACTTTACTTAGCTGACTATAAAATTTTAGATGGTGCGGTCAACGGTACATTCCCACACGAGCAAAAATATCTCTATGCTCCCCTAGCACTGTTTGCCTTACCCAAAGGCTCAGACCTCACCCGTTTATTGCGTCCGATAGCCATTCAATGCGGTCAAACCCCAGGCCCAGATTATCCAATTGTTACCCCTAACTCCGGTAAATACGCTTGGCTTTTTGCCAAAACAATAGTCCAAATAGCAGATGCCAACTACCACGAAGCTGTTACTCATCTAGCAAGAACTCACTTGTTGATTGGTGCTTTTGCGATCGCCACCGCAAGACAACTACCACTTACCCATCCCCTAAGAATTCTGCTACACCCGCATTTTGACAGTACTTTAGCAATTAACGATGCCGCTCAACGGATTCTCATAGCTCCAGGCGGTGGTGTCGATAGATTACTCTCATCATCAATCGATAACTCTCGCGTTTTAGCAGTGCTAGCCTTGCAAAGCTATGGTTTTAACAGCGCCATCTTACCTAAGCAATTCCAACAGCGCGGTGTAGACGATCCCAACCTCTTGCCTATTTATCCTTATCGAGATGACGCGCTATTAGTCTGGAATGCAATTCATCAATGGGTTTCAGACTACCTGAACCTTTACTACCCTACCGATGAAGACATTCAGAAAGATACAGCCTTGCAAGCGTGGGCAGCCGAAATCCCAGCTTACGATGGTGGTCGCATCCCCGATTTTGGCGAAGATGGAGGCATCAAAACGCTCAATTACCTGATTGATGCCACTACGTTGATTATTTTCACTGCCAGCGCCCAACACGCTGCGGTTAACTTTCCGCAAAAAGATTTTATGGGCTACGCCGCAGCCATACCATTGGCAGGTTATTTACCAGCCTCAACTCTCAAAAGAGAAGTTACTGAGCAAGACTACCTTAATTTGCTCCCACCCTTAGATCAGGCGCAACGGCAATACAACCTACTCAGCTTATTGGGGTCTGTGTACTACAACAAGCTAGGTGAGTATCAGCAAGGATACTTTACAGACCAAAAAGTAAAACCATTGCTACAAGCATTCCAGAGTAATCTTCAGCAGGTAGAAGACACTATCAAGCAACGTAATTTACACCGTCCACCCTATGAGTATCTACTTCCTTCTAAAATCCCTCAGAGCATCAACATCTGAATCTGAATCAGGGACAAATGACCAATAACAAATGACCAATGACCAATGACAAATGACAAATGACTCAAAATAAATACCATGACACTTAAAGATAAAGTCCTCAAAAATCACGATCGCCAGCTTTGGCTTGCACCTATACTAGCTAAAGTAGGTTACGATACTGCGATCGGCAAATTTCTCCGCTTGATTTTTTATTACATGGATGCGTCAATCATGCTCAATGCATGGCGAGACTTTCTTTACATCCGTAAGGATAATATTGGAGACAAATATTTTGCAGTAGACCAAGCAATTATGCATTCCTCTCATTCGCAGGTAAGAGAACTAATGCAAACCCAACCACAACTGCGGGGAAATGATTTAGGCATCATCAGAATATTAGCTCCTAGCTACCTGCTGGATAATCCTCTGAGCTTGGGAACGAACGGTAACGAACACACAGGACTACGTACTGTAATCTTACAAGCCTTACCGGAACCGTCAGGGCAGATAGACTTTTTAAGTGATTTAGTTGAGCAAAGCTTGTTAGAAGCTGCTAAACAAGGCAAATTACACATCGGCAATGATTTACCAAAAATCATGCTGTCGAGTTTACATCAACTAGTTTTTCAGATATCTTTATCTGAGGAAGAAATCACAGCATCCGATAGTTATATTAAAGGTTTGGCTCTTGCATCCTTGCCTAATTTTATCAGCAAGTATCTGCTAGCAATATTAACAGCGCCAAAAATTCGGCATCGTCAATATTTAACTAAGCGATATAAACAATCATCTAAATGGGCATCTTACTTTGAAACAGGCGCTCAGTATCAGTTGAACGAACACCAAATTGCTAATACCCTTTTCGATATGATTCATATCGCCGGAACTGCCGGCACAAGTGCGCTTTTAGGATCTGTGATTGGTGTTCTTTGCTTAGATAATACTCTCAGAAATAATGTAGTGTCAGAGGTTAATGCAGTCTGGAATGGCAAGAAAACTTTAGACTCAGACGCTCTAGAAAAGTTAACACTTCTCAATCAAGTGATTTTAGAAACGGCTCGTCTCTATCCACCTGTGCGATTTGTTAGCCAACTCACCACTGAAGCAGGTGAAGTTGAGATTGGAAAACAAAAATGTCCATTCCAAAAAGGTACTCGCTTGCTTGGCTCTATTCTTACAGCTAATCGGGATGCCAATAGATATCAAAATCCAGATGATTTTGACCTAACACGAAATTTTTCAGATATTTTATCTTGGAATGGCGAAGAGCATGAACGAGCCTGTCCTGGTAAATCTTTATCAATTGGCTTTATCAAAATTTTCTGTTTACATCTGTTCCACAACTATCAATGGGACTCAATTACAGAAGTCAAATGGGATTTTGAAAAAGTGACTGCCGTTACTCCTAATAATTTAGTACTACAAGGTTTTGCTCAACGACTGTGAGTAAGGGATTTCCAGTAGGAACGCACAGATGTCATTAGTGTCAACTTAAGCTGAAACTCCTTTAAAACCTCGTTTCTAGCCAGAGGCTAGAAATGCACTTCAATTGCGACTCTGCCGCCAGCAAGGGAGGCGGAGCCTCTAGGACGGCATTCCCAGTCGGAGCAGGGGAACGAGACAATGAGACAATCTAGAAGCTTGTTCTAGGCTGGCTTTCACGTTAAGTTGACACCAATGCACATCTGTGAACCTCTACTTCTCATGCGGAATTATAATTTGGTAATTGTTCTGGATTTTTGAGTTGATTTTACTCTTTTTCTAGCGCCAGATTACTCATCTTTTCTCTGACTCGGTTTGTTAAAAATTTAGGTATTCTTTTAGCCGAAAGGAAGTAATTACAAATTATATGGCTGAATTAATTGAAAAGAAGCAACTTAATAATATTGCAACCTGGATGATTCCAATTAGAGAAACAAACTTACCATCTGTCCTTAAAGGTGTGTTTTTTATGGATGGCAATCCACTGCCAGATACTTGCATTACTATGTACAATTTAGAATGGGATATACAGAATAGGACTTTGCTTTTACCGATATTTGCCCCGTTACAATGGACTTTTCATGACTCGATTGCTGGCTGGATATTACTACGTTCAATTCAATGGTTTAAAGTAAGTTACAAAATTCAGTTTGAAGATGAAACTTTGCAACAAGCTCAAGTCACACCTATTTTTCTAGGAATATCAGTTCCAAAATCAATTGTCAGTTTCACAATGTCCCAAGACAAAAATTATCTCAATGGAGATATTTGGCACAGAAAGAATATTTGGTTTGGCGGACTTTCTCGGGCTGGTGAGTATACTCTTCGTAGGGTTGTTGATAAAGATGGTTCTTATACTCCTGCTTTTAACAATATGCTTACCAGAGTCCAAAATGAATGTTTAGTTATTGAACGCCACTCAAATTGAGCCGACTCATGTTAGTCAGCTAAAGCTTAGAGCCTTGTCGCTCTCCCATTACTAACTTTTGTCACGTTCCAGATTAAGCAAGTAGTAAATAACTAAACGATCCAGATTAGCTACTCAATTTAATTTCAAAGAGAACCTATCAATTAGTTGTACCATTTTGAAAAATGATTGCGACACATGGATTCACACCAAGCCAGACGCACCAAGGCAATTCCCAATCCAAAATCTAAAATCCAAAATCTAAAATGGTATTAGCTATTATACGCGAATATCAAAAACTCAGTGCCTTCATAGATGAACTCTGCCATCTTGCACATACCCATCTTTTGATGTGCTTGAAGTGATGCTTTGTTGTTTGCCTTGATGAACAGTATTCCTTCCCGCTTTGGTTGCAAATCTTTCAACTTAGCAAACATTTTTGCAGCAATACCTTGCCCACGCATAGTTTCATCAACACAAATAGGGCCATACAAGTAAGCATCTTTTGTACCAGGATAGGTTTGTAACATCACCTTTATAATTGGTAGATTAACAGTTGTCTTTGACCAACTGAGTAAGAATCCTACAACTTGACCATTTTTTCGGGCTACAACGCTTGGCATTTGAGAGATAGTCATCATCACAGCCTCTGGTTCAAGATGACCTAACAACATACCACCATGTTCTGCGTCATTGGCTTGGGCCAACTTGACGATTCCACTAACATCACTGGGGGTGGCACGGTCGATCGCTACATCATTGAGACACATACCTGGTTAATATAAATAGGAGAAAGACTTGGAGCAAAAGAATTTTCTTTTAGAAGAATAACAGAGAATAACGCTTTGGGGAACGCATTGCAGAGGCAACTAAACGTTAGGTGAAGTAGCTTTTGATACTTTTATTTGTTTGTAGCACTCTTGTATCTGACAAAAATTCAAAGAGTTAAAGTTGCACCAAAGTAGCGATCGCATGAAACAAGCAGTACACTGCTACTATGCCAACCAAAACTTCTAAAGTGCAAAGTGCGTAGGCGTAGCCTAACCTAAGCATCGCTGTCTTTTCTACTAGTAAGAGTGCTTTTGTAATGGGAATACTTTATATATAGTAATTCCAACAAATAGAACTTCTGTAGTATGAGCTACTGTACCAATATTGATTGCCTACGTCCACAAAATTCTGACAGTTCTCGTTTTTGCAATAGTTGTGGTCAGGAATTATTACTTAAACAGCGATATCGTCTACTCGCGGTTATTGGAAGCGGTGGCTTTGGGAGAACGTTTTTAGCTATTGATGAACATCTTCCAGATCGACCCAAATGTGCAATCAAACAACTATGTTTTCAAAAGGAAAATACTGAGATTTGGCACAAGGCTGTCAATTTATTTCATCAAGAAGCCCTTCGTCTCAATGAACTAGAACACTGTCAAATACCCAAATTACTAGCGCACTTTGAACAAAATCAAAAGTTTTATATCGTTGAAGAATTAGTAGATGGACAAACACTCGCCCAGGAATTACAAAAACAGGGCGTTTTTCAAGAACCGCAAATTTGGGAGATATTAAAAAGTTTATTGCTTACATTGCAATTTATCCATTCCCGACAAGTAATCCACCGAGATATTAAACCGGAAAATATTATGCGCCGTTCAAGTCGAGGAGACCTGGTATTAATCGATTTCGGAGTTGCTAAATTCGCCAATAACATGAAGCAACTTCGTACAGGCACCATAGTAGGTAGCCCAGAATATATCGCTCCCGAACAAATGCGAGGAAAAACATTGCCAGCCAGCGATCTTTACAGTTTGGGTGTAACATGTATTTACTTACTTACCAATGTTTCTCCCTTTGATTTGTTCGATATTGCTAGCGATCGCTGGGTATGGCAAGAACATTTACCAGCATTCAATACTGTTAGCGTTTACCTCTGTGAAATCTTAGATAAACTTTTACAAAATGCCGTTTCGCAACGCTTCCAATCGGCAACAGAAGTTTTACAGATACTGGAGCAACAACCAAAGAAATTGCTAAATTTTTCTAATTATCGTACAGTAAATACTATTGATTGTACGCATTTGCGTGATTTATTAGCAAAGGGAAAATGGGAATCAGCAGATAAAGAAGCTTGGGAACTAATATGTCAAGCGCTAGCAAAGCCTAAAGGTAGCTATATATTTAGTAGCGATCTTGAAAAACTTCCCTGTGAAGATTTGCAAACCATTGACCTTTTATGGGTGAATTATAGTCATAAACGCTTTGGTTTTAGCATACAGACACTTATTTACAAAAACGTCAATGGCGACTATGGAATTTTTTGCAATCAAGTTGGTTGGCATATATACAATTATAGTTCTGCCAATTCGGAATTCAATTTTAGTCTCAAAGCACCAATCGGTCATTTACCCTCACGTCTTTGGATTGGTGGTTCTCAACTGTGGCGCTACCCCAATGCTTTAACTGTAAAATTAGCAGCTTGTGGTATTAGTTAGTTTTGATAAAAAAATTGTTGAATAAGATTACTAATAAACTCCTAGTTTGTAGTGAGCGATTCATCGCTCAAAGCAACGATAATTAGGACTAAAGTCCTCTCTACAAACTTTAATTGATTTACGTCTAGCTATTTATAACTTAACAGTGAGCTTTGTCGATCGCTCTTCATCTTTATGCCCCAGGTATCGCTCCCTCAATCGTTCTATCCACACCTACCTCTCACCGCTCTTGCGCCCATGCAGGATGTGACAAACCTCTGGTTTATGAAGGTGATTGCTCACTATGGCAGTCCTGACTACTTTTTCACCGAATATTTCCGCGTCAATGATACTTCACGGCTCAATCGTGGCATTTTAGCAGCCATCACCGAAAACGACACAGGTCGTCCCGTTTTTGCGCAAATGATTGGCGAAAGCATTCCAGATTTAGTCAGAACAGCGAAGGAACTTTGCAACTATAATATCGCTGGAGTTGACTTGAACATGGGCTGTCCAGCACCTAGAATTTATCGCAAAAATGTTGGAGGTGGATTGCTGCTCTTACCGGAAAAAGTGGATCGGATTTTGGGAGAACTACGGCAAGCAGTTAGCGATCGCCCTTTGACTGTCAAGATGCGCGTAGGCTTTGAAAATACAGATAATTTTTACAAAATTCTAGATATAATCAATCGCCACAGCATTGATTTGCTCTCTTTACATGGTCGCACCGTCAAAGATATGTACCACGGGGCAGTGAAATATGATTTAATCGCTGAAGCAGTTAGACGAGTCGATTGTCCAGTGCTGGCTAATGGCAATATCAACTCAGCGACGACTGCTGTTGAAGTGCTTTCTCAAACGGGCGCGGCGGGTGTGATGGTGGGACGCTGGGCGATCGGGAATCCTTGGATTTTTAATCAAATTCGGCAAGCTTTGCGAAAAGAACCGATCGCGCCCGTTCCTTTGGCGGAGGTACGCAACTATATCGATCGTTTATGGCAAACCCCCACAGCAGCAAATATGCCAGAGCGATCGCGCGTCGGCTATCTGAAAATGTTCCTCAACTACATTGCTCTGAGTGTTGACACTGAAGGTCATTTTTTACGCTTGATGCGACATACTTCTACTGAGGCAGAACTGTTTAACTTGTGCGATCGCGTTCTCCTTACCGATCTGACAAAAACTTTAGCCCTAGCACCTTCTTTGAGCGTGTGATATCGGGCGTTGTCGATTTGGTTGTGATTTATGGTAAATTCAACCGCTTGCGCGCACCAAATCGAAATAAGTTATCTGGCAATATTGCTTTTAAGCGAGGCAACCATTGTGCCTCATTGCCAACACGATAGCGTAATCGTGGCGACCGACTACGAGCAGCAAATAGAATCGTCTGTGCGACTTTTTCCGGATCGTCGCCTTGTGCAATTGCTTGACTAACAGTTGAGCGAATCACATCGCGTACATTGTCGTAATCAGCGTAATTTAATGTGGATGACAACATGGCGTGGTTGAAGTTGGTCTTAAAGTAACCAGGCTCAATTAAAGATATTTTAATATTGAAAGGGTCTAGTTCCACGCTCAATGCTTCACTATAACCTTCGAGTGCAAACTTACTTGCACTGTAAAAACCTTGGCCTGGTGCGCCAATCAATCCCGCCACTGAACTGATATTAATAATATGCCCACTACGCTGCTGTCTCATAACTGGTAAAACAGCATTGCTAACTCGGACAACACCCCAAAAGTTAGTATCAAAAACCTCCTTGGCTTGTTCTAAAGAAGTTTCTTCAATCATGCTGGCATGAATTTGTCCAGCATTGTTAATCACTAAATCAATGCGATTAGTCCGTGCAAGCAACTGTTTGATACATGATTGGACTGAAGACTCAGAGGTAACATCGAGTGTCAACATTTCCACATCTTGTACAGTTGGATGTTCCTTGCGACTAGTACCGAAGACCCAGTAACCTTCTTGAGCAAGCTTTTGAGCAGTTAATTGCCCAAATCCAGATGATGCTCCTGTTACTAACACGACCTTTTTATCAGTCATCGGTTCTCCTTTTGTTTGTGAATTTTTTGATACTGCGATGGATTACACCCTGCTTAATAACAGCGATCGCGTTTTTTCTAAATCTTATTCGTTATTCGTTCATTATTCATTCTCAATAAAAACATAATTTTAGCAGTCCTATACTTTGTACCTCATCTACTTGAGAGCTGCTGTATATGTTTTTATAGCAATACCATCAGTAACACCAGAACAAAAATATCCCCGACTTCTTTAAAGAAGTCGGGGATATCAAGCTCTCAATTAGGATTACAAAGCTATTTAATCACACACCATATCACTCAAATTGCACAAGCGATCGCCCCGATACCACAATAAAACCCACAGAATCAAGCCTCAGAAGCGGCTGACGAATTCCCTCTAGAATAGCTGCATTTAAAGCAGTTTCTACCTTCAATTCTTCAGCTAATGCATTATCCCAACTCTGCTGGTTTAAACGTAGGCGTAATTGTTCTACTCTATTGGCTAATTTCTTTTCGGCGACTTTAGCACAACTTTGACATAAGTCAATAAAATCGGGACGATTGGCAAGTAATTCTGAAGAAGCGTTACGCATTTCATAGCAAAAATTTTGCCATTTACTAGGGTCAACAAAATCGTCAATAATTCCTAAGCGCTCTTTTGCTAAGTTGTAATCTCGTCCTTGATTATTGTTTTTATCTTTATATGGACGTTGCAGAATACTTAAGAGTGCTTTATCTTCAACAACCCGGATTGGCTGCTTGCGACCATCAACATAGATAGTTTCTATAATTGGTGGAAATAGAGCATCAACGCGGCGCTGCAAGTTTTTAAATTGAGAATTATCTAGTTTGTTATCTAGTAAAACTTGTTTGGCAGTTCTTAAATTTGCCTCGACTACATAATTGCACTGGAAACCAAACCACTCTTTCCCTTCTTTCGCGTCCCAAGATGCATCAGTGCGCCACAAAGCAAAGGCTTCACCTCGGTCATCCCAATTGATATAGTTCAAGAGTGCTTCGATAAATCCTTCGCCAACTCGAAAGAGTTTAATACCAGCATTTTGGTTTGCTACTCTGCGATTATAAGTACCAAATTGGTCTAAAGAACTCTCAGCAAAACGGTTTTGTAAATCATTTATCGGCACCAATGTCCGCGTTGTTGGCTGATAACGTCGCAGTTCTGATGAATCGGGGTTATTCAGTCCTCTAAATCCCAGCGCGTCGCAAATCCAGCCTTCAATTGCTCGTTTCATTTCTAGATGACGAGCATCGTAATTATCTAGTTCTTGAAAATACTCGGTAGCAATTTCATCGTTGGCATCAATTTCATCTAGAGCATTTTGTTCGCTAATTTTGGCTATTTCTGTTTCAATTTGCTCTTGGATTGGTGAAACCATCTCTAACAATCCAGCCGCACCTGATTGAAACAAAACTGTTTCTAATTCTGCAAGTTTCTCATCAACATAAAACTGGAGACTGGCAATTGATTGTTGGAAAATACCAAACCCATCTTTTAATACTTTATACCAAGCATTATGAGGGCTATCTTCCAAGTATGGGCCAATCAAGGCACTAGATTGAATGCCAATTTTGCTGCCGATGCGGTCAAGTCTGCCAATTCTCTGCTCTAATTGATTAGGCGACCAAGGCAGGTCAAAATGAATTAACCAATCGGCAAACTGAAGGTTACGCCCTTCTTCTCCAGAGCGATCGCATACTAAAATAAAGCAGTTGGGGTTATTCTTGAACCGATTTAACCCTTCCTCAACTTTGTCTGGTGATTCTCCAAATTGATGGCTGGCTATTGTCTCTGCACCAAAGGTATCAGATAAATACCGGACAATTTCGCCACAAGTTTGCACAAAACTGGTAAATACAACAAATTTGGGCAGAATATCGCCAGTAATTGGTCTTTTAATTCTCTGCTGTATCCTGGTGATAAATTCCTTTTGATTCTTCCGAACGTTTGCGGGAATTTTGAAATAAGTACCTAGCTGATTCAGCAGCACTGTTTTTAAATTTTCCGTCCGTTGTCCGTCCTCTTGAGGTTGACGAACAATTTTTAGTAAAGATTGGAGAATCTCTTCTTCCCCTGAGAATTTGGGGGTTGTAGTTAACAGGCGAACATCATCTTCTTTAAACTCCTGCGTGAGTTTAGCATGAGGTTTCGCAGTTAACCGCGCCGTAATTACTTGCTCTAAAATCCCTAACCAAGTACCAGCAGCGAGAAATAACAGCAGAAAAATTCGCTGATATTGCTTTTCATTAGGAGCAACACTTTGCCATTGATTGAGCAGTTCGTGGATATCAAGCGATCGCTCGTCTAAATCATACTCTTCTTTCGGCGTAAAGTTGCGGTCAAATATCACATCTTCCACCGCCGCGCGACGGTTGCGAAGCATTCGCCGATGTAGTCGATAAATATCACTAACGTGGACGCGAATTGCTTGAACGATTTGCTCTTGTTCAGGAGAATTTGCTGGTAAATTTTCTAAATCATCCGCCAGCTTCAGTAAATACTTATCCTCAGCCAAGAGGTTTCGCAATTGCTGCAAGTTGCTTTTGAGAACCTCTGGTGCTGCACCTTCTTTAAAAGAAAGCAGAAGTTTACCAATTTGCTGACGGCTTTCAACTTTGGCGCGAAAACCTTCTAGATCGCCAATTTTATAGGTTGTCGGGTCGAGCAAGTGCAACATGGCCAGAAAATCCTGCTCGTGATTGAGAACTGGAGTGGCAGATAATAAAAGTAAGCGATCGCTTTTATGAGCAAGTTCTTTGCAAGTCTGAAAACGCTGGCGCACTGTTGCATCCTTAGAGGTTGCCATTGCTGCAATATGATGGGCTTCATCTAAAATTAAGCAGCCTATCCTTGCTTTCAGATTGATTTTATGAATATCTTCAACCGCCAGCACCGCTACCCGTTTGCCAAAATGGGAGATGTAAAACTTGTTTTCTAACTCAGTCCGCCATTGTTTGAGCAAATATTGCGGAACTAATACCACCGCATTTTTTTTCGGTTCATCGAGAAGAAATTGACGCAGAATCGCACCCGCTTCAATGGTTTTTCCCAGTCCCACCTCATCTGCTAACAAGTAGCGTTGAATTGGGTCTTCTAGTACCCGCCGCACTACTTCAACTTGGTGAGGATAAAGATTAATATTTGCCGAAATCAGCCCCGTCATCCCGCGACTCACAGCGCGTTGCTGAATTAAGGATTTCACGAAAGCCAATCTTTTGTCGTGGAAATAGGGCGTTTCGTGACCCTTCATCGCCAGAGTTTGGATGGGGTCTGTATTTGGTAGATTACAACGAACGTAAATATCTTCAACAGATGCGATCGCAGTTTTCTTATCTGGTAAATCAATTTGATACATTTCTGTATCATCATCCCAGATAAAAACTCTGCCCACTATCCATTTATCCTGAGTTTGGGACTTAATATAGCATCGAGCCTGGGGTTCCAGCTTGACTTGAGAGAGCGAACTTAAAGGTAAAGTTTTTTGGAGACGTTGGCCTATAGAGCAGAAATACTCAACGTTTGCATTGGTATCAGATATTTCCGTAACTTTTCCGATACCCAAAGAGTTATTCTGGGACTGTACCAATAAACCAAGCTTAATCATAGATCCAGTCCCCTGAACACACTAAAAGAACCTTCCAGACTAGTTTTTAGCCCATATCTGGCAGTTTTGTCGATCAACATTATAGATAATAACTGGTATTACAGTTTTTGTTAGAGCGATATCTACGACGGGCTACTCGGCGTCGCTCCATCACAACCAATTAATAAAATTAGCAATTTTCAGGTAAATACACCACACAGTAGAGGTACAGCATTGTTGTGCTTCTACAACATATACAGTTCAATTAAATGAAAACTGCTGTAAATTCACATTTCTCAGCAAAGTTTTGCGTAAAAGCGAAACGTTATTAAATGCAGGCTAACGCAATGGCATTGTTTGCCGATGCAATCGCATTGCAGGGTATTGCCAAACTAAATTTGCTACGAATTAATCAAATACTGTACTTAGCTGATTATATGGTGTAACAGATTTACGCTTTGGCTTGAGAGGTTGTTTGAAAAGTGGTTGACTGTGCTTTTAATTGCGTTTTTACCCCCCTTAATCCCCCCTTATAAAAGGGGGAAACAAGAAAAATCCGGTTCCCTCCCCTTTACAAGGGGAGGGTTAGGGAGGGGTAAAAAAATATTTGATACATCAATCATGACTTTTCAAACATCCTCTGAGAAGACCACGATACAATTAAGATTGTGTACATTTATTTACTATGAAGAAAATTAGAGACAACACAATTAAGTTAAATCAATTTTTAAAGTTGATGGGTATAGTGCCAACTGGAGGGCAAGCCAAGCTGATGATTCAAGGTGGTGATGTCCAAGTAAACGGGATGCTGGAAACTCGACGAGGACGGCGACTAGTACCGGGCGATAAAGTGACAATCCAAGGACAGACTTTAGAAGTGAATTTGAACAACAATGAAGACCCAGATGTAATGATAGATTTAGCCGAGCAAACCGAGTAAAAAAAGTTTATCCCAAAGTTACAAGTTTCTTTTTTGCCTTGTGAGTAATGCTGCAAATTTCCAATAATGTTATTATCCCACAGACTGAGATTGAAATTACTGCGATTCGCTCTCAAGGAGCAGGAGGACAAAATGTAAATAAAGTTTCTACCGCTATCCACTTGCGCTTCGATATTGCGGCTTCATCATTACCAGATTATTATAAACAACAGCTTTTAAAGCTCAACGATCGCCGCATTAACCAAGAAGGAGTAGTTGTAATTAAAGCCCAGGAACATCGAAGCCAAGAGAACAATCGCGAGTCAGCCTTGAAACGACTTCAAGAACTCATTCAAAGCGCAGTTGTCGTAACAATCAAACGCAAACCCACTAAACCAACTCGCAGTTCTCAAAGAAAACGCCTTGACCACAAAAGTAAGCGCGCACAGATTAAATCTAACAGAAGACAGGTGACAGATTGTTAATTCATTGATTATTTGTAGAGAACACACATATTATTCAATATGAAAAAAGATGAATAAGACATTACTAAAGATTTTGATGTTTGCGCTTTTAATCTTGTTTATCATCTCTCCCTTTGCGGCCCTTACAGGTTTAATGCTTGTAGTGTTAGTTGCGGCATTTTTCTTTTTACTAGGGGACGTGTTTCAAGCAATTATTGGTCGCAACACCGACCCGAAAAAGTCATAAAACCAAAATTCCAAATCAAGATAGGGATTTCTCGCCGTTAAGCAACCAACTAGCGCCGTATTGGATTCAACACAGAAGCGCTATAAACAGCGTTCGTCTCGTTCCCAGTCTCAGACTGGGAATGCTGTTCTAGAGGCTCCGCCTCCCGAACTCGCGGCAGCAGCCCAATTGAAGTGCATTTCCAGCCAAGAGGCTAGAAACAAGAGTTTGACAAAGCTTTTAGCTTAAGTTGACACCTATGAACATTGTTGTGCCCTTACAAATACAGAACTTACGCAACTGGCACATTATTTTCAGTTCGTAGTGTACCCCTCCGGGGAAGCAAGCTACGCGTAGCGTCTCACAGAGAGGACTTTAGTCCTCAAAATAAGGGCTAAAACCCTTACTACAAACTACAAATCCGATTTTTTTGTGACACTTGCGTAAGTCCTAAAATAATCTGTACCTCACAAAGTTGCAATCTACTGTAAATGTATCTATTTTAATGAAAAATATCTCTTGCGTTTGGCATAATAATATTTGAACAACTCGCTATTTGATAAATAAAAACACCTAAAATTCATTTAACTGAGGAGTAATAATTATATTTGTTGAAGATAAACACACTGAGGTCTAGTAGAGCTAAACTAAAGAAAAAGAAAAATTAAAAATTAATAGTCACAATATAATAAATGTTATGAAAATGAATTTGTAATAACTTTCATCACAGCCTAAACACTTTTTTAAAGTCAACATCAAACGAATACATACATGCGGATAATTGGACATATCAACAACAAAAGGTACTACCCATGAGTTCCCGCGCACTGCTGTTAGTAAATCGTCATGCTCGTCAAGGGCAAAAGGGTCTATCGGAAGCGATTCAAAGTCTGAAAACATTAGGCTTTGATTTAATTGAGGAGTCTACAGAAGATCCCAAACATCTTGCTGAAGTTATACTTCGCCATAAGGATCGAGTTGACTTGGTAATTATTGGCGGAGGAGATGGTACTCTAAATGCTGCCGTAGATGCTTTAATTGAGACTCAGTTACCTTTGGGAATCTTGCCTCTGGGAACTGCCAACGATCTAGCGAGAACTTTGGGAATCCCAAATACCCTCAACGAAGCTTGCAAAATTATTGGAGATGGACATTTACAGCGTATCGACTTGGGTTGTGTGAATGGCAAGCACTTTTTTAACGTTGCCAGTATGGGATTGAGTGTAAAAATTACCCAACGACTTACCAAAGAAGTTAAGCGCCGCTGGGGAGTATTTGCCTATGCTGCCACTGCATTGCAAGTGCTTTTGGAAGCCAGACCTTTTACAGCAGAAATTACAATCAACGGTGAATTGGTTCGCGTCAAAACAGTTCAAATTGCAGTCGGTAACGGCCGCTATTACGGTGGTGGTATGGCAGTGGCTGACGATGCCACAATAGACGATCAAAGGCTAGACCTTTATAGCTTGGAGATTGAACACTGGTGGCAGGTTATATTATTATTACCCGCAATGCGACGAGGGCGACATATACATTGGCAGAGTGTACGCTCCCATCAAGGTCAAGAAATAGAGATACATACTCGCAAACCTCGCCCTATCAATACAGATGGTGAAATTACTACCTACACACCTGCTCATTTTCGGGTTATACCTAAAGCTATAGCTGTTTTTGTACCCCCAGAAAGCAAGAGTTAGGAGTCATTCAATTTTAGATTTTAGATTTTCCTGAAATTCAAAATCTAAAATTGGCAAAGTTTAGAAGTTATTCTCTCTCATCTTCCTCTACTACAAAGAGGGAACTCGCATCAACTCACGCCAAATGCATCTGAGATTTTCTCAAGATATAAAATCCCTGTTGCAACGCCTAGCCGAACAACCACTGACTCTAGGCGATATTCTGACAGAAACCTCAGAACGGGGCTTCAGTCTGGTAATTACATTATTAGTTTTGCCTTTTTTGCTTCCTATGCCACCGGGATTAACTGGCCCATTTGGTGGTGCTTGTTTACTGTTGTCAGTGCAAATGGTTTTAGGAAGGCGATCGCCTTGGCTACCGAAAAGAATCGCCAACTACAAATTTCCTCGTTCCTTCGCCCAGTTACTTTTGCAAAATTTGGGACGGCTTACCAAAGTTTTCCAGAAAATCGCCCGTCCTCGATTAGCAAAAATAGCTCATAATCCTTTGGTTTGGCGAATTAATGGGTTTTGTATCTCTTTATTAACAGTATTACTAATATTACCAATTCCGTTTACAAATCCTATCCCGACTATCGGTATTTTACTTTTAACTGTTGCCACTATCGAATCTGATGGTTTATTAATTTGCATCAGTTACGGTATTACTGCCGTGATTACTTTGCTGTTTGGATTTATTGGTTATGCTTTGTGGTTAGCTCCCAGTTTACTGCCATCGATATTAAAATAATAAAAACCTTCAACTAAAAGCTGAAGGCTGGAAATTTTTAGGGTGCATCTACTATTTATTAATCCGCTTTATTTATTGCCATATCCGGGAAAATTAGACTTTTAATAAAATTTATTTTTTTCGCGAAAAAAGTATGAGCAATAAAAAAGCCTCCAGCTTTTGGCTGAGGGCTGTAAATTCTTAGGGTGCATCTACCATTTATTAATCCGCTTTATTTATTGCCATATCCGGGAAAATTAGACTTTTGAGTAAATTTATTTTTTCAGAATAAAAAATATCAGCCATAAAAAAAGCCCTCAACTAAAAGCTGAAGGCTGTAATTTAATTAAGGTGCATCTACTATTTATATATCCGCTTTAGTTATTGCTGCATCAGGAAGAATTGAAAAAAATGGATGGCTGTGGAATTGATTTCGTTAGCTAAAACGGTAGTACTGGACTCAATCAGGATTACCTACGGTATTTGACTAGGTAATCATTGACTAACTTCACATTAATTTTACAATTATTTCAATTTTCCTCTGAATATACAAAGTTTCTGTTAATATCTCTGATTCGATATCCGCAATAGTACGAATTTAGTTTATTAGTTGGGTATATGACTATGAAAGTTAGATAGACCCAACTTGATGAAGCGATCGCAATTTCTATTAGCCCTTGCTAGTCTTAGTATTGTCGGGGGAAGCTTTTTTCTGAGAACAACTTTTAACAGTACTAGCGAGCCTAAAATTATAACTGATACATCACGCTACAAAGAAATTCGTAATCAACTATGGTCTGAAAATGACCAAATAAAACATTTTCCTAATGAGATTCCCCCTGATGCTAAAGACGTTCGCATCGCTTACTCTCCCAAAGTTTTGCAAGGAAGTAGTTTTTTTCAAATTAGGTTAAAAGAGCCACCAAAGAAGATAGAAAAATTACTTTCACAATATAGAAATAGTGCCAAGCATAAATATATAGGTGGTGACACAAACGACCACATAAACCAACCTAACGGTGTGCCGACAACTTTCTTCTATACTAGTGATTCTCCTACAGAATCTTTTCCAGCTACTTATGAAATATTGGTATTAAATACAGATGACAAAGGTAGACCTGGCTTTAAGTGGAATCATGGAGACAGCTACGGCGTTGCTATTAATAGTTCCACTTCAGAAATTATCTATTGGTCTGAAAAATGGTAATTGGCAATTCAAAATGAATTTGAATGGCTATTATAAAAATCATTATTTGTGACCGAATTAGACGAAGCCAATGGAAGCAGATATTTTCTAATCTTAAGCATTTGGACTCTAAATTTGTATTTAAGTGGTTGCGCCAAGACGCAGAATGACCAGAAAAAATCGACTCGTCTATTCAATATACAGATGAAGAAGATTTAAGAATCTCCCATATCGGTATATTTGGAGAATTAATATAGTTTCCAAAAGTCACTAAATCTTGCTTTTACCCTTTTGGATATATCACTTTGGGTAGTTAAAATTTATAGTCAACATAGCTAAGATTTATAAGTGCTTAAAAATTATCTGAATATGTAGAATGTCAACTGCTTTAATTACTGGTGCCTCTAGTGGTATTGGTAAAGCCTTTGCTCAAGAACTAGCTGCACGCAAGACAAATCTTGTACTCGTTGCTCGTTCTGAAGAGAAACTAAACCAATTAGCTAAACAACTACAAGAACAATACAACATTCAAATAGATGTTATAGTAAAAGACCTCACAGAACCTAATGCAGCAGCTAGTGTATTTGATGCCACAAAATCAAAGGGATTAACCATTGACTTATTAATCAACAATGCTGGTTTTGGTTCCTATGGCGATTTTGCTGAAGGAGATGGAGAAAAACAAGTCAAAATCGTACAATTAAACATTTTGGCATTGGTAGATTTAACCCACAAATTTTTACCATTGATGCGGCAACGTCGTTCTGGAAGTATTATTAACGTATCCTCGATTACCGCATTTCAACCAATACCATACCTTTCTGTTTATGCTGCTAGTAAAGCTTTTATTCTCAGCTTTAGTGAAGCATTATGGGCAGAAAATTATCAGTATGGTGTCCGTATTTTAGTGACTTGTCCAGGGCCAATAGAAACAAACTTTTTTGCAGAAGCTAATTTTCCTCCAGCGCTGGCAGGTAGTACAGATAAAGTTTATTCTTGCGAAAAAGTGGTTTGGGAATCTTTAGAGGCTTTAGAAAAAGGCTATCCAACTGTTATTAGCTCTGATAGTACTACTCAAATTAGAAGCAAATTATCTCGGCTTGTACCGCGCAAACTTCTACTGAATATGTTAGCGAAACGTTTTAAAGCCTAAGTATTAAGTATCTATTTAGGAATAGAGACATGATTCATCGCGTCTGTACAAGAGTTTGGAGTTAAGAGACGCGATGAATCGCGTCTGTACAAGAGTTTGGAATTTGAAGTTAAATAAACTGATGTATTTAAAACTACTCACTCCTAACTTTTCACTCCTCACTTATTACATATATCTTGTTAATTGAACTCGGTAACGCTCTTTTTTGGTAACGGCTATTTCTCCAACCTCTAAACGCCCTTTAGAGCGAATGGCGATTAAGTCGCCTGATTTGACTTGAGAACTAGCTTGAGTAACTTCCTTCCAATTGACGCGGACATCACCAGCATCGATGAAATCAACCATTTTGCTGCGGGACATACCAAAACCAGCAGATGCGATCGCATCTAATCTTAAAGAAGCCTCCACAGTAGTTAATTCTTTTTTCTTGGGTTCCCGAACCTTTAATTCTGTTAGCTCAATCTGCTGAGTTTTCACAGGAACCGATCGCACCTGTTTGAGGCTCATGGACAAAAATTCCACCAATTCTGGTGCAACAATCGCCTGCGCCCCCCGTTCTCCTAAGACAATCACATCTCCCGTCTTTTCGCGAACAATTCCCGTCCCTAACATTGCGCCTAAAAAGTCGCGGTGAGAGGCGGTATCAAATAGGAAATTACCTGCAATTTCTACAGCTACAAGGCTGACTTGAGATCGATCTAACGGAAGTTCCGAACGAGCGATCGCTATTCTTTGGCGTTCAGCTTGCGGATATCCACCCCACGCAACTAATTGCACTTCTGTTAATCGGTTAAACACTCGTTGAATTTCTGCCAATTCTGGGGGAGATAGAAAATCTGTCAAAACCACTTCCCAAGTTTTGATCGCTTGCTCTGCTTGATCGATTGCACGAGCTACACTATCTCGATTTTCAACACCTTTTAAAAGTTCTTCTCGTGGCAACATTCTTAAAAATTATCAGTTATTAATTGAGAATTAATTTGCTATAACTATCTTGATTCTAGCTTTAATTCCCATTTCTATAGTTCTTGTCCAGATTGGGTTAGCCTTTCTACTTGAGATTTGTTGGCGATCGCAGCGGCTGACGCTATCTTCAAAGAACAGGAAAGTAACTCAAGCCGCTGTGTCGCGATCTGTAAACTATGATTTATTCAATACACAGTATTTGTATCGGCATAACCTTGGATATTTTCTGGATCGAACTGACGTAATATTTTGGTTGCTTGGCGAGTCAGAGTTTCAGAACCTTGAACGGCGACTAAATATTTACCTGCATCTAAGCGGTTGCGATAAGGTAAAGCATCACCACCACCTACAAGTAAACCGACTCCGCCACCGACAAAGACACCACCCATTGCACCACTAGCAGCACCCAGCAGTCCGCCAACAATGTGATTGCCAACTTCACCCGCCCAAGCAAAAGTATCTAAACCAGTAATCAGGCTGAATGTAAAACCTGCAAAAAAGCCAAATGGTATCAGCCAAGTTGCCATTTGTTTTGCTTGCTTTTTAGCCTGTTCTTTGGGGTCAATTAAGCCAAACTCGTCAGCCGTTTTATACCCTCTTCCCAAAATAGTGCTGTTAATGCCTTCTTTTTCTAAAGCTAAGTAAGCAGCTTCGGCTTGAATGCGGTCTGGTAATACGGCAACAAGGTAATTCATTGATTTTACAATTTGTCTAAATTTGTTTAATAGAAGTTTTGCCTTAATTAACAGCGTATCAGTCCTGGTGGATTGAACCTCGCATGACTAGAAGTCATACACCTGAATTACTCCAAGACTTACATCAGAAGTTACGAGGCTCACATCTTGCACCAAAGCACTAGAAGGACTACACAAACGCAGTGAAAGTCTTCCCACAGGCTAGTCTGTCTGCACGGACTAGGGTCAGATTAAGAGCTTTGAAGCCCCTTTGCGTCTATGTTTGCGTAGCCGCGATTTTAATCTCACGATTAAAACGCGGGCCGATCATTTTAGCAAATCTAGTGGCTCACAAAAATTGTTTACGCCTTGCTTGAGGACATATAGCAAAACTGGCGTTGCCAAAATCTTAGGAAATGTTGGCGTTGTTTTTAGATGTTCCATCATCTTCACAAGAGAAGTATTAAGCAAATCTTCTCGATATTCTGGTTCGCAAACGACCACACGCCATTTTCTAGCCAAGGCATCTAACCACTCGGAATTTGCTCTTTCTGGTTGTTGTCCTGCTCGGATAGCTAGCGTCATCGCTGCATCTTCCAAATCTCCATCACAGTCTTCAATTAAATCCAGCGCTTCCATATCGCTAGGATCGTCTGCCAATTGAGAGCGAAACTGTGCAATTTCTTGAGATGTTACTTTAGTCATGAGTCTTTGACAAGGCAAGCGAGCGAACACTCAGTTATGTTAGTCCAAATTTGACTATAGCGCTTATCTGTTAAGTCCAATACATATCTCACAAAAACAACTCTCAATACTGCTGGGGTTTTGGATTTTTAACTCGGAATTGGATTTGGGGAAAAGGTTACTGGGTTTAGGTTAAAGGTTTTTTCTTTCCCCTTTTCCCCAAAACCCGACAAGTATTGAAACAACTCTTTCCCTTCAGATTTTGTTGGCGTAATTCTTTAGCGATCGCTAAAGAATTTCTCAAAAATTACAATTTACAATATTGCTTTTTGGACTAAAAAGCCTCATCTTTCCAGTTAATACACTGAATAAATGAGGCTTTTAGCTAGCTTTTTATCAAAAACATTACTGGAATCTGCGATCCTCTGATAGAAGGTGCAAAGTGGATTACAAAACACAACAGCAATCAAAAATACTGATTCAGTTGAGTTTCAGCTAATTAGCGGAATGCTCTGAGGGTAACAGACCGTTGTAACTGAGCTAAAGCGCGGTTGTAATCCAAAATTGCTGTAACTCGATTACCTTCAGCTTGTGTGAGGTCGTTTTCAGAGTTAATCACATCAGTTTGAGTACCTACACCAGCTTGGAATCGCAAACGCGCTAAACGTAGAGCTTCCCTGGCTTGTTCTAAAGCGGTATTAGCGGTTTGAACATTCTCCAAACTAGATTGCTGGGTAGAATAAGCTTGTTCTACCTGAAACCGAATTTGGTTGCGCTGTTCAGCAAATTGAGTTTCTGCGATCGCAATATTAGCTCTCTGTTGAGATGCTCTTGCTCTTGCTGCTCCGCCATCAAACAAACTTAGGGTTGCCCTAACTCCGAATGAATAACCATCAGTAACGCTGACATTATCATTGAACTGATCGAGCAGGTCGTAGCTGGCGACCAAACTAACTTGGGGGCCCAGTTCTGCAAGAGCCTGTCTACGCTGTTGCTCACTAGTATTGCGTTGTGCCAAAAACTGTTGCAGTTCCGGACGATTTTGATAAGCCAACACAATACTTTGTTCTAGGGTTGGGTTCCAAAGACCAGCTAATTGTACAGGGTCAGCGGCACTGATATTTATTCCTTGCGGCAAACTTATCCGAGTTGCTAATTGACGACGGGAAATCAACTGCTGGGATCTAGCATTAGTTAAATTTTGTTGGGCATTTGCTAAATTCACCTGCGATCGCAACACATCAAACCGCGTACCAACCCCAGCTCGCTCTAAAGCTTCTGCATCACGCAAACTAGCTTCAGAGTTCACCACAGCCGACTGACTAATGCGTACTTGTTCATCCGCTTGTTGCAAATTGTAGTAGTCAGTAGCAACATTCAAACGGATTGTCTCAGACTGAGTTTCTACAGCAAGCTCATAGTAACGTACCTGTTCTTCAGCCGCTCTGATGCTAGCTTGCACTCTCCCAGAACTATAAAGGTTATATGAAAGTTGTGCTTGACCAGAAAAAGATGTACTGGGTCGATCTTGGTTAGCGGCAAACGGTCCGCTTAATTCGTTCTGAAGTTGACCGCTAGAAGATTGACCACGAGTCAGATCCGTGCTAAGTCCCAGAGTGGGCAATAAAGCAGCTTGTGCCTCGCGTAGAACCGCTCGATTGCGTTCTAGCTCCAATAAGGACACCTGTAGATCGCGATTGTTACGCCGTGCCAACTCCAGAGCCTGTGCCAAAGTAATCGGCTGATTTCCTTGAAGTTGCACCTCCTCCGGTTTGGTGGGAAATTGCAGGGGATTTGAGTTAGGAATTAGGTTCTCTGGAACTTGCACCGACCCTGACGGCACAGGAGTTACGGTTCCTGGCACAGTAGAAGGTTGCACCGACCCTGACGGCACAGGAGTTACGGTTCCTGGCACAGTAGAAGGTTGCACTGAACCTCCTGGTGCAGGAGTTACAGTTCCTGGCGCAGTGATTGGCGTCGAACCTCCTGGTGCAGGAGTTACAGTTCCTGGCACAGTGATTGGCGTCGAATCTGTCGGAATCGTGGTATTACTCTGAGCCAAGCGACCAATAGCATTTTGTTGTAAGCAGGTGCTTGAGGTTAGCAGCAAAGTCAAGGAGTCAGTTTTGCTTTTGCTCAACTCCTGTGGACACCTCTGCGCTGACAACAGTTTTGCTGCTCCTGCACCTGTCGCTGAAGTTTGTAAAAATGTTTGCAACTGAGTAACAGTATTTATCTTTTGAACCACTGGCTGCTGTGCAGAAGACAGGGACAAAATTTCTTTTTGGACAGATGGGGTTTTTGAAGTATAGTTGGGAACTAGTATCTTCTTTAATTTCTGCCCAGAAGCACTCGAATTACTCTGTTTTTGGTTCTTTTGAGCTTGGGAAGAATTAGAGGTAGGTGTCAAACTAAAAAATCTACCTTTATCTTTCTTAAGTAGTTGTTTTATTGGCACAACAGTATTTTCAGCCGTAAATACTGGAATACTGTTATTACTTAAAGGTTTCACACTAAGTTTAGTAAAACCCAAAGCAGGTACTAGGGTTGGAACACTAACATTTGCACTGTTAGGCAGTTGCCTATTTTTTATGGTATCCACAACCAAGCCTTGACCATAAGTAGAAGTCAAAACACTAGGAGAAGATGCCAGTTGTATCCCAGTTAGTTTCGCAGTACCAGCCCAAGCAGGCTGAGTTGTTAAAACTGCTGCCGTTACACCAGGTAAGAAGCTATAAAATAATTGCTGTCCTTTCACCGCATCCCTCACACGAAAATCAATCTAGCGGCAGAAAACCTTTCTTCACCACAGAATATAGCACGATACTAAACTTAGGAAAGAATATACTACGATACTAAATTTAGGGTTCGGAACTCTGTTTGTCTTCAAAACGTCTAACAATGCGAGAAAGTTCCGCCTTTTCATCGATATTAACGCGAGTAGGAGCACCGCTGATAATCCGTTCGTAGTTTCGGAAAGAATCTTTAATTTCGGGCCCATCAGCAGTAATATTATACTCACGAATGCCTTTATCATGCCAAGACCCGCGCATTTTGAATACGTTAATTGCCCGCGACATTTCTCCACGAATTTCTACGTACTGTAACATCAGAATTGTATCGGTAATCGTGGAAATGTGAGAGTCAGTAATCGAATGCGCTCCTAGAAATTGGTCGGTTGTGTTGGTAAAAAAACCAGTAATTTCTTCTTGTTTAGCATAACCTGTCACACCAATTACAAACTGCCGAAATGCATTATTCGTAACTCCTCTAGCTAGTGCTGATAAAGAATCAATGGCAATCCGAGCAGGTTTGAAAATAGCAATTTCTGATTTAATAATTTGTAAGTGGTCTTCTAAACCAGTTGATTCAGGATAGGTACAAATTATTTTGAGTAAACCTTGATCTTCTAATTCTTCAAAATCAATTCCCCAAGAGGAAGCATTACGAGATAGTTGGGCGCGTGACTCTTCATAAGCAAATAATATCGCCTGTTCTCCATTGAGACAGCCATCTTGAATAAATTTGCTTACTAACAGGGTTTTACCAGTACCTGTAGCTCCTGTCGCCAAAATAATTGAATCTTTAAAGAAACCCCCACCGCACATTTCATCTAAAGTTTTGACGCCAGAAGATACCCTGACATTAGAAGAACGTTGAGTCAAGCGCATTGCTCCGAGTGGGAAGATGTTAACTCCTTCATTAGTAATTGTGAAGGGATATTCGCCTTTCATGTGAGTTGTGCCGCGCAATTTGAGAATTTCAATTGTGCGGCGGCGGCGTTCTCCTTCTAAAGCGTTGCGAACAATTACTACATTATCGGAAACAAATTCTTCCACTCCAAAAGAGGCAACAGGCCCGTATTCTTCACTACGTTCAGTGGTAATTAGAGTGGTGACACTCAGTAGTTTGAGACGTGCTACCAAACGAAAAATTTCGCGTCGCACTACTCCCATCGCTTCATACTGCTGAAATACTGCTGTTATTGAGTCGATTGAAACTCGTTTAGCTTTGTATTTGCGGATGGCATATTGCAAGCGCTCAATGAGTGCAGAAAGGTCAAAATTTCCCACGATATCTTGACCTTCTGGATCGGGAGATGCATCAAGAATAAACAACTTGCCTTCTTCAATTAAGCGGGGCAAGTTCCAACCAAAAATATTAGCATTTTTAATAATATCACTCGGTGATTCCTCAAAGGTTACAAATACTCCTGCTTCATCAAAGTAGGTGATACCGTTATAGAGAAACTGAAGAGAGAATAAGGTTTTACCTGTGCCGGATGTACCACTAATCAAGGTAGTTCTAGCAATTGGTAAACCACCATGACTAATATCGTCAAACCCTTCGATCATCGTCCGAATTTTTTCTACACCCCTAATTATCGGTGGTTGTTTTGGTTCTACTTGCTCTTTTTCACTCATTGCTCAATCACAAAAGGGGATTAAAACCTGTTTTTTTATTACTAAAATTTTGAATTAATTTTTTATGATGAAAAATTTACTCTTCAAAGTCTTCTTCACTCAGTTCTTCATAGAGCAAATCCAATCCAATCAACACTCTTTCTCTATCTGAAAGATCCCCAATAATTTTGCGAACGGGTGGAGGCAAAATTTTAGATAATGTTGGTGTGTCCAATATTTTATCTTCTTCCGCCAGTTGCGGGCTTTTCAGTACATCGATCACTTTTAAAGCATAAACCCCTTCAAACTCCTGTTCTAAAATCTCTTTAAGTGTTTTTAATGCCCGGACTGAATTAGGAGTATTACCTGCTACGTAAAGCTTGAGAACGTAGGTTTTTCTGGCTTTATTCATATACTTAATAACTAATCATTATCAGAGAAATACAATATTTTTCTATGCATCGTTACTCACAGTTGTAGCTTGTTCCCAGTTGAACACAGAGCAATAAATTTCATTTATTTTATCTAGAAATCGAACTCCTATAGACTTCGCACAGGTGAGCCAAGATATCTATTAACGTTAGGCGGTAATCAAGTAAAGTTTCATTGCTCCTACCTTCTAATTTTAGCTGGTTAGAAAATTCTTCAATTATCTCCATGTGAATTTCGATTATTTGGGGCACAGGAATATTAGCATAAAATATAGTATTGATAAATTTATCAATTTTATCTTTGAGGGTTTTGTCTGTAGTAAAATAATCTATAAGAATTAGGCTATAATCTATTTTAAGCTGTCTTAATAATCCTTCTCTTTCTGCCGGAGTCATCTCCTGAAAATACTGCTGGCTTTTTTGCATCTGACTGGCAAATACATAAACGTACTCAAGAGTGTATGCCTTACTTGGATTTAGTAGCAGCCAATTTGGTAAATAGTTGATTGTTCCAGAGCTTGTTACAGCAACAGATAAGTAGCAAAATTGAGCAATAATTGCGTCTATCAATTGCCACAGCCACTTACTCAAACCTTTTTGGTTGGCTAAGTCAACTGGATTATTTAAACATTTGTTAATATTAGATAGCAGAATCAAGATCGGTAATAACATCTATTCTTGAATATATCTCCTCGATCGCCCTGACCAAGAAACGCGGGCTGATAAGTTTGGCTAACGCTTGTAGGGGAATACTGCGTGTGCAGTAAAGTGCTGATTTAACCCCAAAATAACGCTCTAGGCGAGCAGATAGTGCTAGGCACTCAACATTCTAGTGGAGCAACTAACTGATAGAACTTAGTAGGTCTTTGATGATGAGGTATCCGTCGGCATTGCAAGACACAGTAATTAACTCATGATTTACATACTTATGTATATAAATAGATAGATTTTTTTATTTTGCTCCTTGATAAGATACTTAAACGAACTTAAAGGATTGTCGCATTCCAAATCATTATAATTCCTCAAGGTTCTAAAGCGAATCTTTGGGGCCATAATTGTCTTAGCCGTCGCTATCGATGAGGAGTTTAAATACCAGTAAGACACTGGGGAGGCTGGCTAGTTGCTAAAAATTAGAAACGTCGCCTCTTAGAAAAATGCACTCGTTTGCAATTCCCGTGTCCGTTAGGGGAAATCCC
Source organism: Nostoc sp. DedQUE07 (assembly GCF_034530975.2). NCBI lineage: Bacteria > Bacillati > Cyanobacteriota > Cyanophyceae > Nostocales > Nostocaceae > Nostoc > Nostoc sp. DedQUE07. Next base: position 249,455 of record NZ_JAVRCC020000002.1, on the reverse strand, counting down.
GTTGTTTTAATGGCGTTGAAATAACCAGAGTTGCTTATATGAGTCTTCTTAGAGGATATGACTTCAGGCGAAAAGACCATCAACTGGCAGATGGAAATGCCGGAGGGTTCCACAGGAAGAATGACCCCCAAATCCCTATGTTAATGCTAGATTACCCGCTTTATAACTTTCAGGCAACCGTACCTAGCTGCCCCCAAACAAGTTCTCTGGCAGTGGTGTTGGAGATTTTTGAGCAAGAGCAGTGCGATCGCTTGGTAGTAGTGAATCAACAGCAATGCCCCATCGGATTGCTGTATTCTGCCCGTTTAATCCCAAAATTATTAGCACAAAGTGACGATAAAAATTTAAATTTACACCAATCGCTCTCTACCTGGGGTCAAGGTCTAATTGAGCCAATACAGACAATATCAGCTTCGGAGCGTGTAGAGCGATTAAGCTTGCGCTGGTGCGATTCACAAGTCGAAAAAGCCCAAAACTTAGATTGGGCGCTGATTGACTCCGAGGGTCGATATTTGGGGCTATTGGATAGTTCGCGCCTGTTGCGATCGCTAGCTCAGGAACGTATGGCTGGCTTACAAAAGTCTAGCGAACATCGCCATGAATATGATGGTCGGCCAAACGAACCCAAGTCATTAGGACATCAGCCATTAGTACACTTGCTAGAAAGACTGCCTTGGCCTTTGATGTTGCAAACCGGTACTGGCGAGGTGGTAGCGCGAAATCCCGCCTGGTGGCAGCAATTAGGAACCTTAAAAGATCCAGAAGGGGTTAGGCAACAGGTGGAGGCAATACTTGCCCCTAAACGCTCCGAAATAGCAGAATATGCCACCCAACCAGCAATCAAGGTTCATCCCAATGGTAGGGAGAATGAGCATACTGATGAAGAAGAACTAATTCAGCAAGAAGCATCAGGTGATGCTGCATACAGCCGATGCTATTTAGATAGTCAAGTGGGTACTTGTACCTGCGTTGTCGAAATGCAAAATGGTCAAGAGCGAATCTGGCAGTTTGCCAAAATTCCCTTAGATAATCCTGAATTTAAAGTTATGAGTGCTGAAAAGGAAATTGCACTCAGCACTGATTTGTGGTTGGTTTTAGCTACTGATGTCACTGAACAGCAGCAACTTTGTAAAGAACTAGCAGCGAAGAATGCCGATTTAATTCAACTAAATCGGTTAAAAGACGAGTTTTTAGCTTGTATTAGTCATGAACTCAAAACTCCCCTAACTGCCGTTTTGGGATTATCGCGCTTGCTAGTGGATCAGCAGTTAGGAGAACTTAACGAGCGTCAAGCCCGTTATGCCGGACTGATTCATCAAAGCGGACGCCACCTGATGAGTGTGGTGAATGACATTTTAGATTTGACCCGGATGGAGACGGGACAAATGGATTTGACGCTGACTCCGGTGAAAATTCAGGCTGTGTGCGATCGCGCCCTATCGGAAGCCAAAGCTATCCACACTCAAACCACCAAAGCGACATCTGCCCCGCCACCTGTAAATGCCCGTTCATCTGCTCCTCAATTCTGTCTTTCCATTGAACTAGGTTTGGATCAGATGGTGGCAGACGAATTGCGCTTGCGCCAGATGCTAGTACACCTACTTTCCAACGCTTTTAAATTCACCGAAATATCTGGCGAAATTGGGCTGCGGGTAAGTCGTTGGGAAGGATGGATTGCCTTTACAGTTTGGGATACAGGGATTGGTATTCCCGAACACCAGCAACACTTAATCTTTCAAAAATTCCAACAACTAGAAAATCCCCTCACCCGCCAATTTGAAGGCACTGGTTTGGGGCTAGTATTAACTCGCGCCTTGGCTCGCCTCCACGGAGGAGATGTCAGTTTCTTATCGCGTGAAGGTAAAGGTAGCCAGTTTACCCTACTTCTGCCGCCCAGTCCCCCGAAAACAGGCTTTTCGGAACCAGATATGGGAATCAGAGAAGACGAGGAGACACGATATCAACCGACACGGGAAAACTCCGCAACCGCTCGTCAACAAGTTAGTACGCCCATACAGCATCATCTTGCGAGTTCGCAACGGTTGGTCTTGGTAGTCGAAGCAGTAGCTCGATATATTGAAGACTTGACCGAACAACTCAAAGGTTTAGGATATCGCGTAGTGATTGCGCGATCGGGGACAGAAGCAGTCGAAAAAGCGCGGCGCTTGCAACCAATAGCGATATTTTTAAATCCGTTGCTACCCCTGCTATCAGGTTGGGATGTACTGACTTTACTAAAATCTGACGCTGCAACCCGTCATATATCTGTAATTGTGACCGCGACGGGAGCCGAAAAAGAGCAAGCATTTGCTAACCGAGCCGATGGTTTCTTAAGTTTGCCAGTAGAGCATCAGGTCTTAGCACCGGTTCTCGAAAAATTATGTACTGCACAAGTAATGCCGCAGATAGGGTCAAATAATAGTGCAATTATCCCAACTAAAACCCCACTGCGAATTCTCAGGTTGGTGAATCCCCAGTTAGAATCGGTCAATCCCCACCCCTCACTTCGAGAACACCGAGTGATTGAAGTAGATGATCTAGATCAGGCAGAACTTTTGGCGCGGGTATGGCAGTTTGATGTGATTTTGTTAGATGTCGAAAGTACCACTGCGCAAATTTATTTGCAACAACTAATTGGACATCCACGTTTAGCAGCGATACCACTGGTTACTTGCGATGTCGCAACTACTTTAATCGCTTCTAAAATACCAGGGCTATCTGTATTTCCTTACTTAACACCATTTGCGAAAGACAACAGCAGTCGCACCGAGAAAACAGATGCTTTACTATCAGTACTAGAAATTGCTTCTGGTATTTGCTGCCCTCCCAACATCTTAGTAGTGGATTTAACAATGCTGCGGGATTTCCCCCAGATAAGACGTAAGCCAGCTAAGGGTTATCGGACAGAAAAAAATTGCTCAATTAGTAGTGAAACTGCTGAACGGGGATCTGAATGGTTCCAAGCTTTAATTCAATACCTGCAAACAGCAGGCTTCAAAGCCGCAATGAGTCCTTGTTGGGCAGAAGTATTGCAACAGATTCGCCACGAAAGCGTTGACTTATTGCTAATTTGTTTAGGAGAAACCTCTATCCACAAAGATGTGCTCAAAGCACTGAAAACATTAGGAGATTCGCCTTTAAAGTTGCCACCAATTTTGGTACTAAATCAGCGATTAAATCGCTCACAAACCAGTTTCCAGGATGGGGTAGCTTATAAGCAAATTGACAAGCAGAAGAAAAATAGTGTGGAATCGATAGAAACTGTTGTTGGTGCGATCGCTACCCAAATATTACCGCGATCGATATCAATGGAAGACCTATTAAGCCAAATCAATCAAGCTTTAGCTGTCAATGGTTACAATAGCAAATGTTAATGGGGTTATTGATCGTTGGTTTTTTGTCATTAGTCATTTGTCCTTCGTCCTTTGTGAATAACCAATAACTAAGGACTAATGACTAATGACTAATTATGATATATCTATTTTTTGATTCTTCATTTTCTTAAAAGGAACTCGAACCAAGTTATAAGCACCCTTGGTTGATAAATTCTTGTAATCATCTGGCTGTAAGTCCATTTGTAAAAACTTTTTCTGTTCGGCTAACAGTAGCACTGAAGAAGGTTTTAGTCCTTTAGCAGCCTGGTTTTTAATATGCTCTACAGCCTCTTGGGGAAATTTTAAATAATTTACGTGGATGTGGCTGTAAAATACCACACTAGGCTTTTTGAAGCCAAGCATGATCAATTCTTCGTTTGGTTGTTTTGCTTCTAAAATTACCGCAGACAATTCCCTTAAGGGTAATTGACGTTCTCGATCGATAAAAAACGAAGCAGGCGTTAAGACAAAAATTACAAACGCCACAAACGCGATTAAATTAATACTGATAATGTAGTTCCAGCGGCGACTCAATAATAAACCCGCGACCAAAACAGCAGAAACTAGCCAAATTATACCCGCGATTACTGGTAAACCAGATTTTTGAATTAGTTCGTGGAAGTTACTTATAGCTGGATCGGTACCTAATATCTGGGTGATGTTGAGCAGTGCTGTTGCCAGAATTGATAAAAATACTACATTCACCCAACCACTTATTCGCAGCAAAGACGCGGAGATGGGCAAAGTGGGAGAGGGGGAAGGAATTGTTTGCCGTGTCTCTGTATCTGAAAAAAGGTCGCTCCACAGCAGGGCTACCAGGATTGCTGCTGCTGGCATTAAAGGTAATACGTAGCTAGGGAGTTTAGTGACGGCAATGCAAAAAAAGGCAAAGATGCTAGCAAACCAGAACCAGGCAAATAAACCAAATTGCTGAAAACGTTCAAGGGATCGCCAATGCGATCGCTGCCAAAATTTTAGTTTGATTATAGAAGCTGGTAAATACACTGAGTAGGGTGCAAAACCCAACAGCACGACTAAAAAGTAAAAATACCAAGGTGCTGAGTGACCATTAACTACTTCTGTAAAGCGTTCCAGGTTGTGATAACCAAAAAAGGAGTTAATGTAATTCCAACCATTGCGCCAAATTACTAAAGCATACCAGGGCACTGACAAACCGAGAATTATCAGTATACCTACAAAAAGGTGCATTTCCCGCAACACCTCTCGCATTTTACCCACGTAAAGTAAAAAGGCAGCAACAATTAGCCCCGGCAAAACAATTCCTACTGGCCCTTTGGTCAAAATTGCGCCTGCAATCAGCACATAAAAAGCTAAGTACCACTTATTAGGGAATAGGGATTGGGGATTAGGGATTGGGGATTGGGAAAATTTCTCTTCACTCCTCAGTCCACTGCCCTCTGTTCCCAGTTTCCTAGTCCCCAGTCCCCAGTCCCCAGTCCCTTCCTTCCCTGCGTACCCTAGAAAAAAACATAACAAAGCCGATGCCATACATCCGGTGAGCAGCATATCAGAGACACCCGTTCTCGCCCAAATAATAGTTTCGGGATTGAGTGCCATCAACGCTGCTGCTATAAAAGATGTTAAGTAGCGACGAGTAGGACGTGAAACTTGCTCTAATTCGTCTTGTTTAGCCAGATACCACTGGATGGTGTAAAAAGCTAAACAAACTAAGCCGAATGCGGCGATCGCAGAAGGAAGGCGTACTGCCCATTCATTCACGCCAATCAGATGATATGCGATCGCCTGACACCAGTAAATTAAAGCAGGTTTATCGAAACGAGTGTCACCATTGAAAAATGGCGTAATCCAATCACCTGTAACGTACATCTGGCGGGAAGCTTCGGCAAAGAGCGGCTCTGTCTCATCAATTAAGCCAGTATTGCCCAAATTCCACCCAAAAGCCACCCAACCAACCACTATCAACCACAAAATCGACACAGTTAGACTCAAGGCTGGATTTTTTGCTATTTTGTTGAACCACCGATCAACAGTGTGCTTAACACTCAATTTCATTCTCATTTAGTCAATAGTCAACAATCACTAATCAATAGTCGTTGGTTATCTATCTTTTGTTCTTCGGAGTTTTTAATTCAACAATTTTCCTCTATCCATTACTTAACACTTTACCAACTGTAGGGTAAGGATGTAAAAATAAAGGTTTGAGCATATTTATTAGACTTCTTGGCATTGTGGGAAAAGGGTAAGGGGAAAAGGTTCTGTATTATCCCCTTCCCCTTTAACCAAAACCTTTTCCCCCAAGAGTGCAAAAAGCACTTCTGCAATAAGTCTATTGACTCAGCACAAGTTGCCATTCTCTATTTTGGGAATTCCACTTAGGTAATTGAGTTTCGCCAATAATATAAGGGCCCCAGTAACGACGGGAACCATCTTGTGCAAAAGCAACTAAAACATCTCCCTTTTCCAGCTTTAAATTATTCTGAGGTAGGGATAGAACCAGTCCCTTCTCACTACCTTCTTCGGGAGCAAAATCCCAATGTGCCGGTACATCGTAGTGAGTTTGTTTTTTACTAGCTCCTTTTGCTACTGACTCTCGTGCCAGTAGAACCAGCCGCACAGGCTGATTTGTTCGATTGCTCATTCGCAAAGTACCTCGATCCTTGACAATGCTTGTTGATTTATCACGCTTTGCCAAGACAGGGTAAGTATTCTCTTTATTGCTATGTTCTACTCGATTGGTTGGGGTAGGTACTGGAGTAGATAAGCTAGTGGAAAGACTTTTTTCAGGTACAACCGAAGTTGTATGCCACTCTTGAGTTTCTGTTGGCAGTTGTGAAGATGTATCTGGGTTTGTATCTGGGTTGGTGGACTCAAAGGATACGCTTAGTCCAAAGCATCCCACCAGAGCAACAAGCAGTCCCAAGCACAAAGCTGTAATACCGACGTTACGATACACTGAAGATTTCATATTGATAGTTATTTAGAAATAAATATTTTGTCTAGGCTTGACCAAATAGTAGCCTATTATCCCAAAAGGCAATCACACAAAATAGCCGAATATAGACTTTCCTCAAATTAGGAAGAGGAATGTATGATAAATATCATTTTGATTAGAAAATATTTGAAGGATATAATCTCTTTGATGTTTGAAAAACAAGAGATCCAGACATCCATTACTTTGGTTTTTGACCGTAAGTATGGATAAAAACAAGATAATTTTATACCTATTAAGCCAATTCATTTCTATAAAAAAAATAAAAGTTTCCTGAAACCGTTAGCAGCCTCAACAAGGCGTCCTTTGCTAAACGTCAGTGCTTAAAGATCCTCCTTTCTAAATCTACGCAAGTTTATTCTCCTGTTGGGAGACCCTACGAGGAGCTTACTTTCATACATGAATAAAACTCAGCAAATGCGCTTAACGAACTAGCTTCCTTAAAAAAGGGGAATTTTGAATCATTTTCCCATTTTTTCAGGCTTGCTCGTGAGGAGCAAACTAAATATTTATTGTTTCCAAACATCCTCTAAGAAACTGTACTTCTGAAGAAGATGATAGAATAGTCAAATTTGAATAAACACTGCAATTCCAGTAGATATCTACAATAGTAACAAACAAGCTGATGCTAAAACCAATATCCTTCTTACATTAATATAGATATATTTAAAGATATCTTGACTTTTCCCAAAAGTCCCTTTGATGCAAAACACTCGTCTCAATAACTTGTTCGATGGCATTGCTACACGTTTTGGGCAATGGTTTTTAAATCCTTGGCGACGACTATCGTTGCTGATAATCAGTTTTTTGTTCGGTTTTTTTCTGGGAAACGCAGTTTCCACTACAGCTGGACAACGGGCAGAGTTAGACATTGTAGCAGCTGGTTTTTTAGTACTGTTAACGGAAATTACCAGCAGAATATTTTATAGTCGCAGCTTTTTGGATCGGCGATCGCTCTTGATAGACTCACTAAATCTCCTGAAAGTTGGTTTCATCTACAGCCTGTTTCTCGAAGCTTTTAAGCTGGGATCGTAGTCAGATGGAGAATTTATGAATTTGTGGCTGAGTGTTTTGGCAACCAATGGGCTGGGGGAAACTTGGAAGCAGGAAGCAAGAGAAGCAGCACTGGCAGATCGGTTAAGGGCTAAAGCTTTTGGGATCGCGCCGGAAAATGTTGATGAAATGATCGAAAGGCGATCGCATTTACTAAAATCTGTCTTTCCAGCTTTTAGCGAATTCTGTCAAGCGACTCTCCAAGTACAACCCCAGGAAATGTTACAGATATTGTGGGACTTGTGGCTACCTTTGGGGATAAAACTAGCATCGCAGCGCCAACAGTTGGGACACTCCCTGATTCAAGGAATATTGGGAGGACAAGGCACTGGTAAAACCACAATGTCCAAAATTCTCATTTTGATTCTCGATCATTTGGGATACAGGACTGTGAGTTTATCTTTGGATGACTTGTATAAAACTTACAGCGATCGCTTGCTTTTGACACAGCAAGATCCCCGCTTAATTTGGCGCGGCCCACCAGGAACTCACGATATAGACTTAGGCTTAAATGTACTAGATCAAATCCGTGAGTTGCAAAGCCCGGTGATGCTTCCCCGCTTTGATAAATCTGCTTTTGGAGGTGCTGGCGATCGCACTAATCCAGAAATGGTGGCGGATGTAGATATTGTACTATTTGAAGGTTGGTTTGTGGGTGTGCAACCAATCAATCCTGATTTATTTGATACTGCGCCGCCGCCAATTGTCACAGATGAAGATAAAGCATTTGCCCGTGAGATGAATCTTCGCCTCCACGATTATTTACCACTATGGGAGCGATTGGACAGTTTAATTGTGCTGTATCCCATCGATTATCGGTGTTCTTTGGAGTGGCGCAAACAGGCAGAACAACAAATGATTGCTGCGGGTAAATCGGGTATGAGCGATGCACAGATAGAGCAATTTGTCAATTATTTTTGGCGATCGCTGCACCCGGAATTATTCATCACGCCGTTGTTAAGAGATGCGACAGTGGTTGATATGGTGATTGAGATTAATCCCGATCGTAGCTTTGGTCAAGTGTATTGCGATCGCACTTAGGGCGTTAGTTCTCAAGCAAATCAGCTAAAAACACTATACTTTGCTTAAAGCGTGATTTATCCCTTGCTTGCCATTCATCCCAAGCTAGTCTCATACTAATTCGTAATTCGTAATTCGTAATTCGTAATTAGATAACTTATAAAAAGCTCTCTCGGTAATTTTAACTACTTGGGAAAGTTCCAGCTTGAAAAATCTGTTCGGCGGTTAAATTCAATTCTGGGAAAGTAGGCGAGACGATGCGATCTGTACCTCTAAATTGAGTAACTTGGTATTCACCATCGATTAATTGATAAATAGACATAGTAGGCTGTTTGGGGTTGCCAGTGAACTTTTTAGCGCCTAAACCGAGATAATCTACAACCCAGTATTCAGGAATTCCAATACCTTCATACTTACCTTGTTTTGTGTAGTAGTCATCATCCCAATTAGTACTAACTACCTCAACTACCAAAGGAATTGATACCGGATATGATACAGTTGATTCTTTTTTCCATAGCGGCTCATTTACTAAATTAAGACGATTTAATATCAACACATCTGGGGAATAAGCAGAAACCGAATTCACAGGTTTTATCAGCACAGTTTTGGGAATTATATAAGGTAAATTTAATCTGTCAAATTCTACCGTTAGTTTTCTAGCGATAAAACCAACAACATCTTCATGTTCGCCAGTTGGTTGAGGCATTTCAACAATCGCACCATTATGTAATTCGTATCTTCCGCCTTCAGGACGCCAAGCTGCAAAATCTTCAAAGCTTACTAGTTTGGGTATGGCTTGAATCATAAATTTTACCTTAATTTTTACCTTGGCTTATATGTTGTTTTAATCATCAATGCTTTTAAAGTTGACAAATTGCTTTTAAAACTTGTAGCAACTGACTTGAACGCTCTCTTTCCATTAAATTTAATTCTGGCAACAGATAATAAATAGGGGGATTTCCTTGTTCGAGATAGACAAACTGATAACTTCTACCATTAGTCGTTAATCCCCAAACTGATTTTTGATTATCTAAATTTTTATAAGCATAACTAAGTAGCTGAGACAAACCTGTTGATATATCAACTTGACAATTTTTAGATTCAATCAACAGTACCCAAAAATATGTTTGAGGTTTTGTAGTTTTAGCTTTATTAACAGCTAAGATATCAAACCTTCCTTTAATTTTTATATCTTCATCTTCAACTTCAATATCAGCAATATTCTCTTCCAAAACAATCTCGATCGGATAGCGATAAAAACCAGCTAATCTTAGTAAAGGCGCAACTGCAAGAAACTTTACCTGACCTTCAGAAACTTTACCGGCTGTCAGGTAGCGTCGAAAGTCATTTCTAATTTGCAGAAGTTCTTGTTGTTCAACTTCGAGGAGAGGTTCCAAAGATAAGTAGTTAGAAAATGAGTCACTGTACTGTTCTTGAAAGCCAAACAGACGCTGAACTTCTTCTAAAGATAAATTACGAGCGTTGAGAATTGTCATATATTTTTGGTTAATTCAGGTGCAACTCAATCCAAATTCCCTATATAAAACCTATTTTAACCCCTGGCTGATTACATAGAATACAAACAATTGGTAGGGTAGCACAGGTGTGATACCCTACCGTGAAGCAAATTCAATCTAGCTTGACTACTACAGAGTAAATGGTTTGCGATTACGATCTATCAGACGATCCCATTGCATAGTTAAAGTGCTTCCCATTTTTTCCTGTTGTTTTCCCCACACCGATAGTAAGTCTAGACAAGAGTGATCTATATAAGCCAAGTCTTGCATATAAACATGCAATTCACTTCCTGGAGGCACAAGTTCTAAAATGTTCGCTAATTTTGGTAGCCTCACAAATGTTGCTGCACCTTGTAAATAAATGTCTATTCGCTGATTATCTTCGTGTTTAACAACTTGGATATTCAGCACCGACATTTTGTGAATTAATAACATCCCTGTCAACAGAATACCAATTAAAACACCTGTGATTAGGTCAGTAACAACAATCCCTATTAAAGTGGCAAAAAATATCACCAGGGGAAAACGTCCATACTTTTTTAACTGGCGAATATGTTCTACTTCGATTAGTTTGTAACCAGTAACAACTAGAATTGCTGCCAAACTAGAAATGGGAATTATTTTGAGCAAGGTTGGGGCTGCAATTACTAAAATTAACAGCCATAAACCGTGAAGCATTGTTGATAATCTAGTTTTAGCACCAGCTTCTACGTTTACAGAACTGCGGGCTATCACTCCTGTCATCGGCAAAGCACCCAAGAACCCACATATAACGTTGCCAATTCCCTGGGCTGTTAATTCGCGATCGAAATCGGTTCTTGTCCCGGTATGCAATCGATCTACTGCTACGGCTGAAAGCAAACTTTCTGTACTAGCAATAAATGCGATCGCGATCGCATCTAGCAAAACTGGTGCCTGAATTAAGCGTGGTAAGCTGGCAAATGTTGGTAATTGAATTGCTTGTGCCAGATTTCCAGGTACATCAACATACTGAATCGGGAATCTATACACTGTAGCTATGAAAGTGGCAATGACAACGCCGACAAGCGCGCCAGGTATCAACTTTAAACTATTGGGTTTAAATTTTTCCCACAGCAGAAGACTGATAATAGTTGTTACACCTATGAGTGCTGCAAGGTGATGAACGCTACCATCAATAGAAAAGAAAGCTTTGTAAATCGTGTTGGGAATCGAAATTAAATTCTCAATGCCGTGTATACGCGGTTGGTCGTCTAACATCACATGAAATTGGGAAGCGAAGATTAATATCCCAATACCTGCAAGCATTCCATAGATGACAGCCGGTGACATGGCGCGAAACAACTGACCAAGTTTAAATATACCAGCGAGTAATTGGATTAAACCCGCTAGCAGCAGAATTGGCCCAACCATTTCAATGCCATATTGTTGAACTACTTCTGCAACAACCACCGCCAGTCCAGCAGCCGGGCCACTAACTAGCAGTGGAGAACCGGAAACCGCACCAACAATAATTCCGCCTACTATTCCTGTAACTATGCCGCGAGATGGCGGAAGTCCCGAAGCGATCGCAATACCCATGCAAAGAGGAAGGGCGACAAGAAACACCACAAATGATGCCGGTACTTCACTAGTCAATGAGGATTTGTCTATGATTGCTTTCAAATTTCTCATTTGCTTCTCCTCTAATGAAAAGTTTTTAATTTTTGGCTGCCAAGGTGAACTGTTACAATGCAGCCGAAACTAGACTTGCATTGAATAGTTCAAACCTATTTACTGAGTTTTAATTGTAACAAAATTGTACTGACATACTCAGCCCTGAAATAGCAAGCACAAAATCATTAAGTTAAATTGACTTACGGTTATAGTTACTATTTACATTTCTTAATGATTACAAGTCCATGATAACAATACTGTTATCTGATTGATGTTACATAACTTTTTTATTGGATTTGTAGCAAAGTATTAAGTTAAATTAAACAATGGATTAGAATTACCTGAAAAAAAGGTATATTAGAACACATTTTATTAAGTTTGATTTTCTCTTAAGGATTTTAACCCCCAACTGCTACCTATCCCAAAAAATTAGCTTTCCAAGCATATTGATTATCATTGTCTGGATTTTGAGAAATTATTTTTGAAAGTCTCTTAGCGCTTGATGGGATTCATCCAAGCTTCTAATCGGCTAAATGCTTGGGAAGAAAGTAGCGTCAAACACAAATAAACCACTGCTACACCTGCGTAAATTTCAAAAGCGCGATAGTTATCAGCAACAATTAGCTGTCCTTTACGTAGTAATTCTTCAAACCCAATCACAGAAACTAAGCTAGTATCTTTCAATAAACTGATAAACTCATTGCCCAAAGGTGGAATCATCCGCCGGAAAGCTTGGGGAAAAATTACATAACTCATAGTTTGCACAGAACTCAAACCTAATGATTTTGCTGCTTCTGCTTGTCCTGGTTCAATTGATTGAATTCCAGCACGAACAACTTCGGCAATGTATGCAGCGCTATTCAAACTTAAAGCAATTACCCCAGCAGTTAGACGATCGAAAGAAAATGTCCAACCAAGTTCTTGTAAAATTGCTGGTAAACCAAAGTAAATCATAAAAATTTGCACCAGCAAAGGCGTTCCTCGAAAAAAATCTACATACGCCCTCGCCAACCAACGCACAGGTGCAATATGAGAAAGGCGAACAATACCAATTAAGCAACCGCCAATTAAACCAAATACTACCGAAAGTATCGTCAATTGCAACGTTACCAATGCACCCTGCAATAGACTTGGAAAAGCCTGCAATATCACCCTAATTGAAGTTAATATTTTAGATGCGCCAGCGTTAGTTTGATTCTCAAATGGTGATTTAGCTGGTAGTGATGGTGGTTCAACTTTAAACCATTTCTGGTATATTTGCGAATAAGTGCCATTTTTCAGCACTCTATCCAAGCCATCATTTATCAATGTCAAATTTGGCGAGTTTTTAGCTGTAGCAATTCCATAAAACTCCTCCGTCAGCAATTTCTGTACTACTTTAATTCCCTGAAGATTGCCTGTATTAATTGCATATAAAGTCACAGGTGCATCATTAATTACCGCATCTACATTACTGTTGAGCAATTCTTGCAAAGCTAAGGGTGCAGAATCAAAACTGCGAATTTGCACCCCAGGAATATTCTTAGCCTTTGCAGCCCCAGTTGTGCCAATTTGTACTGCAATTTTTTTATTTTTGAGACTGTCAAAACCAGTAATATTTTGATTATCTGCGCGAATTGCGATCGCTAACCCAGCCTTAAAATAAGGACGGGAAAAAGAAACCGTTTTTGCCCTCTCCTCAGTAATCGTAATCGAACTAATAGCCGCATCTACCGTTTTAGCTTGTAAAGCGGGGATAATGCCATCAAAAGGCAGACTTTGAAAATTCACTTTCAAGTTAGCAGAAGAAGCAATCGCATTCATCAAATCAATGGAAAACCCCTGCAACTCGCCACCTTTTCCTTGAAACTCAAAAGGTGGAAACGCCGGTTCTGTAGCAACCCGCAAAGTTTTCCCCGCGCTAGAGTTCACAGCACAGCTAATCAGTAATAAACAACTAAAACCTACGAAGACACATAAATACAGCCAACGCATAAAACCAACTTTAGCCATATTATTTTCTTCTCCTTCTGTGCCTTTGCGGTTTATTAAAATATTACAATCAACTGTAGAACAGCTTGACACAAGTAATGGATAATACCATCCCTGCGATTATTTTTGAGAATATCGAAAAAAACTTTGGTTCCCTAAAAGTCCTCAAAGGAATCACCGGCGAAATCAACCGGGGAGAAGTCGTTGCAGTTATCGGTTCCTCCGGCTGTGGTAAAAGTACCCTACTACGCTGTTTCAACCGCCTAGAAACCATAGACAACGGGCGTTTAATCATCAACGGAATTAACTTATCCCGGCCCACTGTCAACTATAGCCAACTGCGGCAACTACGAACACAAGTAGGCATGGTTTTTCAACAGTTCAACTTGTTTCCCCATCTCAGCGTCTTAGAAAATATGACACTCGCACCGCGTAAAGTCTTGGGTAAAACACCAAAAGAAAGCGCCCAACTAGCGAGATTATATTTAGAAAAAGTTGGTTTATCTGACAAAGCCTCTGCTTATCCCGAACAACTTTCTGGCGGACAAAAGCAACGAGTAGCGATCGCTCGTAGTTTATGTATGAATCCTCAAATCATGCTATTTGACGAACCCACCAGCGCCCTAGATCCCGAACTCGTCGGTGAAGTTCTGCAAGTGATGCAACAATTAGCCACAGAAGGCATGACAATGGTGGTTGTCACCCATGAAATGCAATTTGCAAAAGAAGTAGCCCATCAAGTGATATTTTTAGACAAAGGTATTGTCACAGAACAAGGCCCAGCCTATGAAGTGCTGACCAATCCCCAAAGCGATCGCCTACGTATTTTCCTAAGTCGCCTTCAAATAATTCGTAATTCGTAATTCGTAATTCGTAATTAAAAACTTCTTTTAAACTCCTCACTCATCACTAGACTTCTTGGCATTTGTCGGGGTAAAGGCGAAGGGGAAAAGGGTAAAGAAACTCAAAATCCTTTCCCTTTAACCTTTACCCTTTTCCCTATTTTGAAAAAATATATTTTTGCAAGAGGTCTACTCTTTAAAGGTACTCGCGCAAAAAATCAAAGGGATCATCTTCCCAACAAGGTTCAGGTATTAACCAAAATAAACTACTGCTGATGTCGGCTTCAATTTCATCACCGTCGTCTCTATCAAATAGTTCTATCAAAGCTGTCCAATCACGTTCTCTGAGAGATGTTATGGATGGGGCATATAGCTGGAGATTATTTGAGTAATTCACGCGCAAAGTTGTGCTTGAGTGCCGTAAAAAGTTAGTATAAAAGTTTATAAATAATCGGATTATAGCTTTGACAATCGCAGTTATACCAATTTAAAATTTTAAATCATTTGTCATTTGTCCTTTTTTTAATCACCAATGACCAATGACCAATGACAGCCAACTCCAAAAATATTTCACAAATGATTTAGGACTACTATACTGTCATAAGTGTCTCATAATTTAAATAGGACTGCTATAGTATTTATTACATATTACAAGCGGAATTTACTCAGATAGGAAAAACCCTTGAGGCTGAGATTCTACTAATTCCACGCCAAAAACTTCTGCAAAAGATTGTGCTATGTAAAAACGCACTTCTTGGCAGGTGATACCTGGAATCCATTCGGCTAAACTGCCTACAGGTTTGTCAGAAATACCACAGGGTACAATGCGCTCAAAGCCTGTCATGTCTGGACAAACATTTAACGCAAAGCCGTGCATAGTAATCCAACGGCTGACTTTAATACCAATAGCCGCAACTTTTCGCCCTTGCAACCAAACGCCAGTAAAAGCCGGAATTCTTTCTCCTTGCAATCCATAAATTGCCAATACGCGAATTATTACTTCTTCGAGTTGGCGTAAGTACCAATGGAGGTCTTTCCGATAACGTTGCAGATTTAAAATTGCATAGCCCACGAGTTGACCGGGACAATGGTAAGTAACCTCACCGCCTCGTTCAACTCGATGCACATCGTATTCACCTTTGTCAATATCAAATTTGAGAAAGTCTGAGTTGCTTCCTTGTCCCAAAGTGTAGACAGGTGGATGTTCTAGCAAAATTAACACGTCATCTAGACTTGGGTCATGAATGCGATCGCTTAGAAGCGATCGCTGCCATCCATGAGCTTCCAAGTAAGACATTAATCCTTGATTATACAGCAAACAAATGTTTTTTTGCGATCTGTTACTATGGATCATCCCAAAATTCAACCGTATAAAGAACTAAATATATTTCAAGTTACCTAATGAGAATCAAAAATTGTCAAGCTTTGCAAAGGATTTTAAAGGAAAGTCAAGGGAAGATGCATTAGAAAAAACAAAGTGCTAGCTTGAATATTAACCTCAATAGGTTTTAGGAGGAATTCTCTGCAATAAGCATTATGCCAAGACAATAAGGAAGAATGTACTGGCTGATGACTTTAATATCATTGTTTGCATTTCAAACAGAATCAAACTTCCACAGAACCTTGTACTCTTGAACAACAGCAAGCAAACCTCAATCCAACACAGAAGGAGCAAATATCAACAGTTCTGTAAGCATTCCTTTAAAGGAAAAGGTAGTCATAGGAGCTACAATTAGATTTTCTCAACTCTTGAGTGCTAATTGGATATACAATAAGACATCAGCGCAGAGATGAGGAGGTAAATCAAGGGTATACTTGACAATTCCTTAGATGCAGCAACCTGAGAGATAGCTTAACAGCAGTAGATACAATATAGTTCACAATTTGTTTTGGCGGGAGTAATAAACCTTACCGCAATTTCTTTTCATACAAAGCAAATTCACACATCTAAAATATTCAGCGGGAGAGTATTACATGAAGCTTGTCATCCACGGCAAAAATATTGAAATCACCGATGCGATTCGTGAGTATGTACATCAAAAAATTGAAAAAGCAGTTAGTCACTTTCAAAGCATTACAAATGAAGTAGATGTGCATCTTAGCGTCGCCCGGAATCCCCGAATTAATCCAAGACAAGCGGCTGAAGTAACTATTTATGCTAATGGTAGCGTTATTCGTGCCGAGGAAAGCAGCGAGAGCCTATATGCCAGCATTGACTTAGTTGCAGATAAAATTGCGCGTCAACTGCGGAAATATAAAGAACGGCGTCAAGACCACAAAACTCATGCTCAACCAACAGAAGTAATTATTCCAGAGTCGATAGTAACAGATTTAATTGGCGATCGCACCGCCGAATTGCCCAACGAAGTCGTCCGCACCAAATATTTTTCTATGCCGCCGATGACTGTTGCAGAAGCTCTAGAACAACTGCAACTCGTGGGACACGACTTTTATATGTTCCATAATTCTGAAACTGGAGAGATTAATGTAATTTACGAACGTAACCACGGCGGTTATGGTGTCATCCATCCCCGCAATGGTAACGGGAATACTAACGGCAAAAATGGCAAGGCAAGCCATACTAATATAGTCATGCCGGAAAAGTCGCATTCTAGTAAATAGGCACTGGGAAATAGTGGAGATGAGGTGAGCAGGGGAGAAATTGCAGTAGGTCTTTCCCCTCTCTACCTCTGCCTTTTCCAATGTCCATTTCATCATTTCGCAAAGTTTTGCCAAGTTTTCAGATATTTAGAAAAGATTTTCACTTTAAAATAGCAAACTTATCCATAACTTTCTAGATGATGTCTGCACAAGCTAGATAGTAAAGATTGACAGTTTCTCTAGTTTGGAAGTAGACATCAGACTTTTGTGTTGTACTGCGCAAAACATAGCCACATCTGCTTCACTTTGCATCCATAGTACCGAATACTTTTTATTTATCCAACCCTATTTTTACAGCAGTTTTCATGTATTTAGACCACAATTATCAGACCTAACCCCCAGCCCCTTCCCTACAAGGGAAGGGGAGAAAATCAAAGCCTCTCTCCTTTTAGGAGAGAGGTCTATTTATGGTTCATTTACCTGAAAATCGCTGTAAGTTAGATACACAATTTGAGAAAGTTGTGAGCAAATATTTCAATTAAACAGTTTTTTCATCTATTAAAAATAAATTTTCAAAATTGAGTATTCAGAATAGGTTAAACTGCATATATAAGCTAACAGAATATTAATACCATTTTGCAACAAATCTTAATGCAAAGGTTAAGAGCAAGTGGGTTTTGTTGGCATATATTGAATGACATTAAGGAGGTAAATATCATGCAAAAAGAATATATGGAGATTTTAGAATCATTAATTAATCAACTGACATTATCCGCAATATTAGAAATGTTAGAACGAATATGTCATAAAAAAGCGGAAAATCTGAGAACTCATTGGCAAGATGAGACATCAGCAAAGCTTTGGGATAAAGCCGCGAGACAAATAGAACAGATAAATGTTGATGTCTGATTGAAGAATAATTCAAAATTCAGAAGTCAGGTTTATACCCTCATTGCATGACTCTGCTATCAATTGGGAGCGAAAAATCACGAGACCATTCATTCCAAGAGCCAAAATAATTTCTAGCAGAAATTCCTGCCTCTTCAAGGGCTATTAATATATTCGCAGCCCTTGAACCCTTAAAGCAGTAAATGTACACAATTGACTTTGAAGTAATACCTACTGACTGACAAATTTCTCGGATTTCATCTGGCGATCGGAACGTAGGGATTTCTGATTCAGAATTCATCAGATGATGCCATTCTAACCATACAGAGTTAGGGATTCTACCTTTGCGGGGACAAAAATCAGGATGGTAAGGAGAAGAACTCAACCCAAGCCATTCATTGCGATCGCGCACATCTAATTTAATAATTGCTGGATTCTCAATTGCTTGCAACATTTCTGTGGTAGTCACCATGATGTCAGCATTGGGATGCAATCTAAATATGCTGCTTTCACGCTTCGGTACTTCATCGGTAGTAGGTAATCCTGCCTTGAGCCATGCTTTATATCCTCCATGTAAAATAGATACTTGAGCGCAACCCAAATATTTCAGTAAGAAAGCTGCTCGACAAGATTGACCATAACCTTTATTTAAAGCATCTTCATACACAATTAAATGTTCTGCACCAGATATTCCTACCCGGCTCATGATTTCTGCAAAATACTCTTGCAATTCCTTTAATCCTGCTGGGGAGGAATTCTCTAAAAGATAGGTGAAAAAATCTCTAATATTTATGGCTTGATAAATATGAGAAATATCATAATCTTCTTGACTTCGCGTATCGATAATCACAGTCTGTGATGATTTTTCTGCTAACAGTGACGTGACTTCTTGAGGAGAAATGAGGAGTTTTTTATTCACGCTTTCATGCTTCTGTTATTGTACCATTAGGCATTATCGCCCTTGGTAGATTTGCATTTTGGAGTGCAAATTACAGAAGAATAAATGTTGAATGTTACGAGAGAACTTGCATTGCAGAATTTTCAGTCAGAATTTCGGCACTAATTAGCCTTAAATGTTCATCGCGCTCTACTTGCAGCAACCTTCTAAGTACTTCAGTTTCTAAATCTTGACATTGGTAGCGATCGCTAACTAACATTGCAAACTCAGCTTCATTTGTACCAAGAAAAATTTTGGCAAAGGTATTGTTTCCAGTAAAGCTTGCAGGTATGAAAAACTTGACTTCTAATTTGTCGCTTTACATTTTTCGTGAAAATCACTCAAAGCCAGTTCTGCAATGGCTCAAACCGAGCAAATTCCGACTCTAGCTGCCATTGAATCCGCGCGCGATCGTTCTTCTGCAAAAAAGCACTGCACCCTTGAGAAACAGAGGTTTCACCAGGGGTATCGCTTGCACAAGCTGGAACCATTGCCTTAAACTCAGGCGACTTCCAGAGACTATTTCCCGGAGCGAAACTATATTCTAAGCTATTGCGAGCCAGTCGCTTGAGGTCTTTATATCCCAGTCCATATCTCGTTGCCGCTAACAAATATTCATGACTCAAATCAATGCGGGAAATGCCTTCATCATCTGAAGCAAGGGTCAGTGGTACTCCAGCCTTCCAATACTCCCTAAAAGGATGTTCATCTCCCTGGACATTCAAAATGACTTCATTACTGGTCAGGCAGATTTCGACCAACACGCCGAGTCGCCGCATTTGCTCCATCAACTCGAAGGGACGCTCCTCAAAAAGAATATCCACGCCATGTCCGATGCGAGATGCCTGTGCCACTTCTACAGCTTGCCGAATATGAAAACGTAAATCCTCAGTCGGAACCAAACCGAAAGTTAACTCTCCTGCATGGAGTGCGACCTTAACATCGGGATATTGACGTTTGAAAAATTGCAGCATTTGCATTTGCAGGGTGTAGTCGCGCAGTGCAATCGGGTTGTCTTCTGGGGCGACAAGATTGATGCCAACTACCCGCGAATCTGATGAAGCTAGTGCAAAGGCATAAGCTAACTGAGCAAACACTTCAACAGGCGACTTTGTTCTTGTCGTTTGCTGCAAATAGCGCACCGTCACTGCACATCCAGGCTGTGCTGATGGAGTGCCGCAACCGAGTGTTTTCGAGACTTCGCCCTCCAACTGTGCAAATTCCTGGCTACCCAGTGTCACTAGCTTGGTTAATCCTCGTTTGAGCAATTGACGGTGCATCTCTTGCAAATCTTTATTCCAACCAACTTCACGCCCTAGCTGTCGAACCTCACTGCCCTGAACGGTAAGCATTAACTCTAGATAATTAATATGCTGCGAAGCTGCTCGATTTGCTACTGACGCGACCATATCATCCCGACGGCTCATAGAGTCTGATATTGTCCCAAAACCACTAAAAGCTTCAAAAAATTGGTCGTGTCCTGATTTACCAGCAAATTGGAGGTTGCGAGTAGACCAACGATTTATTAGGGAATCATAAATAGATGTTCGGTTTAACAATTCTGAAGCTGGAAAATAGCTACTGTCCTGACCGCAAGCTTTAGGTTCAACTAAAGCCCCCACCTTTGGATTCACACAATATCCATCGGTAGCAGCCCACTCCAGATAGTGTTCTGCGTACACAGCCCCGCTTAAATGACTGTGGATATCTCCTCCCTTCGGCATTCGCTGTACAAATGCTCGTAAAGCGCCTGACTGGGCGCGATGGGCTTCAAACCAACTAGCAGCTTGAGCTTCACTCCGAGTCGAGGATTGCTGCGAATTAGATGGGACTTGGGCTGCTACACTGAAGATAAAACAGCTAGAACTCGTTAATACTCCTAAAAACAAATAATATAAGGGCGCTCGTCTATGCATATAGATTTGTTTTTTTGTAAAACATGGCCAGTATGAGTGTAGTTATCATGCTGTTTAAAACCATCAACTATCAATCTTTATAAGCCAAATAAACTATAACCTAAGATAGATACGTATTAATTAATTTTATTTAGTTCAATCTGAACTTATCATTTTTTAACATTAGTATTGCCAGCACAATCCGCCGCAAAATCTCCAACTAAGAACTAGTCCATGCGATTGCTTGTCTGCGACACGTACTTGCGTTCGTAGTTCCTCCTCTCTACAAGACGCGGCGCGTAGCTTGCTTCTCTGTAGGAGTACGCAATGATAGTTATTCTCTCAGTGCAAAATAAAAGCTGGGATGCATTCCTTAATAACTCTATTGCATCTGGAGATTCATTCAGACTTAATAATGGTATTAACTGATAAGTTCTAGATGAAAATGAATGTAAACTAAATAACTCAGCAATTTTTATCTAGCTTAACGAAAATCTAAACAGCGTCTCGCACAACTAAGCTAAAAATAGTTTTCAGTAACAATACCGCTCGTAAATGTAATCATGGCTCAACCAACTATAGAATCAATCCTACAGGAAAACCGCCTTTTTCATCCTAGTTCAGAATTCTCGCATAACGCCCATATCAAAAGTCTGGATGACTATCAGCGTCTCTACGACCAAGCCAAAGCCGATCCGCAGCAATTTTGGGCAGATTTAGCTGGAAAAGAATTAGAATGGTTCCAAAAATGGGACACAGTATTAGATTGGCAACCACCTTTTGCTAAGTGGTTCGTTGGCGGTAAGATGAATATTTCTTACAACTGCCTTGACAGACATCTCACTACCTGGCGCAAAAATAAAGCCGCATTGATTTGGGAAGGAGAACCAGGTGATTCCCGTACCCTTACCTACGCCCAACTGCACCGGGAAGTTTGCCAGTTCGCCAATGTGTTGAAGCAACTGGGCGTACAAAAAGGCGATCGCGTTGGTATTTATATGCCAATGATTCCCGAAGCTGCGATCGCCATGTTAGCTTGTGCCAGAATCGGCGCACCCCACAGCGTAGTATTTGGTGGTTTTAGTGCCGAAGCTTTGCGCGATCGCTTAATTGATGCTCAAGCTAAACTGGTAATCACGGCTGATGGTGGTTGGCGCAAAGATGCGATCGTTCCTCTCAAGGCACAAGTAGATAAAGCCTTGGCTGATGGTGCTGTTCCCAGCGTTGAAAATGTCCTAGTTGTCAAGCGCACCGGACAAGAAACTTATATGCAGTTGGGTGGACGCGACCATTGGTGGCATGATTTGCAAAAAGGTGTATCAGCAGATTGTCCCGCCGAACCGATGGACAGTGAAGATATGCTGTTTGTCCTCTACACTTCTGGCAGCACCGGCAAACCGAAGGGTGTAGTGCATACAACTGCTGGTTATAATCTGTATACCCATATCACCACCAAGTGGATCTTTGACCTGCAAGACACAGATGTATACTGGTGTACCGCAGATGTCGGTTGGATTACGGGACATAGCTACATTGTTTACGGCCCGCTTTCCAACGGTGCAACCACGATAATGTATGAAGGTGCGCCCCGGACTTCTAATCCTGGCTGTTTCTGGGATGTAATTGAAAAATACGGCGTGAATATTTTTTATACAGCACCTACAGCAATTCGGGCATTTATTAAGATGGGCGAACAACATCCGAATGCGCGAAACTTGTCTTCGTTGCGTTTGCTGGGAACCGTCGGCGAACCGATTAACCCCGAAGCTTGGATGTGGTATCACAAAGTTATTGGTGGAGAACGTTGTCCAATAGTTGATACTTGGTGGCAAACAGAAACCGGCGGTATCATGATTACACCGCTACCAGGAGCAATTCCCACTAAACCCGGTTCAGCAACCCTCCCCTTCCCTGGAATTATTGCAGATATCGTGGATTTAGAAGGAAACACCGTACCCAATAAGGAAGGTGGTTATTTGGCGGTGCGCCATCCCTGGCCAGGAATGATGCGGACAGTTTACGGCGATCCAGAACGCTTCCGCCGCACCTATTGGGAACACATTCCACCCAAAGATGGGAACTATACTTACTTTGCTGGTGATGGCGCTAGACTTGATGAAGATGGTTACTTTTGGGTAATGGGTCGTGTGGATGACGTGTTGAATGTCTCAGGGCATCGACTCGGTACAATGGAAGTAGAATCAGCCTTAGTTTCGCATCCAGCGGTTGCAGAAGCGGCGGTAGTAGGTAAACCCGATGAACTTAAGGGTGAAGAAGTAGTTGCTTTTGTGACTTTAGAAGGCACTTATCAGGGAAGTGAAGAACTGAGTAAAGAACTCAAGCAGCACGTTGTCAAAGAAATCGGTGCGATCGCACGTCCCGGAGAAATTCGCTTTACAGACGCTTTGCCCAAAACGCGATCGGGTAAGATTATGCGGCGCTTGCTGCGGAATCTAGCTGCCGGACAAGAGGTATCTGGAGATACTTCGACATTGGAAGATCGGAGTGTGTTGGATAAGTTACGAGAAGGTGTGTAAATAATTCCAAATTAGCTTAATAAGGGCGCATATATATGCGCCCTTATCGTCTCTCTTGTGATGCATTACGCGCTAACGCAGGCCAATTTATCATAAAGATTAGAACATTATTGAGGCATTCAGGGCGATGAAGGTGAAGTGCAAATCCAAATCAGCATTTGTTCAACCTGTTGGCTGCATGATGCTGAGTATTATCAGTGTAATGGGGATATCACCATTAGTGTTAGCGGTTCCTGGAAAAGTTTCTTTGCATTCGCCAGAACAGCTTGCACAGAGACAACCACAAAAAATCGCCCAATCTTCAGGTACAGATACACCAGAGCGATCGCAACTCCTGCAACAAGCCAATGGTTTATTTAGTCAGGGAGACTTAACAGGTGCAGAGGAAAATTTACGCAAATTAATTAAAAAATTCCCAGAAGATGCTTTCGGACACTTTCAACTGGGAAATGTACTTTTTCGGCAAAAGAAACCAGAAGATGCAATTAGTTCTTATCGAGAAGCCATTCGCCTTAAGCCAAAATACGCTCTAGCTTACAATGCGATCGGTGTTGTTTACGCAAGCCAAGGTCGCTGGCAAGAAGCCATTACTGAATATAAAAAAGCTCTGGAAATTAATCCTAATTATGGCGAAGGGCTGACTAATTTTGCAATAGCATTGTGGCAAACAAATAAAAAAGACGAGGCGCTATCTTCTTTAGAAAAAGCTTTAAATATTTTCAAAGAACAGAATAGAGGTGAAAAAGTTAACCAAGTAGAACGAATTTTAAAAGAGATCAAAACTGCTGATGAGCCTAGTGTTTCCTGAGAACCATATTATTCAGTGGATAAAAGTTAAAAAGAGTTGCTGCGATCGGCTTTAAAG
Source organism: Nostoc sp. DedQUE07 (assembly GCF_034530975.2). Taxonomy (NCBI): domain Bacteria; kingdom Bacillati; phylum Cyanobacteriota; class Cyanophyceae; order Nostocales; family Nostocaceae; genus Nostoc; species Nostoc sp. DedQUE07. The sequence goes on along the minus strand of NZ_JAVRCC020000002.1, from coordinate 225,349 downwards.
ATGCTTTGCTAGAAATGCGATCGGGTATTATGCATCTATTACTGCGGAATTTTGCATTTGGTTTGTAATGATTGTGGGGTGGGCTATCCCACCCTCTCAAAAGCATCAAAACAGAATAATTGTATTGTCATGAATGAAATATTTCTGTTAGCCAGAGAAACTGTAAGAGTGATTTTTCACATGGATGGGAGATACACAAGGGTAATCTGGGAACGTTCAGAAAATACTGCATGGGCAGGCATAGGATGGATTTTTGATATACCAACTCATGTAATACCATACGATTTACGAGCAATAGGTTCTCATTTTCTATTGTCTATAGTTAAGCCGAATGCGAATGATTGTGAGGATATAAAGAATATCCGCAGTAATCGTAATAGCTTTTTTCATATAGAAAGATTGACTTTTGTTATATAAATGGCATCTAACTTAGTCATATGTCTATTCAAAAATAGCAAAATAGCAATCTACAATAAAAATCAGACAAACCTTCGTTAAAGCCTATGACTTCCTTATCGGCATTAACTTTACCCGATCACACTCAGTTACCAGACTCAGATGGTACATTCGTGAAAAATCTTCAAGAGCATCCGCAAAGCATTTTAATTACAGATTCAATTAAACCTGTTTTAGAGAAACTTCATCCCGACAGTCAATATTGTATTGGACAAGATTCTGGTATCTACTGGCGATTAACAGATCCTCCTGAGAAAGGGGCTGAAGCACCAGACTGGTTTTATGTACCCAATGTACCACCGACACTTAACGGTAAAATGCGCCGTTCTTATGTGTTGTGGAAGGAGTATGTTGCGCCCTTAATTGTGATTGAATTTGTCTCTGGAGATGGTTCAGAAGAACGAGATAACACACCGCCATCTCAAGGTGAAGGTGGAAATGTTGGTAAGTTTTGGGTTTATGAGCAGGCAATTCGAGTGCCTTATTATGGAATTTATGAAGTAGCAAAAGCTCAAGTAGAAGTTTACCACCTACTCGATAATACTTATCAACTGATGCAACCCAATGAACGAGGACATTACCCAATTGCTCCTATGGGTGTAGAGTTAGGAATCTGGCAAGGATTTTATCAAAATGCAGATTTACCTTGGTTGCGGTGGTGGGATACACAAGGAAATTTACTGCTAACGGGTGAGGAACGTGCTGTGGTTGAGCGACAAAACGCTGAAACTGAACGACAAAAGCGGCTCTTAATTACAGAGAAGTTGCGATCGCTATCTGCTGAACAACTCAATGCTTTAGGAATTGATCCAGAAATGTTAGATTAGGAAATATTCTCATCTACTAATATTACATCTTCATATATTTCTGCGATCGCACAACGAAAATCAACGCTAGCTAAATGCACTTCTCCCTCTTGTTCATAAGGGTAAAGTACCCACTGTCCTTGTTCGTTGCGGCGGAAGCATTCTACACTCATTCTATCTGGTGAAATTAGCACATATTCTTGCAGTGATTCTAAGTGTCGGTAGCTGGCAAATTTCTTCCCTCTGTCATAGCCTTCGGTTGATTCAGAAAGCACTTCGATAATTAAGGAAGGATAGCACTTAAAATATTCAAATTCTTTATCTCGTATATCGCAAGTCACCATCACATCGGGATAAAAATAGCGATTTATGACCTCAATTTGTGCTTTCATATCTAACATATAGACACGGCAAGCACTACCCCGGAGATGGTTTCGCAGTAGTACAAACAAGTTTCCTACTACAGTTACATGAGCATCACTTGCCCCTGCCATTGCGTAGACTTGCCCATCAATATACTCGTGTTTGATTTCACTTACTTTCTCGCCTTCTAAATATTCTTCTGGGGAGATATAGTACTCACTTTGGCTAATGACCATTTTAGTACCTTAGTAGTTTTATCAAACATTTTAACCCATAGGACACAAATCTAATGAGCAACAGCGCCGCCACTTGGCTTCACCTTTTTGAGGAATAAAATGGCAATCCCACTGAGTAATAATGCAATACCAATAAAGTAGAAACAATCGTTAAAAGCCATTACAAATGCTTCCCGGCGGACTATATTGGATATAGATGCGATCGCCTGATTTTGGGCTGTACTTAAATCTGCTCCTTTACTGACAAAATACTGCGTCATTTGGTCAATTCGTTGTTGAATTTCTGGATTATATAAAGATACTCCATCACCCAATCTATTCGAGTGAAATTGCTCTCTGTTTGCTAATAAAGTCGCTAAAGAAGCAATTCCAATAGAACCGCCTAGATTCCGCATCATATTAAATAAACCACTTGCCGAACCTGCTTCTTTCGGACTCAAACCAGCAGTAGCAATAGAACTAAGCGGCACCATAATTAGGGGTTGTCCCATTGCACGCACAAATTGCGACCAGCGTAATTGATCTAACCCTGTTTCATTAGTCATTCCAGAGTTCATAAATGCACTGATGGAAAACAAAGTCACACCAAAAGCTACCATGAAACGCACGTCAAGGCGTTGCATCAATTTTGGTATGAAGGGAATAATAAACAGTTGAGGAATACCGGCCCAAATTAATACTTCACCAATTTGCAGAGCATTGTATTGTTGAATTTGAGCGAGATACAATGGTAAAATATAAATTGAACCATACAATCCTACTCCCAACGACACATTAACAATACTGGCTAAACCAAAGTTCCGCCTAAGTACAAGCCGTAAATCAATAAATGGTTGTTTACGAGTTAATTCTATAAAGAAAAATATCGCCAAAAAAATTACTGCAATTACACTTAAGCGCACAATCAACCCTGAACCAAACCAATCTTTACGGCTACCTTCTTCTAAAACAACTTGCAGGGAACCTAAGCCAATAGCCATTGCAATAATTCCCCACCAGTCACCTTGTTTCAGTAAATTAATTTGGGGTTTTTCTTGCTTAATTCCGTACCAAACACCAGCCAGCATTAATGCTCCTGGAATTACATTGATATAAAAGTTGTATTCCCAACCAAAATTTTCGGTTAACCAACCTCCTAATGTCGGGCCAATTGAAGGCGCAAAAACTGCACTAAACCCAAATGCAGCCAGTCCGACTGATTGTTTTGATTGGGGTAAAGTTGTTAATACAACTGTCATAGCAGTGGGAATTAGTACTCCTCCGCTAAAACCTTGCAAGGCGCGAAAGAAAATCATGGAATTAAGATCCCACGACCAAGCACAGCATATAGAAAAGAAGATAAAGAGTGCAGTATTGACTAATAAATAACGTTGCAGAGAAAATACTCGTGATAACCATCCTGTTAGAGGAATTACCACAATTTCTGCTACAAGATATGCGGTAGAAATCCAAGAACCTTCTTCGAGAGTTGCTCCTAAACTTGCTTGAATATCTTGCAGTGAAGCATTAGTTATTTGAATATCCAATACCGCCATAAATGCACCAAGCATACTGGCTAATACACCAATCCAGATTCTTAACGGTACACGCTCTGGTGGTAAAGCAGGATTTTGCCCTTGCTGACGAATTACACCTGTATTAGCCATAAGTTTGTTCCAGTTTCAAGGTTAAGTAGCAAAAAACTTTATTATTGAATCTTATAGCAATATGTTCTTTGCCTCTGCGCGAGCTGGAATCAGCAACGCTAAAAATTAAAAAAGAATTGCTATAGAAAGTCTCGTTAACATAAATCTAAATTTAACTGAGGTTATTTATCTTAAACTTCTTGAGTCGTAATAATCCCCTTTTGCTCATAAATTGGACGCATTATTTTTCTTAAAGCAGGTAACTGTCTGCTAAAAAGAATTGACCCTAAAATACAAGCTATCCCATCAATCATTAAAGTGTTAGGAGCGCCAATACGACTTGCTAGGAAACCTCCTAATAAATTACCTACGGGAATCATTCCCAAAAATGACATTGTGTATAAGCTCATCAATCGCCCGCGTTTATCGTCTTCAACAATGGTTTGTAAAAATGTGTTGCTAGCAGCAATCTGAAGAATTGTTCCTAAGCCAACAAATAACATTGTAAATAAAGAGAGTGGTAAAAATCTAGATAAAGAAAAGGCAATTAGACCATTTCCTAAAATTGCTGGAGCTAGAGCAATCAATTTCCCAATTCCTAAGATTGTTTGGCGCGTAGCTAGATAAATACCACCGATTAAAGCTCCAACTCCAGATGCAGCCATCAAAAAACCCAAACTTTCTGCACCACCTTTGAGAACTTGTTCGGCAATAACGGGGACGAGAATAGTGTTTTGCAGTCCCATCAGGCTGACTAAAGCTGATAATAATAAAATGGATCGAATAGGTGAGAAGCTAAAGGCATATACAAATCCTTCTTTGACTTTTTGTAAGGGATTACCATCAGTTACCGAATTTTTCCAAGGTTTAACTTTCATCGCCAATAAACCGGCGATTACAGCAACGTAGCTCAAACCATCAATTAAAAAACAATAGCCAGTTCCAACGCCAGCAATTAATAAACCCCCGATCGCAGGGCCAATTAATCTAGCTCCGTTGAACATCGTGGAATTAATCGCGATCGCATTGGCTAAATCTTCTCTGCGTTCAACTAATTCTGGCACAAAAGCTTGACGAGCTGGCGCATCTAAGGCGTTAATAAATCCTTGAAACAAGCTCAAGGCGATGATGTGCCATACCTCAATCACTCCAGTTAGCGCCAGCACTGCTAATGTTAACGATTGAATCATCGCCAAGACTTGCGTACCAATTAAGGTACGATACCGAGAAAAGCGATCTACAAATACTCCACCAAAGGGAGCTAAAAAAAAGTTAGGAATTTGACTAGAAAATCCCACAACTCCCAGCATGAATGGGGATTTTGTCAAGTCATAAACTAGCCAAATTGTGGCAAGTTGCGTCATCCACGTCCCAATTAGGGAAATACCTTGCCCAGCAAAAAACAGTTGGTAGTTTCTTGACCTTAATGCAGGTAGTAGCGGTTTTTTCATCTCAGGCTTGTTTTATACCAATCTGCTTTCATAGATATCATTTCACCCGATCTCTATACGCCTCTCTTTAGATGTAGGAGAATGTCATAGGCAGAAAGAGGTTTTTCATTTTGTTTACAGGTAATTTCGTATTTAATGATGTCTGGTTGATTACTTACTAAACCCCAAGAACCCCACCCCGCCAAAGCTACACTTTGTCTCCCCTCCCCGCAAGCGGGGAGGGGCTGGGGGTGGGGTTCTTTTATTATGGGTAATTTGGGAAACATGATATTACTTGACTTCCACCGCAACTTCCGCAGACATCCCAGGAGTAATCCGCGATTCATATCCTTGAATGCTCTTTTGGTCGAAAACTACTTTTACTGGAATGCGTTGGACGACTTTAGTAAAGTTACCTGTAGCATTATCGGGTGGCAATAAAGCAAACTGAGCGCCGGAAGCTGGCGAAATACTGTCAACACGACCGGTAAAGGTGTGATGAGGGAAACTATCTAACTTGATCTCTACTGGCTCTCCTGGCCGCATCTTTTCTAATTGAGTTTCTTTGAAGTTCGCAACTACCCAATAGCTGTTATCGACGATCGCCATTAATGGTGTTCCTGCTGCGACGCGGTTGCCAACTTCCACATTTTTCCTACCTACCCGTCCAGCACTGGGAGCGGTAACATTTACATAAGATAGTTGCAATTGTGCGTCTTTGAGTGATGCTTCTGATTGCGCGATCGCTGCTTTTGCCGCTTCGTATTGACTACGCTTAACTGTGGTATCTTGTCCGCCTGCGGTAGCTTGTTGCAATCCTCCCTTAGATGCTGCCAATTTAGCTTGGGCGTTGGTGACATTTTCTTGCGCTTGTGCTAATTGAGACTGGGCTTTGGCAACACCAACTCTCGCAGAGGCTAACCTGGCTTGAGCTTGTTGTACTCCCTGAAGAGCAGCATTCCTTTGTGCTGTAGCTACGTTAAAAGCGGCCTTGGATGCGTCTAGCTGCTGGCGAGCGATCGCACCTGATTGATACAACTGGTTGTAACGATTGTAATCTGCTTGGGCATTTTCCAAATTCGCGTTTGTTTGCGCTACCTGCGCTTGGGCGGCAGGAATCCCTGCTTCGGCTAGTCTGACTTCAGCTTGCGCTGCTGGTATCCCAGCTTGGGCTTCCTGGACTGCTGCTTGGGCTGTAGAAATTGCTGCTACTGCACTACTGACATCTCCTTGTGCTTGAGTTGTCTTACCAGTGGTGGTTTGTGAACTCAAAGCAATATTTGCTTGAGCAGCTTGCGCTTGACCACCAGCATTTTCGAGGGCGGCTTGTGCTTGTTGTACCTTACTTTCATAGTCTCGTGGATCTAACTTCACTAACAATTGTCCTGGTTGTACCAGTTGGTTGTCATTCACCAGCACTTCACTTATAGTTCCAGGAATGCGGCTACTAACTTGGTGAATATTTCCCGCAACGGTGGCGTTGTCTGTTTCCTGGTGGGTGGAGGCGTATTGCCAGTAGTGAAAACCAAAAGCGCCTGCGGCGATCGCACCTACGCCTAATCCTGCCAAAATTAAACCAGTCGGTCTTTTCCGCTTCGGTTTTGCTGGAACTTCTTTCTCCGTCTCAGGAGTTACAACAGGTGCTTCTGCTGTTGTGGATGTCTCTGTAGTAACAGTTTCTAAAGTCTCTAAATCGGGAATCACTTCTTTTTCTAAAGTTGGGGTTTTGTGTCCGTTGCGTCCGTTTAAAGTATTAGCACCCATGATTCTTACCTCGTTTGCCCGTTCAATAACTTGATTAATAGTCGTTTATTTAGAATGCGTAGTTTTCCCGGAAAAAAATCCTTATTCCTTAGTATGCGTAATATTATCTCAAAACATATCTTTACACTGCCTCCCCCGGTCGGGTGATTATAAAATCATCTTTAAGACAGGTTAGCGATCGCTCGATTCAAGATTTGGGAAAACAGTTCGCGATCGGCAAAGGAAATACCATCCATTGCTTCATCACGCACGGCTGCGGCGATTGGCGGTAAAACAGCTTCTAATTCCTTTCCTGCATCCGTGAGCCAGATCCGCCAGATGCGCCGGTCTTGAGTGTCGCGTTCGCGACGCACCAAACCGCGTTCTTCCATCCGATCTAGTACGCCTGTTAAAGTCCCTCCCACTTGTTTGAGTTTATCCCCAATACTAGAAGTAGGTAAACCATCTTCTTGCCAAAGACAGCACAACACCAACCAGTGAAATGGGGTCAGTCCAAAGGGTTCTAGCCTCTCAGTAAACTTGCGACTCAGCAGTTGTGAGACTAATTTGATTCTGTAGCCCAAATTGTATGGTGCCAGATTTTGCTGCCACGACTCTAAGGTTGGGGAGTGATTAGATGTAGAAACCATTTAGCAAAATACTTAGTGTGCGTACTATTATCATAACTAAACTAATCTTTTTTAGCAATGTTACTTTACATCTATCTTAGGGAAGAACTTGAATCAACTGGTACTCTTTTACTGTACCAAGAATGCGGTAAGACCAAGGTAATTTAGGGGACTGGTCAGCATTGATCCAAGCATAGCTCAAAACTGGTATTTGCGAAATAGAGCCTACTTGTTAGATATGAATGGGAAAATATAGGACTCATATTTGATTGCGTAAAAAAAACTCAGTACACCTTTATTCCTTCTTCCCAGTCCCTAGTCCCCGGCTTAATCCAGACAGTTCGGCTTTCATGACCTTTCGTTCTGGGTAAAAAACAGAGTGTTACTAGAATTATTGGCTTGATAAATGACCGCTCAGTACTTGAAGATTGTACAATCAGAAAAATTGAAAAAAGCTTTTAATTTTTCTAATTAACATAATTTATTCAGACATAGACGCGTGCAATGCTAATTTCACTATTACAAAAATTTTTAACAACACCTATTACTCAAAAAAGCAGACATCAATCTAGATTGACTGTTATTTTTTGGTACAGTCTCAGTCTAACTTTTGCTGTTGGTTATATTTTTATGGGGCTGCGACAAGCTTTCACCAGCAAATATATAGTGAGCGACGATGCACGGGAATATATTTCTTGGGTGTATCGTTACTTTAACCCAGATTTATTTCCTGGGGATTTAATTGCTGATTATTTTCAGTCTGTGACACCAATTGGGTATAGTATTGTTTATAAAATAATTGCAGCTTTAAATATAGCTCCAATTTTATTTGGCAAAATTTTTCCATTAGTACTGGGAGTAATTACAACTAGCTATTGCTTTATAGTTGCTATGGAGATATTACCAGTACCAATGGTGGGATTTCTCGCCTCTTTACTTTTAAATCAAAGCCTTTGCCTTCATGATGACCTATTTTCTGCTACACCTAGAGATTTTATTTATTCCCTGGTTTTAGCTTTTATATATTATTTAATACGCTCTTCAGTATTTGGTATATTAATTGTATTTGCGCTCCAATGTTTAATATACCCTATCATAGGTTTTATCAATTTATTAATTTTAGTTTTGAGATTATTTCGCTGGCAGAATGGGCAAATAACTATTTCTCGTAACCGAAAAGATTTTATTTTATTTGTAGCAGCCACTATAACTGCTGGCATCCTAATTTTACCTTATACTATTCAATCATCACAATTTGGCCCGACAATTACTGCTGCTGTTGCGAGAACTATGCCAGAGTACTGGGATGGAGGAAGATTTAGGTATTTTACTCATAATATTATTAGTTATTGGTTTGATGGTAGAGATAGCGGTTTTTTTGCTTTAATTGCACCTCCTCAACTATTATTTGGTTTATTTTTACCAATTATCCTGAAATTCCAATCTCACTTTCTGCTAACCAAACAAGTAAAGGATGAAGTCAAACTATTACTACAGGTAGTAATAGCTAGTTTAATCATGTTTTTTACTGCCCATGCCTTAGCTTTTAAATTGCACTGGCCTAGCCGCTACACCCATCATACTTTTAAGATAGTACTTGCTCTTGCAGCAGCAATCTCTATTACCTTAATTTTAGATGCTACATTGCGATGGTCAAGACAAAATGGCAGACAAATTTTAATCTTGGGGACTATTACGATTCTTGGTGCAGGACTCATTTTGTACCCTAATAGCTTAAAAGTTTTTCCTAAAACCCCTTATTTAGAAGGTCAAGCCCCAACATTATATAATTTTTTGCAAAAGCAACCGCAAAATATTGTCATAGCCTCTACTTCCCAAGAAGCAGATAACATACCCATCTTTGCTCAAAGAACAATTTTGGTGGGTAAAGAATATGCATTACCGATTCATACAAAATATTACGCTCAATTTCGCCAGCGGATGATTGACCTGATTAATGCTCAATATACTGATGATATTAATCAGGTTAAAGACTTTATTCAAAAATACCATGTAACTTTTTGGTTATTAGAACGTTCTGCGTTCCTTTCAGAATATATAACTAAAAACACTTGGCTACAACAATATCAGCCGGCGGCACAACAAGCAAACGCAAATTTACAAAAGGCTTTACCTGTTTTAGCAACATTAATTAACTCTTGTACAGTTCTTGAGACTGATAATTTAGTTCTTCTGAAAACAGAATGTATCAAAGCAGTAGCGAAAACTTGAATATAATGTCTTAGGGAAGAACTTGAATCAACTGATACTCTTTGACAGCGCCGATAATCCGGTGAGGTCGAGATAATTGAGAAGACTGGTTAGCATAGATCCAAGCATAGCTCAAAGCAGGTACTTGGGAAATAGAGACTACTGGTTGCGGGCGAGTAGGAAGATAGAAATTAAGCAGTACTTTCGTTTTAGCGTCCATCTCCACATAGTACGTAGGATGAGATTGGAGAATTGGAGCGATCGCACTTTGTTGTAAAAAAGTTTTTAAACCAGAGTTATAATCACTTAACAGACCGATGCTACCTATCGCCGCCAAAGCCAGCCAACAGGGAATTAACCAACCTGCAATCCAATAACGCGCTGTGAGAAACTTTTTGTCAAAGTGGTAACGAGCAATCCACACCATAGGTAAAATTAACCAACCCAAGCCCATAGCCAAGCCAATACTTGCATACTTGCGGATATCAGAACTACCCCAGCTAAAAATGCCAATACTCGCTATAACAAGTAAAACACCTAATCCACCCAAGCCATAACTGAGGTTTCGGGGAAGATTATTTCTTGCAAAAAGGTTCAATATCTTTTTTTTACTTTTTTGAAGAGGGAAGTGTGGGGGAATTCCTGTCTGGTAAATATTGCCTAACCAACTTAAACCTACAGATGCAAACAAAGCGATGAACGGATAAAGGCAAAGACTATAGTGAGATAAACGAGTGCTAAAAATACTAATTTCTACAAATAAAACAAGTGGAAAACCAACTAATATTAACTGGTAACAAGGAATAGGACGACGGAGAGTTAAAAATAAACCTAAAAGTCCGAAAAAAGCCCAAGGGAATGCTTTTACAGGAATATTCCAGACATAGAATAGTAGCCCATTAGACTCCCGCTCTTCAGAACTTAGTTGTACAACAAACTTGAGTAACTCCTCAAAACTATTATTTCCATATTGCAGCCAGCTTAACCACAACCAAACACAGGTAGGTATTAAACCTACAAAAAAACCTAAATATAAAATTGGGTTAGTAAGATGACGATGACGGCGATGTTCCCAAATTAAATAAGGTAATAAAGCTATAATTGGCAAAAAAATCATAAAGCTTCTAACTAAGAAGCCTAAACCTAAACTTAAACCAGCTAGAAAACTCCACCAGTAGCGAGATTTGGGATGTAATTCCGTTTTGATTAAAGACAAAATAGCTAAAAGCACCAAGAGAACCATCGGTACATCAGGTGTACTTAAGCGAGAGTATTGTAGCCAGAGAAATTCCACACTTAAAATTGCAGCAGCTAGCCAACCTAATTTTTTGCCTAGCATAATTTTGCCAATTTCATACACCAGCCACAAGCTAAAAATGCCAGCAATCATACTAGGAAGACGCGCACTAGTATCACTGATACCAAACAGCTTGTAGAAACTGGCAATTAACCAATAAGGCCCAGGAGTTTTATGATGTGCTGTTTCCCAAGGAGCTATCCAATTACCAGAATCAAACATCAGACGGGCACGTGATGCGTAAAGTGCTTCATCATGCGCCATCAGGCTATTATGTCCAGAAGTAAATAGTAATAAGGGCAGTATCCAAACTAACAAACTAAAATAGGGTAATGATGCGATTAGGCGGATTTGTCGCCAAATATGCTGTAAGAAGTGTAGTTTATATAACATTAAATTGATAAAAATTGAATGCTGCTATTTAGGTATTTTGCTGTTATTAAAATATGTTACATAGTGTTTGTGAAAAAGTATCTGAAATTGCCGCAAATTTCGGAAACAGTACTCCAAAACAGAGATTTATGCAGTTAAGACCGAATCAGCGCCTGAAATTAGATGACACAGACGATAAACTGTTCTACACCTATCCTCGCTTCGTCACCCATGTCGATGAAGGATTTATTCAACAGCTAACGGATTTATATCGCGATCGCCTCAAACCCAACACCCGCATTTTTGATATGATGAGCAGTTGGGTGTCTCATTTACCAGAAGAAATGCAGTTTGACCATGTGGAGGGACACGGACTCAACGCTGAGGAATTAGCACGAAATCCCCGCTTAAATCATTACTTTGTGCAAAATCTTAACGAAAATCCCCAGTTACCTTTACCAGATGAAGATTTTGATGCTGTTCTCAATTGCGTATCTGTGCAATATATGCAATATCCAGAAGCAGTATTTTCCGAGATTTACCGCATCTTGAAACCCGGTGGTGTGGCAATCATCAGCTTTTCTAACCGGATGTTTTTTGAAAAAGCGATTCAAGCTTGGCGGGAGGCTTCAGAAGGACAGCGAGTAGAATTAGTCAAAGCTTACTTCGCATCAGTTCCAGGATTTACAACCGCAGAAGTTATAGCTCATAAATCAACATTACCGAATATCTTACAGTGGTTGGGTGCAGCTGGAGGAGATCCGTTTTATGCCGTTATAGCTTACCGAAGTTAAGTTAAATATTCACTAGTATAAGAGGGTTTGTAGTAAGCACTTTGGTGCTTAGAAAATAAGGATTAAAGTCCTTACTACGAACTTATTTACCTGCTCAAAATTAAAATAGTTTTATATATAGATAATTTGTGTAGATGAATTATTGGCTAATGAAATCAGAACCAGAAGCCTATAGCATTGCTGACCTCCAACAGCAGAAAGAGACTATCTGGGACGGCGTTCGCAATTATCAAGCTCGCAACTTCTTGCGCCAAATGGATGAAGGAGACTTAGCTTTTTTCTATCACTCCAGCACGAATCCTCCCGGTATTGCTGGGTTAATGCGTGTAGTGAAAAAAGATATCGCTGACCCGACCCAGTTTGAACCAGAAAGTAAATATTACGACCCGAAATCAAGTTCCGAATCACCTCGCTGGCAAACAGTTGTAGTGGAATTTGTTGAGACTTTTTCTAACCCCATCTTGCTATCAATACTCAAAGAGAAGTTTAGCGCCGAAGAGTTAATGTTGGTGAGACAAGGAAATCGATTATCAGTGATGCCCGTCCCTGAAGCAGTCGCTTTGAAGATTCTGGCGATGAAAAACTCCTAGTTAAAATAATTCGTAATTCGTAATGACGCTCCTGCGTCGCTAACGCTGCGCAAACGTAATTCATAATTCGTAAAATATTTTGAAGGAAGGTTGATTAACTGAACATAATGTGATTTTTTCTTGCCGACTTACTTCACACCCATTGCACGGGATCTAATTGATAGTAACGTTGCAGTTGCTCATAAAGTGCCGGATGCCTAGACAGCAATTGGTGCGGTTTCTCAAAGAATGTTTCAGTCGCTACGGCAAAAAATTCTGCGGGATTTGTTGCGCCATAGCTATCCATTACTGTCTTTGCACCTTGTAGAACATCATTGCAAAGTTGCTGATATGCTTCTGTCATTACCTTTGCCCAAATAGCATAATCTGAGTTATTTTGCAGTATCGGAACTCCTTCAGCTTTACCATCTTCTTGATCTAATTGATGGGCGAATTCATGAAGCACAACATTACGTCCATCTTTCCAGTTATTAATGTCTTGTTTCACCTGTTCCCAAGACACTACTACTTGGTCATTTGTCCACGATTCACCCAGTCTGGCCACACGCTTTTCCTCAACAACATATTTTCCGACGGAATTCGTTTCCTGAACAAAATAAGCGTTGGGATACACCAAAATTGAACGAAGTCTAGGGAAGTACTGCCCTCGTTCATTTAATAGAAGTAAACAAGCAACAGCAGCAAGAGTTAATTTCATTTCCTCTGTCACTTGTAATCCTCTACAGCCAATAAATTGCTTTTCTGCTAAGAATACTTGAATATGTCCCTGAAGTCGTCTGAGTTCATCGGGAGAAAGACACAGATAAATGGGAAGATTATTCTCAATAATGGCATTCCACAGTGGAGGAAAAGGACGATGTTTGAGACGGTTTCTTCGTCTTTTGACTAAAATCGGATTGACTAAAATCCCAGTAATAATTAATCCAATGATGAGAAAGACAACTATTGTTTGGATCATTGACTTTTGAACAGGTTACATATTGAAATCACCGTTAAGTAGAAAAATTAGATAAAATATAGCGTTTATCTGCTTTTGTGAGGTATGAGAACCCCACCCCCAACCCCCTCCCCGCAAGCAAGGAGGGGGCTATGATGTACATCGATTAGGAAATGCTATAGTTGTTCCTGTTGTGTTCCTATTTATTTGCCGTTGCCAGTACTCTAACTATCTCTTGCCACTTTTTTAAAATACATAGGCGATGTCATAATAATTTTAAAAAGCTATATTTCCTGCCACTCATCACCACTATTGAATCAGAATTATGCAAGATTGAACCTTAGTGGAAAGGCTTGTTTGAAGTCCTTGCTCAACTTTGACAATCAGTTTGTCAAAAGCTTCTTGATTTGCTGTCAGTTGTTCTTGAAGAACTTTCTCTAACTCCGGCTTTATTTGATCGCATATATCCTCAATTTTTTTGTCGCTCAAAAAATTAGAACGAATCCAACTAGGTACATCTACATTTGTCTTAATTACTTCTTGAACACCCTTACGATTTAGCTCCATTCCTGCTGCCATCAACGAAGCCCCATATACTAGTGCAATCGGCCAGGTTAAATGCCCAGTTAGGATGAGAGTGATGATGCTTGCCACAGCGCCTCCACCAATTACTACATTGACGATAAATGCTACTGTCTCAGCCAGAATAGCATCTCCAATCTGTAATTCTGGGTTAACAAAAGTTGGGTCAATACTATCCTGGAACCTTAAGCTGCTTCTAGGTATCTGGAACTTTCGACAGATTGGATCGGTTTGTGCAGCTAAATCGGGTTGGATTTTATTGTTAAACCAAAAAGCGCATTGATGATTAATTATCTGCACGGCGCGATCGCTTTTGAGCCACTGTTCTGCCCGACCGATCAAAGCTGTTTCCAAATCGGCTAAAGTCCGTATTTTGTTTTTTTGCCAATCTTTTAAACTCGGTTTAACTGCGTTGACAATCAAGCCATCCGCCAAAGGCTTAGTTAGTGATTCGATTAACTCTGGAATATGCCTTTCAATCAAACCTTTAAGCTGGTTCGAGGTAAATAGTTTGTTCACTTCTTCTTTAAAAGCAGCAGCACGCAGATCCCATCTTCCTACTCGTGCTAAACCCATAGCAATGCAACGTTCCGGTTCTGGATCGGGGCGAAGCAGCGTTTCTGGTTCGGGAAACATTTCCTGACAAAGAACGTGCGTGAACTTCATGCGAGATGCACCGCCAGTCATCAGCACAAGTTTCGGCACGATTCCAAGTTTTTCTAGCTTTTCTTTCGCCTCCTTTAAAGAGTCGCGAAATGATTTAATCCAACTATGATTTTCCAGTTCAGGTAAGGGTTGATTTAAAATTTCCTCGATCATCAATTTATTCACTTGAGGAATAAAATAAATCTGTTCGTTGATTGACTCGAACCCACGCGCAAAGGATGCAGGATCGCTGTATAGCTGTTCATTAGAAAAGTAATCTTCTTTAGCTTTGCGGCAAGCAAGTTCACAACGAGCTTGGTGATGGGGATATTCCTGAAATACTTTTTCCAGTAATGCTTTTTGTTCGTGGTTGGCGAGAGTCCGGGCAAAAATAGCTTTGTCAATTAGGGATGCTCCCAATGTATTACTCCCGAAATCTATCGGGATTTCTTCTAAACTTTTAACCAGAGTAAAATCTGTGGTTGAAGAACCAATATCGACAATTAGCACCGATGCAACAAGTTTGTCATACTCCAGTTTCCCGGCTTCCTTGGCTTGCATGAAAGCAGCCCGCGATTCGGGTACAACATTTAGTTGGGGAATGCCAGCTTCTTGAAGCAGCTTTTGGTATTCGGTGCGATCGCTAATTGTCCATCCTGAAGGGCAACCAATGTAAAAATAGCTACTTTCCCCACCTGCAAGTTGTTTGCTTTCTTTCAAAAGGCGGTAGTAGGTTGCCACAAAAGTGCTAATTGTTTCTCGATATTTGGGATCGTTGTTGGGTTTTTGCTTGAAAGAGATTGTCAGTTGAGTAACGCCAGCTTGAATTAATGCTTGTTCCCCGACAAGATAACCGAGTTTGGGATGCCAGCCAAGGGCTGTAATTTGGTTCTTCTTGTTATTTATCTCCAGCATTTGGGGAGGTTCGATGCTTTCCACGATCGCTTTCGCTACAGCCGTTTCACCGTGTCCCAAATCAAAACCGATTGTTTCTAAAATTTCCATACCCTTATTGTCTATTATTCTCTAGCAGAGGAATATGCTGGTTCAATTACCCTACCGCGTCTAATCAAGCGATCGCCTTTTAACAAAGCCGGCGTTAGAGTCACGTGTTCTTTGGTATCGGGGTCGATACTTGGCTCAAAGTCAAAATATTCGCGATCGCTATTCGATCGGTAAATTTGAGCGTTAATTCCCTGAGACATTAAAATCTGTGGCAGAAGTTTCGCCAGTTCATAAGCCATTTGAGGTTTATCAAGTTTGGATGCGCCCATTAGTCTTTGGAGAAAATTCAATAGCTCTGGCAGTTCTTCTATTGCTAAGTCGCCTTCATGTTTATTTGATTCTTCTAATCTAGCTACTGCTAAGTCGATAGTGTTGAGAGCATCGCCAAGATGATCTAGAAATACTTTGCTATCAACCCGGAGAATCGGTTGAGGTAATTCCAATACTCCTTCGGATATAGAATCATTTTGCTGGTTGTTTAATTCGAGTTGAAGTACAATTTCTAGTCCGATAAGTAGAGAGGTTAATAAGATAGCCATCCAAGCACCTGGGGTAGTTTTAGTTAAAGAAAACAACGAACCTAAGATGCCTATATAAATTAGTCCCTTTAGCAGTTTCAGGATGAATCTGCTGCTAAACAACTTTGTCCCTGTATTAGTAATTTGCCTTTGTTCTGTTGGAGCAACTTGAAGATAGTTAGCTGCTGCCAGAGTGGCGATAGACTGCCGTAGCGTATCCAAGAAAAAGGAAGCCAGACGAACTTGAGCCAAATTAAGCTTTTCAATGTAAATTCTTTCGAGATTATCGAGTCGGTTTTGAACCAGTTTAACTATTTGCTCAATGCCGATTGTGTTATCAATATCTATCTGGAGTTGGTTGCGTTCTTTGCTAAAAAGTGAAGTAATTGTTTTCATTGCGTTGACTAAGACTTTAACGTTATTAATTAGGAGTGAAATGAACACTCGTTTTTTCATTTCACCTTGTAATCAGATAATGACGAAATAATTCATAATTACTAATTATGAATTAGGTTGATTGCAAATTACCCCATCAAAAGGAGGAGCAGAATGTTTATCTGCGTCATTGCAGACTACGGTACAGGAGATCCGGCATTTACAGAAGTCACACAACGTCTGCTGATGGCTTTTCCCGATGCCCAAATTCATTTGCTTTCGGTTCCAGCATTCAGTACCTTGGCAACGGGATTCTGGATTGCCCAACTAGGACTTAACCCTGGGCCTAGCGATCGCCTAATTTATCACAACTGTGCGCCTCGTCAGGACGATCCTGAAGCTCGTCGAGATAATGAAGGTGAAGGTCTAACTTATGCCCTTCTATCCAATGGTGTAAAAGTAGTGGGTGTGAATGCAGGCTACACCCTCTCCTTTATCAAAAACCATACAAAGGAGTTGCGAGTGGTCAACGTTTCCCGTGGTGGTTCGCAGTTTCGCTCACGAGATGTATTTCCTCCGGCTGCGGCTGCGATTATGAATGAAGATTTTAGCATTCTGGGAGATAGCCTCAAGAGTGAGCAAATTCCAGATGTTCCATCAGATCGCATTGCCTGGATTGATGGCTACGGCAACATTAAAACAACTATTGGGGCGCATACGCTTAACTTGGAGCCTCAAAGCAAGATCGTCATCCGAATTGGAGATGTGGTTAGTGATGCGGTGTATTCTGATGGCAGTTTCAAGGTATCTGAAGGAACTTTAGCCTTTGCTCCTGGTAGTTCCGGTTGGTCAAGAGGCGATTCAGGGGAACCATTGCGCTTTTTAGAGCTATTTTTGCGAGGAGGGAGTGCTTGGGAACGCTTTGGCCGTCCTCGTGTGAATCAGCAAGTAACTCGAATTGCTTGAAATCGGGTAATTGGCCTCTGTTACTGTCAGTAGACCGAAAAGTTTTCCAGAACCCTTACCAGGCGTTAATTAGAGTTTAGGAACACAATTTGCCTAAAGTCTGCTTTTCAATAAACGAGCGTTGTTGGTGGTTTAAGGGTGCAGTACAAACATCGGCGTAGCTCGTCGTAGACATCGCTCGCGATCGTCAACATCAAAACCTCGTCTGAAACCCTGATTCTTTCGTCAACTTACAAAACTTTTCGATCTACTGACATTTAGTCTTAGCGTCAGTCTTAGCGTGTTATTATTTGCTTCGAGATTCCTAGCTGTTTGTTCTGATAAAATATAGTGCTTGTTTTTGTTATCCCACTCAAAAGTGCACAAGTTTCCAATTCCTGGGAGCGTGTTACACAATTATTTGAAAGATGTATTAAATCAGTTTGCAATCAAACCTCACCTAACTTTCACGTTATTGTTGTTTGTAACGAAAAGCCCAAAATAGAATTTACTCATCCTCATCTAACATACATTACAGTTGATTTTTCACTTCCAAACGAGCCTAGCCCTGTAGCCAAAGGAGACACAGACAAAGGGCGTAAAATCTTAAAAGGATTGATGTATGCTCGTCAATTTTCTCCCACTCACACTATGACAGTTGATGCTGACGATTGTGTTAGTGGAAATTTAGCCAAATTTGTTCAACAACACCCTGATTCTAATGGATGGTTTATAAATAAAGGTTATAAATATCAAGAAGGCAGTGATTACATATATATCAAGAGAAGCAATTTTTATAAAATGTGTGGGACTTGTAATATTATTCGATATGATTTGAATGATTTACCAGAAACCGCAGAATATAATCGTGGCTACGGATACTATAAATATTATATAGACCACGCTAAAGTGAGAGAGATTTTAAAGAACAAAGCAAAAGCCATTAAATCATTACCATTTCCAGGTGCAGTTTATATTTTGGAAACAGGAGAAAATCTTTTTAACAATTCAACAAGATTAAGATTTAGCATTTTTAATCGGAAATTGTTAAATCAATTATTAAAAGATGAATTTGGATTATACAAATTACAGCAATCCAGAGAGATTTTTCAACTATCGGAATTTTAAATTGTTTTTGGAAAAATCTCATCTCATAAATAGTCTTATATGGTGTGTTAGCAAAGTGTAACGCACCAAAAGCTTGAAATTGTGCCGTAGTGGCATGGCAAGGCTAAAATGTTGCAAAAAATTGTAGGTTGGGTAGAGGCTTTGCCAAAGCCAACATCCTGATATATGTTGGGTTGCGCTCTGCTCCACCCAACCTACGTCTAATGCATTATTTTAACGTGAGTTCGATGAACCTCTCCCTCCCACGGGGAAAGGGAGGAGCAACGAGAAATTAAGGTTTTGGCTCCCCTCTCCGACACGGAGAGGGCTTGTCGAACTCACATTATTTTAAGCTTGCCACGTCAGTAGCTTGCTTCCCTGTAAGGGTACGCCAAGGCATGACTTCTCTACCAGAGGCTGCGCCAACGCTTAGAGCAAGTACTCAAGCATCGGGAACCTCCGCAACGCACTGGCCCCTACGTGTATTTTAAAATCAAATATTAGTCCTATATAATGGAGTCTTTTGCGAGGCTGATAGGCTACAGTGCCACTATGCCAAAATTTAAATCAAAATCTCAGCAATCTAAAAAATCAAAAAAGCAGGCTAAAAAGGAAACTTCTACCCTTAGTCTCAAAGAACAGTTAGCCCAGAAGCGCAAATCTGCCCAAGTACGTAAAGAACTCACTAGCTTACTCACCACCGCCATTTTTGGCGGTGTCTTCGTTGGCATTCTACTTTTTTTCGTAGCTGGAATTAAAGCAGCAGTCCCTGGCGTGTTAGGGATAATAGTCATGTCCCTTTCCTACAAATATCCGCGCCAAGCTCTATATGCCTTCATTATTTACATACCTATTGGAGGTACTGTCACCTACTACTTGGGCAATAGTCCCATACTCCAATTAGCTAAAGATGCCTTTTACGTTCCAGCGCTAATTGGACTTTGGCAGACTTGTCGTAGGCAGGGGCTACCGATAATTATTCCCAAAGGCATTAAAATCCCACTTTATATTGTTTTGGCTTGCAGTCTGCTAACACTGTTGTTTGTTAATGGTGGACAGCAATTTAACCCGCCTAGTGCAGGACTATTAGAAAAAGCACCCCCAGAAATACCATTAGGTATGGGAATTCTGGGACTAAAAGTATTTTTAGGCTATGTCCCTCTGATTGGTTGTGCCTACTATCTAATTCGCGATAAGCGGGATTTTCTATTTTTATTGCGCCTCCAAATTGTCCTTACACTGATTTGCTGCGCGCTGGGATTTATTCAATATTTTTTACTACTAACTGGTGTATGTCAGGGTACTAGAGGTCTTGAAGGAGATGCCTTATTTAGAGCAACACTCGAAGCCCGATGTTATTTTGGTGGAGCGCTAGTATATAGTCCCGAAGAAGGGGTTATTCGCCTACCAGGGACATTTGTAGCTCCTTGGCAGTGGGCATGGTTTTTAATTTCTAGCACCTTTTTTACCTTTGCCACCGGCTTCACCGACCCCTCGCCAATATGGCGGATTATCGGTTTAGCTTCTATAGTGGGAGTCTTTATCGATGCTGTAATCTCTGGGCAGAGAATCGCCTTAGCTTTAGTACCAATCTGTTTCGGGATTTTGCTATTGCTTACCGGACAACTTGGCAACCTGAAACGATTTATCCCCATAGGCGTGGGACTTGCCTTCATTCTGGGAATTGCGATGGTGAGTAACCCTGCTGTCGTACAAGAGAGAACCGAGAGTTTTATCAGTCGTTGGAACGCTTCACCACCTCAAGATTTTATCATCCAGCAATTTGAAGA
This sequence comes from Nostoc sp. DedQUE07, assembly GCF_034530975.2. Classification (NCBI taxonomy): domain Bacteria; kingdom Bacillati; phylum Cyanobacteriota; class Cyanophyceae; order Nostocales; family Nostocaceae; genus Nostoc; species Nostoc sp. DedQUE07. The sequence continues at coordinate 204,893 of NZ_JAVRCC020000002.1, read as the reverse complement.
AAATTGGAAAAACGTAGACGGGCCATTGGGAAGCGGCTTAGGACGAGCAACAAACTCTGCCCGTGTGATGGGCCAAACTAAGCTTGTGGAAACTTACTACCCCAAAGTACTTTATGAAGTAGGAATTTTTGGATTACTATCGTTTCTGGGTTTGGTAACAAGTTTAACAATTCTGGGCTTTAAAACCTATCGCTCCATAAAGAACCGTAATTTCCGTAGTTCCGGAGCAGCTTTGTGGGTGTTTATATTGTTTATTAGCACCAACACTTACTACTATCCTCTGGATGTCGATCCTGTCGCGGCCTATTATTGGTTTTTTGCGGGAGTTCTTTTTAAGTTACCAGAACTGGAGAAACAAGATAAGGAAGAAGCCAACCCCGATCAAAAAAAGAAGAAAAAACGTCTAAAAACAATTTAAATGAAATAAAAATGGTCAAAGATATGATTGTAGGTCAAAAATACCTCAGTATTTCAAACCTACCTCGAAATTATCGCCATACACTTATTTTTCGATGATACTTATTGATGGGTAAGCAATTTCGTAGTCAGAGAGAGGAATGAAAGTGAGGTTTTCCAAAATCCGTGAAAATACAGTATGTAAATTAAAGCAATAGCCACTTACTGAATTTCATGAAAATTAATTTCTACAAGGCTATTATATAGGTAGTAAAATTACTTAATAAAATTTATGAATAATTGGCCATTAGTTACTGTAGTTATTGCAACCTACGGACGAGAAGAAGCACTACGCGATAGTATTGTGGATGTCTTAAAACAGGATTATCCAAATTTTGAAGTTTTAATTGTAGACCAAACTCCAAAACACCAACCAGAAATTCAAGCCTACCTAGAAGAGATGGCAAAGGCAGGTAAAATTAAATGGTTGCGCTTAGATTGGGCAAGTTTGCCAGGGGCGCGGAATTATGGTGTCCGGCGGTCATCTGGTGAAATAATATTGTTTATTGATGATGATGTTCAGTTAACCCCTGGATTGTTAGCAGCCCATGCGAAAAATTATGTGCAAAATTCAGAGGTGGGGGCTGTAGCCGGTCGGGTCTTTGACAGAATGAAATTAGATGATTCTGGAGGAGATTTAGAGATTGAATATTTGCCTCCCGAAGCTATGGACCCAGGAATTGCTTGGTATCATATTGATTTAGTACATACCACCAAGCCCCAACAAGTGCTGACAGCGAGGGGTTGTAATATGTCATTTCGCCGCGAAATTTTTACCAAGTATGGATTGAGGTTTGATGAAAGGTTTCGCGGTAGTGCAGTGCGCGAAGAGTCAGATTTTTGTTTGCGGGTAAGACAGACGGGGTATAAAATTTGGTACGACCCAGAAGCCCATTTGGTGCATTTAGGCGAAGAAACAGGGGGTTGTCACGATATTAGTATGCGATCGCTAAAATATCAACTCACCTTTTACCACAATCATTTTTTACTGGGGCTGAAAAACCTGACTGCGACTCAAGCTTTGCGTTTATATGGTCGTTTATTTGACTGTCACGTTCTCGGACGCCCACCTTGTCACAAAAGCGGTTCCCCCATCAAAATTGCCACTCGCGGTATTTTCTACATTTTGGGTTTTTTCAAAGCCTTGGGTACTGTCATCCAATCATTATGGAACGATGGTCAAATTTACAGTCGATTGGATAAACAAGTTTAGTTATTAGTCATTTGTCATTTGTCATTGGTCATTAGTGAATAACAAAGAATAAATGAAAAATGAGAATTTTAGTTGCTAGTCATACTTATATCGTAGACCTCAACTGTGAAAAATTACGCGCTTTATCTCAACTAGAATCTGACATTGAAGTGACAGTTGTAGTCCCAAAACGCTGGAAACCAGGCGGTGTACAAAACAGAATTATTGAAACTGAATACCGTGATGAAGGCAGATTTAAAATAGTTCCAGTTTCTAATTTTAGTCAAAATCATCAGGGACTTCTTACTTTTGGCGCTGATTTGATATCTTTATTAAAACAATTCCGCCCGCAAATCATCCAAGTAGAACAAGGTTCTAGAGCCTTGGCTTATACTCAAATGATTGGCTTAAATCAGCTATTAGGACTCAAGTCTAAAAATATATTTTTTACTTGGTGGAATCTTCCTTATGAACTGAAACTACCAATTTCTCTATTAGAAAAATATAACCTTAACCACAGCCACGGGATTATTTCTGGCAATCAGGATGGAGCAGAAATTTTGCGGCAACGGGGATATACAGGTGCAATTAAAGTCATGCCACAACTGGGTGTAGATGAAAGTTTATTTACTCCCAAAGTTCAACCAGAGTTAGCAGCTAAGTTGGGCATTGAAAAAGAAGATTTTATAGTAGGTTTTGTAGGTCGCTTTGTGCAAGAAAAGGGTTTATTAACGCTTTTGCAAGCTTTAACTACTTTGACAAATAAACCTTGGAAATTACTATTATTGGGACGAGGAGAGTTGCAAAGTGAATTAATGAAAATTGCGGTAGAAAACAATATTAAAGATAGATTAATTTTGATAGAAAGTGTTCCTCATCATGAGGTTGCAAGTTATATCAATTTAATGAGTACTTTAGTATTACCTTCAGAAACAACTTACAAGTTTAAAACCTTAACTTCTGCTGGTTGGAAAGAGCAATTTGGTCATGTGCTAATTGAAGCGATGGCTTGCCAAGTTCCTGTAATTGGTTCTGATTCTGGTGAAATTCCCTATGTAATTGGCGATGCTGGCTTAGTATTTCCTGAAGGTGATATTCAAGCTCTTGCTAATTGCTTAGTTCAATTAATGGATAAACCAGATTTTGCTCATACTCTCGGTGAAATGGGTTATAAAAAAGCAATGATTCAATATACAAACAAAGCTTTGGCTAAACAGCAATTAGAGTTTTATCAAAAGTTGGTCATTAGTCATTAGTCATTGGTCATTAGTGAATAATAAAGGGCAAAAGTCAAATGACAAATCACAAAGGACAAATGACAAATGACCAAGGACAAATGACAAATGACAAAAAAATGAAAGTGTTACAAATTGTTCCCTCAATTTCTCTAATTTACGGTGGCCCTAGTCAAATGGTACTTGGATTAGCTCCAGCGTTAGTAAAAGAGGGAGTAGAAGTTACAATTCTCACAACTGATAGTAATGGCGATAATGGTCAAACACCTCTAGATGTCCCTTTAAATCGCTCAATTAAACAAGATGGCTATGAAATAATTTACTTTCGTTGTGCGCCGTTTCGTCGCTACAAATTTTCCCTCGATTTATTAAACTGGTTAAAACGTCACGCTCACGAGTTTGACATAGCACATATTCACGCTCTATTCTCGCCAATAATTAGTGCTGCTGCTCTTGTGTGTCGTCAGCAAAAACTACCTTATATTTTCCGTCCTTTGGGTACTCTCGATCCGGCTGATTTACAGAAGAAAAAGCAATTAAAACAGTTTTATGCCGCAATTATAGAACGTCAAAATTTAGCTAGTGCGGCAGCAATTCATTTTACCAGCGACCAAGAAGCTAAAATATCAGAACGATTTGGAGTATCTACGCCAGATTTGGTGATTCCCTTGGGTGTGATTCCCCGTCAATCTTCTATTAAAAATGTATATAGTCAGTTAGAAATACCAAAGGATGTACCATTGGTGCTGTTTATGTCACGAATTGACCCGAAAAAAGGGTTAAATTTGTTGATTCCGGCGCTAGAGAAGCTGTTAGCGGTTGGTTATAAGTTTCATTTTGTCTTAGCTGGGACAAATCCTCAAGATCCAGATTACGAACAAAAGATAATATCCCAAATTCAAAATTCACCATTGCGATCGCACACTACAATTACAGGCTTTGTCTCTGGTGAACTCAAAGTTAGTTTACTACAAGCTGCTGATTTATTTGTCTTACCTTCCTACTACGAAAATTTTGGGATTGCTGTAGCTGAAGCGATGGTTGCAGGTGTACCCGTAGTCATTTCTGACCAAGTGCATATTTGTCAACAGATACGTGATAGCGAGTCGGGTTGGGTAGGCGCAACAGATGTGCAAGCACTGGTAGGGTTACTACAAGAGGCTTTGGAAAATCCCGCAGAACGCCAACGACGGGGATTAAATGCCCAAAAATATGCATTGGAAAATTTTAGCTGGGATGCGATCGCCAAGCAAACAATCCAAGCCTACCAAAAAATTCTTACAAACAAATGAATTTAACCCAATGCAGACAATAGCAGTTTTTGCCAAATAGGTGCTAGAACTGCTTTGACAACGATATCCGCAATCACAAAACCAATCCCAATTAACATATAAGTGTTCGGAAAGGGAGACTTTGGAACTTCCCCTCTGATGCGAATTAATAGATTTAATCCTAATGCAGCTAAAGCTACTCCAGTAGCGATAAACCCGATTATTCGCAAAATTGACCACGGATACCATCCTAAAATAGCTGCTAGCCAGGGTTTAGCACTGATTTTTACTAATTCTGCAACATAAAAATTCATGTAGTTTAGCATCCAAGTGCCGAATATCAATGCCGCACTACTTAAGGTGATAACGCAGAGAATACAAAAAATTCCGTAGTGCAATAAATGGTTTGGTAAAAATAAACGGATTGTTCCTTCCATACCTTCTCCCGTGCGAATCCAGTGGAACATCTCTGTAGTGTATGACTGTCCGCGGAGAATGACTTTTGCTGCTGTTTGTGGCGCGATCGCATTTGCTACAATTACGGCAATACTCTGTAAAACTCCCCACAGTAACATCCACCAAAAAGCACTTTTATATTGTTGACGACGCACTTGTAAAAAGAAAATAGGATAGGGAACAGCAGCACCTAAAATCGGCATCAACCAGGGAACTCCAAAAACAAAACTCGCAGTTGTGCTGAAGATAACACCAATAACCAAAAAAATTAATATCATCATAAGTAATTCAAAATCCAAAAATAATAAAAATATTTGTAGTCTTTATTCTCACTATTTGCTTTATAAAAATTAAATTTATAACAGGTTATAAACTGCTGATAATATTACATTTATGCGAAGAAAGTTTCTCGTAATGCTGCAATAATCAATCTGGGAATGTTGCAACAAAATGAGCCGAGACATGCAATGGCTTGTAGTCAGCTATCGCCCTGATACTTGCAATTCTCTATCTAAAGAAAAACCTGTAGGTAAAACATAATAATCTAAATCATATATGTGTACTTTAGTCAATAGTTTTTATCTCTCTCTTGTCCCTTATCTGAGAGCGCTGACAACCTAAAATTTTGTTTCAAACTGCTAAAGTCCGATTGGGAAATAGGGGTTTTATGTCATGATGGCATACTAGAATATATATGCTTTTCTAACTACAGGGAATCTCTCATGGCTCTCCGTTTAGGTGATACAGTACCCAACTTTACGCAAGCTTCAACACACGGCGACATCGATTTTTACCAATGGGCAGGTGACAGCTGGGTTGTGCTGTTCTCTCACCCTGCTGATTTTACACCTGTTTGTACAACAGAACTCGGCACAGTTGCCAAGCTAAAACCAGAATTTGATAAGCGCAATGTCAAAGCGATCGCACTCAGCGTTGATGACGTAGAATCCCATAAAGGCTGGGTGGGAGACATTGAAGAAACTCAAAGCACCACTCTTAACTACCCGATTTTGGCGGATGCGGATCGCAAGGTTGCCGATCTGTACGACATGATCCACCCCAATGCTAATGCGGCTGTGACAGTGCGATCGGTTTTCGTGATTGACCCCAATAAGAAACTCCGCCTGAGTTTTACCTATCCTCCCAGCACAGGACGTAACTTTGACGAACTTTTGCGGGTGATTGATTCTCTGCAATTGACTGATAATTACAGCGTGGCGACACCAGCTGACTGGAAAGATGGAGAGGATGTTGTAATTGTCCCTTCACTGAAAGATCCAGAAGTACTTAAAGAGAAATTCCCCAAAGGTTATGAGGAAATCAAACCCTATCTGCGGATGACTCCTCAGCCTAACAAGTAAATCTGAAAATGATTTCTGATAAAAAGCAAGGGCGCAAAGATATAATTTTGCGCCTTTGTTTTTTTGCGTGAGAATATAGTCATTGGGCTAGGTATCTGAAGCTGGAGGAAATCCTTATGTTCTCATCTCCTTTGGTTTTGCAAATTCCGTCATCAATGCAAATGACAGACGAACAATTTTTTGAATTCTGTCAGGTGAATCGTGACTTACGCATTGAGCGCAATAAATTTGGAGAATTGGTAATTATGCCTCCTACTGGTTCAGAGACAGGAAATCGAGAAGGTAACATATTTGGGCAATTGTGGGTTTGGTCAGAACAAGATGGTACAGGTATAACTTTTAGCTCTAGTACTGGGTTTAAGCTATCAACAGGTGCAGAACGCTCTCCAGATGCTTCCTGGATTAAACTAGAACGCTGGAATGCTCTGTCTCCAGAACAGCAGCGAAAGTTTGCTCCCATTTGTCCAGATTTTGTAGTCGAACTCAAATCTCCTAGCGACAACCTCCAGACTTTAAAGGAAAAAATGGAGGAATATATGAATGAGCCAGGAATACAGTTAGGCTGGTTGATTGACCGTAAGCAGTGTCAAGTTTATATTTATCGTCCTGGATTGCCAGAAGAATGTTTAGATAATCCTGCTAGTGTAAGCGGCGAGTTGGTATTGCCTGGGTTTATTTTGAATATGAGTAAAATTTGGTGAGAAAATTTTATCGAACAGAATACATAATATTACTTGTTGTACCAAGCTTTTCGCCACTGTTGCATTTGTTTAATTTCTATATCTTGGGCTTTAACAATTTCTTGGGCTAATTTCTTGATTTCAGGGCGTTTCGACTTACTTAAGGCATCTTGCGCCATTGTTACAGCCCCTTCGTGGTGAGGAATCATCGCATTGATAAAGCGCAGATCGAATTCCGCATCAGCTGCACCTAAATCTTGACTCATCATCATAGTTTTCATTTGGTCAGATGACATTTCCATCATGTGGCCCATTTGACTGTTGTAAGCCATTGGTTTATCTCCCGCTTTGGGATACCAAGTTTGTCGCCACTGCTTCATCTGAGTGATTTCTTGGTTTTGCGATTTGATGATATTGTCTGCTAGCTTTTTGATTTCAGGACGTTTTGATTTCTGTTGCGCAACATTCGCCATTTCCACAGCCCCTTGATGGTGCGGTATCATAGCGTCGATAAATCGTAAATCAAAATTAGCATCGGCTGGGCCTAAATCCATTCCCATACTGTGATTCATCATGCCACCACCGTGATTCATCATCTGCTTGTCATTAGCATTGCTGGTGGTTTCCTTTGGCGCTTGGCTTTGGTTCTGGGAAGCAGTATTGTTACAGCCTGTAATTAACCCACCAGTTGAAGCGATCGCAGCAAAAGTTAACGCTAAAAAGCCATTCCTTAAAAATAGCAGTTGCATAAATCTTACTTAACATATTTCTAATTTTAACGATCTAATAATCCAATGAAATTAAGATAAAATCTAAAGATTCCCGACAACTTATTTTTATAAAGCCAGGGATTTTGTTTCTCATTGCACTGGTTGCTCATGCCTATACTCGGTACATAGGAGATTTATCGGGTTTACGAGCGATCGCTAATGTCTGAACCTGCTACTGTAAAATCGATTACTGACGGTATTTCAGAAAACTAAGTTATTTTGAACAAGAACGTTTACGTGCCGAAGAGGCAGAAGAACGCGCTAAACAAGCAGAGCAAGAAATTGCTCGACTGCGGGAGGCTTTACGTATACAGGGCATCGACCTAGAGAATATTATGATGACACGAGGAAATTAATTAAATACATTTTCAAGTTAAAATCTAGTTATCAATGTGTAAAAAAGTGTAATCTTCTGAAAGTAGGGCATCGTTTGCAAGCAACAGAAATTAAGGATCGGTTAAAGTCCCTTATCGAGCAAGCCTCCTCGATAGATCATAATTTAGCGAGAAGATTAGAAGAAATCAATCGTTGGGTAAAAGACATCAAGCCAGGTTCTCTGACTGCAAAACCCTTTGTAATTGCCTTTCTGCTAGAGGTGATTACAGATTCCACGATTTGGCTGATGATTAAATCCTTACCTTCAGAAGAGGAACAAAAAGCAAAGTTCGAGCTGATGACGCCGATTGAGAGATATTGGTATGGTTATTTATTTCCCAGATGGTTCAATGCAAGTGACTCCAAGTTTTATATTTGGAAACAAAAATTAATGGCAGGCGAGTTTAATCAGGTTGATGATGATATCATTAGATCGATAGCCCAAGATATTGTTCAGCGAGAAGGTAGTTTTTGGCAGCGTTATATAGCCGACCTTTCAATGGCAACAGATTTAATTGTTAGTCGTAACAATCAACCACTGTGCATTCAAGTTACCAGTGTTAGTGAAGAACTTAATCACCAAAAGTATGAAGCTTGGCAAAATACACTGCGATCGTGGGAAATCGAGAGGGGGCTGTTCTTAAGTTACAATCCCAAAGATGCTAATTTTGTCAACCAGTTAGTCAACGTGGCCCTGTATAACAGTGATTACCTTTCTGGTGGCAAATATTTAAAATTTTCGTGATTTTTCAGGAATTTCATATTTCAGATTTGTGTCTAGCCTATATACTTACGTGCTAATTACAGCTTTTATGCCTAATAAAAGAGAAACTCACTGCAACAATCAAGTAGATACATTTGCTGAGGCTTTAGCGACGGCGCGGCAAATGCAGCAAAACTGGCTAACTTATGGGGTTGATTTTGTGAATATTTACGTTGAAGATGTGGAGGGAGACTGGCTAGAAACGTGGGGACATGATGAAATATTAGGTAATTTTCAATTAGATACTATCAAAGAATTTCTGGTAAGTAATGATAGTGTAGCTGTGAAAGTAAGAGAGCATTTAGGAGAGCGATCGCTGTTTGATTTTGCCGTAAACTTAGATGAATCTTGGAGAATTTCTGAAGTAGATGACAGGCTATCTGCTGTGATAAACTTGTTAGCTGGTGAAGAAAATAGTATTGATACAGATTTAGCAAATAGTCTGCTGGTAAAGTTGGCAGAGATTTTGTGAAATTTGGAATTAAATTGTAGTAAATTGCTTCCAGATGCTATTTACATCTGTCCTATTTAAATCATCAATATAGATTTGGGATAAAAATCTTACGTAGAGGCGAGGTAGGATAAGCAAAGGCTGGGGCGGCTCATAATTATAAATATCGAAGCATTTGTGATAAATATTCAAATGTTTCTTATCAATGTTCACGCAATTGTGACTAACATTCAAACATTGATAAAAAACGTTTAAGCATTTGTGGTAAACATTCAAATATTGCTTATCAATGTTGAAACAATTGTGACTAACATTTAAGCATTTATTACGAACATTCAAATGTTGCTTATCAATGTTGAAACAATTGTAACTAATGTTGAAAGTTTTCCCTGACAGCATACCTTCAACTTTCACCAGAGAAACTGGATTAGCCTCTATCTATCTGGAATCTAAACATCTGTTATTGTATCCATCAGTGAAGATGTCGCCAGATAAGGTAGGATAATTTGGAACCAATTACAGCTAGTGCGATCGCAACTCTCGCTTTTACCAAAGCATTTGAGAAAACTATCGAAAAATTCACTGAAGCAGCCCTGGTAAAAATGGATGAGCTGCGAAAAAAGATTTGGGGAAAGTTACGGGGAAATTTGAAGGCTGAAACAGCCCTCGTTGCTGCTGAAAAAGGCTCGAAACCCGATTTAGACAGAGTTGCTGCTTACTTGCAGATAATTTTACACGAAGAACCGGAGTTTGCTAAAGAAGTAGAAACACTGGCTCGTGAAATAGAGGCTGGTAAGATAGTAGACAAAAGCACTATGACCCAAATCAATCAAGATAATGCCAGGGGATGGCAAACTAAGGTTGAGGGTGGAACAGTTTATCAAGGCGATATTAACATTCATCATGCACGCCCCAATTCTTGAATTGAGCCATCATGAACCAAAGCAACCAAGACAATGCCAAGGGCTGGCAAACTCAGGTTGAGGGTGGAACAGTTTATCAAGGCGATATTCGTATCTACAATTCCCCTACTGGGCAGTTACACTCATCTCCTCCAAATAATATTCCTTATCGGGGTGTCGCCAACTTTGTCGGGCGGGATGAGAAACTTGTAGAACTACATAAAAAGTTGCTGCAAAATGACAACGCGGCAATTTTGGCTGTTTCAAATTAAAATTCAACAAAAATAATAAACGACTCCTCGAATTCAATAAACGACTCCCCGAATTCAATAAACGACTCTCCAAATTCGATGAACGACACCCTGAATTCGATGAACGACTCCCCGAATTCAATAAACGACTTCCCGAATTCGATAAATGACTCCCCGAATTCAATAAACGACTTCCCGAATTCGATGAACGACACCCCGAATTCGATGAACGACACCTCGAATTCGATGAACGACACCCCCCTTAATCCCCCCTTATAAAGGGGGGAAATTGAGCAAGTTTACCTCCTCCTTTTGGTAAGGCTACGGTGTACACACATCTTGGTAATCAAGCACAAATCCCGATTTACCCCCCTTAATCCCCCCGATGCATTGGGGGGAAATGTCCGGTTCTCCCCCTTTATAAGGGGGAGTTAGAGGGGGTCAGAAAGACTTGTCTCTACACCGTAGCCTTGGTAAGGGGAGGGTGCGCGATCGCGCGGGTGGGGTATTTCTGTACGTCACAAAGTTAAAATCTGCTGTAAGTAATGCGTTGTAAAAGTGTGTTATTCATAAAAAAATATTCATAAATTATGACGATATTTTTGTTTTTATAAGTTAGTTCTAGATGCCAAATAACGACAGCAAAAAAATAATTGTAGCTACAAATAAATACTTTTAACTGTTAATTTATTTTTATTTTAGGCTTTACAAGTATAAAGTTATACTTTAATATACAAATAAGAAAGGCGATCGCCCTCTGCCAAGAATCTGCGATCGCCTTTCTGTAAACCCCCATTCTGGGAGACAATTACAATGATGACACAAGTACAAAAGTTTGTAAAAAATCAGAAGTTCGCCGAATCAGAATTACAACAGTACTTAGATGGCGAAAACTTAAATACACTCATTCTGAATCAATCTTCTGAAAATCAATTACCGAAAAGAGAACCGATTAAACATCTATTAATAGGTTCTCCAAAAGCAGTTACTAGCACAATTCACTATTTGCAAGTGATTGGCTACGCCAGCATCGGCGATTGGAGTCCGCTACTACCAACCGCCAACCCAGGCGAGGTAATGAGTATTTTAATCCGTCAGATTTTAATGCAATAGGATATATCAAGATGGTGCGTTGTCGTGCAGCGCAACGCACCCTACTTGAACTTCATCTGTCGTAGGGGTTTAGCACATTGCTAAACCCAAAAAGCAGTGATTTTAATCAGAAAATAGCGCCTGACTTTTCACGTTATCTAGAAAAGTCCACGAAAACCTAACCCCCTAACCCCCTTCCCGACACCGGAAGGGGGAAAATTCAAAGTCTCTCTCCTTTTAGGAGAGAGATTTAGAGAGAGGTTTTTCAGATGTCCATTGCGATCGCACTAAACTAGATGTTAAAACTTTGGGTGTATTGACTTATACGCAAATTACCCCACTCATAGGGCGATCGCACACATTCAACCCTCTTCAAAATGCACCCCAACCACGTTAAGCTGAATTAGAGTGGCAATTTATTGCGCTTTTAATATGCAAATCTCTGTTCTTGTCAAATTTTAATTTTTTTCTGCTTGAGAAACCCGGAATGCTAGACCGAATTTTTGATTACCTCGACTTTCATTTCACCATTGAAGCCCCTATAGTTCTGCTGATCCTGGTGCTTTTAGAGGCGCTGTTATCTGCTGACAATGCCATCGCCCTCGCTGCGATCGCTAGGGGGCTGGAAGACGAAGAACTTGAGCGTAAAGGACTCAACTTTGGTTTAGTCGTTGCTTATGTGCTGCGAATCACCCTGATTCTCACTGCTACTTGGGTACAACAATTCTGGCAATTTGAATTATTGGGCGCTGCTTATCTGCTGTGGTTGGTATTCCAACACTTTACCTCACAAGAAGCCAACGACGACCGCCATCACGGGCCGCGTTTTAATTCATTGTTGCAAGCCATACCCGTGATTGCATTTACAGATTTAGCATTTTCTTTGGATAGCGTGACCACTGCGATCGCAGTTTCTCAAGAAAAATGGCTAGTGCTAACGGGTGCAACAATTGGTATTATTACGCTGCGATTCATGGCGGGATTGTTTATCCGTTGGCTAGACGAATATGAAAACCTAGAAGACGCAGGCTATGTAACTGTCGCCTTGGTAGGCTTGCGCCTGTTGTTGAAAGTGGTGAACGATAGTTTAGTTCCACCAGAATGGATCATGATTGCTGCTATCTTCCTAATTTTAGGCTGGGGATTTTCCAAGCGTGTTGACACTGAACTGCCCCAAGTAGAACCGGAAAAGAGCGAAGTCTCTAAGTAAAAAGAGGGGACAAGGGGACAAGGGGACAAGGGGAGCAGGGGAGCAGAGGAGAAGTTACAGTAAGTTTTTCCCCTCTGCCCCCATCGCCTCTGCCTGTTTTCAATGCCCCATGCCCCATGCCCCATTCCCTACTGTCTTACTCGTGCAACCAAGGCGTTAAGTGTGGTTGCCAGCTGACTAATTCTTCATCCTTAAACCATAGGGCTATTTCCCGTTGCGCGGTTTCTTGAGCATCAGAACCGTGGATTAAGTTGCGACCAATATTCAGACCAAAATCGCCCCGAATCGTTCCCGGCTCTGCTGTTAAAGGGTTCGTCGCACCAATAATCTTTCTAGCAGATGCAACGACACCATCACCTTCCCATACCATTGCTACCACTGGGCTAGAAGTGATAAATTCGACTAGACCAGCAAAAAAGGGACGTTCCCGGTGAACATCATAGTGTTGTTCAGCCAATTCCCGACTGACTTTTAGTAACTTTAAACCAACTAGGGTAAAACCTTTAGTTTCAAAGCGACGGATAATTTCCCCCACTAGTCCCCGCTGGACGCCATCAGGCTTAATTGCTAAAAATGTGCGCTCCATTACTATCTCCCAAAGCTTAATAAAGTTTTTATCTAGTCAATTGTCCTTTGTCCTTCGTCCTTTGTCCTTCGTCCTTTGTCGTCCTCTGTCGTCCTCTGTCTTGAGTACAAGGGTTTTGCACTAATGACCAATGACCAATGACTAATGACTAATGACTAATGACATACGACTCTTGACCAATCAGAGTTTATCTCAGAAATTATCCTTGGGTGCATATACGTTCCTAAATGAATGCGCTAAATTGTTAACTCATGGGTGAAAAACAGAGGTTAGGAAGAAATGGGTGTTGAGTCAACTGCTACATCTGACGAGGTGGTACAAGTACCGTCCAATGGACAAAAATCTGAAGTGAAAAATCATAAACAAAAAAAACTGTTACCACCGAGTCCTACTACCACAGGAGATTTACCTCGCTCCTGGAAAATTGAGGATAGCGAAGCCTTGTACCGCATTGAAGGATGGGGACAACCTTATTTTTCCATTAGCGCTGCTGGTCACGTTACCGTGTCACCCAAGGGCGATCGCGGGGGATCTCTTGACTTGTTTGAATTGGTCAACTCCATGAAACAGCGCAATTTGGGACTTCCCATGTTGATTCGCTTTTCCGATATTTTGGAAGACCGGATTGAGCGGTTGAATGCTTGTTTTGCCAAAGCGATCGCTCGCTACAATTACCCTGGTGTTTATCGTGGTGTATTTCCCGTTAAATGCAATCAAGAACGGCATTTGATTGAGGATTTAGTCAAATTTGGCAAACCCCATCAATTTGGTTTAGAAGCCGGTTCCAAGCCAGAATTAATGATTGCTCTAGCTGTGTTGGATACACCAGGAGCATTGTTAGTTTGCAACGGCTACAAAGACCGAGAATACATCGAAACGGCAATGTTAGCCCAAAGACTAGGGCAAACACCAATCATCGTCTTAGAACAGATTGAAGAAGTTGATTTGGTAATTGATGCCAATCGCCAGTTAGGTATTAAACCGATATTAGGTGTTCGTGCTAAACTCAGTACCCAAGGTATGGGACGTTGGGGAACCTCTAGTGGCGATCGCGCTAAATTTGGTTTGACAATGCCTGAAGTCATCGAGGCTGTTGACAAGTTACGCGAAGCTAACCTGCTCGATTCTTTGCAGTTGATGCACTTCCATATCGGCTCACAAATCTCTGCCATTAATGTAATTAAAGATGCTATCCAAGAAGCCAGCCGCATTTATGTGGAATTGGCAATGCTGGGGGCGGATATGAAATATTTGGATGTTGGTGGCGGCTTGGGCGTAGATTATGATGGCTCTCAAACCAACTTCTATGCATCGAAAAATTACAACATGCAGAACTATGCCAATGACATCGTGGCAGAGTTAAAAGATACCTGTGCAGAGCGGCAGATTCCCGTACCAACACTGATTAGTGAAAGTGGACGAGCGATCGCTTCCCATCAGTCGGTGCTGATTTTTGATGTTCTTAGTACTAGTGATGTCCCTCTCGACAACCCAGAACCTCCACAAGAGGGAGAATCCCCGATTATTAATTATCTTTGGGAAACTTACCAATCCATTAACAAAGAGAATTATCAGGAGTTCTACCACGACGCTACACAATTCAAAGAAGAAGCCATCAGCCGCTTCAACTTAGGAATTTTACGCCTCAGAGAACGAGCTAAAGCCGAACGTCTCTACTGGGCTTGTTGTCAAAAAATTCTTACCATCACTAGACAGGAAGAATACGTACCCGATGAACTAGAAGACCTAGAGAAAATCATGGCTTCCATCTACTACGTGAATATGTCAGTGTTCCAATCGGCACCAGATTGCTGGGCGATCGACCAACTATTCCCGATCATGCCAATCCACCGCTTAGATGAAGAACCAACACGGCGGGGAATTTTAGCAGACCTCACCTGCGACAGTGATGGTAAAATCGACCGCTTTATTGACCTGCGCGATGTCAAGTCGGTTTTAGAATTGCACACCTACAAGCCCGGAGAACCCTATTATTTGGGAATGTTCTTGAATGGAGCTTACCAGGAAATCATGGGCAATTTGCACAACTTGTTTGGCGATACCAACGCCGTTCACATCCAATTAACGCCCAAAGGCTACCAAATTGAACACGTTGTCAAAGGTGACACGATGAGCGAAGTAGTAAGCTACGTCCAGTATGACTCCGAAGATATGGTAGAAAACATTCGCCAGCGCTGCGAGAAAGCATTAGAAGAAAAGCGCATCACCCTAGCAGAATCTCAACGACTACTGCAAACCTACGAGCAGAGTCTTAGAAGATATACGTACTTAAATAGTTAGGAATGGGCATTGGGCATTGGGCATTGGGCATTGAAAAACTTTTCTCCATTCTCCATTCCCCATTCCCCATTCCCCATGCCCCATTCCCTAATTTGTATTTGTCCCCAACAATTCCTCTATCGCTTGTCGCTCAACAGGGGTATGTGATGGCGGTGTCTGACGGGCATCGGTAATCAGCCAGTCTAAAGCAGCAGCTTGAACATCGATCGCAGCGCCAGTTTTATCTACGCAATAACGTCCAAATACCAGCTTATCGACTAACCGGACTCCAGGGCCCAAGCGCGACCATTCAAAAATGACGCTGTTTTCCACTGTTGCGCCACTACATATCCAACAATTGGGGCCAATCATGGCTGGGCCGACAATTTTAGCTCCGTCTTCGATTCTTGTCATCCCACCAATGTAAACTGGGCCTGTGATATCCACTTTGTCCCAATTTACGGCGACATTTAAGCCAGTGTAAATACCAGGGGCGACTTCATGACCAGGAATTTGTACATTTTTGATTTCACCCAGCAGCACACCACGAATCGCCCGCCAATAGTCTGGAACTTTACCAATATCTACCCATTCAAAGTCCATAGGAATGGCGTAAAAGGGGGCTTTGATTTCTACCAATTTGGGAAACAATTGGCTACCAATGTCATATTCAACATCAGAGGGAATATAGTTAAAAACCTCTGGCTCAAAAATGTAAATACCTGTGTTGATGTTGGTGCTGAGGGCTTCTTCAGTTGAAGGTTTTTCTTGGAAAGCTTTGACACGACCTTCTTCGTCAGTCACAACCACACCATAGCTAGAAACTTCTTCTTTGGGGACAGATTTAGTGATAATGGTAGCGATCGACCCTTTAGCTCTATGCCATTTAACCGCCGCAGTTAAATCCAAGTCAATTAAAGCATCACCACATAAAACTACAAAGGTATCATCAAAAAAGGGTGAGAAATCTTGGATGCGTCGCATCCCTCCAGCTGAACCTATTGCTTCGCCCACCAATTTACCGTCGTCATCAATTTTCCCTTCAAAGGAATAGGCAATTTGCACTCCAAACCGCTGACCATCACGGAAATAGTTTTCTATTTCCTCAGCCAAATGACTAACATTGACTAGAATCTGGTCAAATCCATGATGGCGTAACAGTTCTAGTAAAAACTCCATCACTGGCTTTTGCAGGATGGGCATCATCGGCTTGGGCATAGTGTACGTAATCGGACGCACGCGAGTACCCTTGCCAGCCGCGAGAATCATCGCTTTCATAAAAATTTATTCCTCAACCACAAGCCAGTTTACTTTCATCGAGTGATACTTTATCATCAGTTTTTATTTCTGCTCTAAGTCATCCCCCAGAATAGGGATAACAGGAATTTAGTGGTTATTACAACCATTGATATACTTAGATGACAAGCGATCGCTTATCTTTTCAATTTACTCGGATTTTGCGGCTGAATCAAAAATCTCTGACAAAGGAAGCAGCTATGCTGGAGGCAGGAGGAAAACTCCATAAATAAATTCCTATTTCTCTAACCAGGAAGTCTTAAATCTTGATGCTCGCACTTTTGATTTAAATTGTTTTGTCTCTTCATGCATAAATATAGGGCGCTGTTATCCGTGACAAAGCGAAAAGTCGGATCGTCGGTTCCGGCGCTCTGTTAGCAACACAAGAGCGTCACTTTTCACCAAAAAGCAACAATACAGCAGTTTACAAGTAGATGAGGTACAAAATGCAGGACTTACGCATCACATATAAACAGTTTCTATCTCTGCCTCCTGCCTCCACTTTTGACTTTCTTAGTTCATCGGGTTCTCAAAAGGTTTGCTGATATTAGCTGAATCTCTAATTAAGCGAATTTTAATTTCATGATAAAAATCCTCTTGAAATAGCTCTACCTTCGATTGAGCCGAGAGTAATAGTAGTGCCCAGAAAACGCTAACTAGGTTACTGTGTTTAGACTCGTGTCCAGACCCATTTTGGTTAAGAAGCTTTGTCTTAGTCCACAACTCTACAAGTTGTTCTAAATTCAACCAAGTTTGTTCTAAACTTAGCTCTTTTGCAGACAAATTCAACACCTGCTCCAGTTCCTTAGCGACTTCTGTCAGATTTTCTTGGTGAGCTAACTCCAGCGCCTCTCGCATACTTTGAACGCTAGGTTGACGCCTGGGACGGATAGGTTTGCTGACTTTTTCTACCAGTTTTAGTTGGTTAGCCATAATCTGCAATTGCTCGATTAACTCTTGCAGAGTTACCCGACGCTTTGGTGGTGGCATTGCCGCTGGACGACGACGCAATTGCCGTTCTAAGGGTAGACGATGACCCTGATGTAATACACCGTCCTCACCTTCCAGTGAGGCATCATCTTCTACACCATCTTGCGCATCTCCTACTGTTGACAATTGCATCAAGGTATTTGCCTTGAATAATACCAGCATTGATGCTGATAAAAATGCCTGTCCAGATTGAGACAAGTCCGCTTCATAGCCTCTTGTTATTGCCCCCGGTGCCATCAGTTCTAAATAGCGGTCAATCACCTCGATCACTTGGACATCCCAAGGATCAATTTCCCCCTGCTCGGCTTGGTAAATCAAAAATGTGATTGTTTCTAACAGCTCGGAAGCTTCCATCAACAGGTTCTAAGTTAATTAATGAGAATCAAAAGAATGTAAATTCAAGACTAAATTAATTGACTATTGGCAAAGCGTATACTCTATACATTCGCTTGCGCTTCTTTTTTCAGAAATTGCCTGCTGGCAATATCCTCTAAAATTTGTAATCGATCACCATTGTGAATTGTGAGATTAGATTGTGCAACTTTTGACCTTGGGCATTCGGCATTGGGCATGGGGCATTGGGCATGGGGCATTGAGAAGAGACAAGGTAGACAAGGAAGAGGGGGGAGATAAGAAAAAGACTTGTTCAATAATTCCCCCTTGTCCCCTTGTCCCCTTGTCCCCCCTGCCCCCCTGCCCCCTTAATCAGGAGGCGAATCATGGGCAATAGTGACAGTTGAGACAAAATCACTCGGCTTGCCGCTTTTAATAGCATCGAAAGTGCCCTTAATAGTACCAGCAATTGGAACAGCAACAATTGTCCCTAACAAGCCAGCAATCTCAAATCCCATCAAAATAGCTACAAAAATCCAAATGGGATTGAGTCCGATAAAATTACCGAGTATCCTGGGAGCTAACAAGTTATCTTTAAGCTGCTGCATGAGAATTGCCGCGATCGCAACTTGAACTGCTAACCACCAATTTTGCAGTAGTACTAAAATTGTTACCAGACCAATACCGAGAGACGCCCCAATAAAGGGAATGAGTTCTGAAATACCGATTAAAATGGCAAACAACAGGGCAAAAGGCACCTTTATGACTAAGAAAATTGGTGTCAAGGTTAGCACCATGAACAATCCTAGTAACAGCTGGCCGAGGAAGAAGTTCTGAAAGTTTAAGCGCAAGGATGTGGTGAGGGGATCTCCAATGTTAGAGGGTAAAAGATTGATCAGACCATACCAGACGCGATCGCCATATAAAAGCATATAAAATGCAAGCACAATGACTAACACTAAGTCAACTAATCCAGAAAGTAGTGTTCCAGCAAATCCTACTGCACCAGAAGCTAGCTGTTGCACTACATTTTGAATGTTGGCATTGATTTGACTACTCACAACCCTCAGATCGATTGGCAAACGTCGTTGCTTTGCCAACATCTCAAATTGCTCTAGGTTTGCTTGACTGGCGGTTAACCAATCAGGGATCTTATTTAACAGTTGGATTGTTTGATCGACGATCAACGGTACTAGGGTAACGCCCAAAATCCCAAGCAGGGTTAATGTTGCCAGTAAAACTACGATCACCGCCTGAGTGCGGGTGATCTGAGCACGTTCAAAGAACTTAACCGGGTAATTGAGCAGAAAAGCCAGAATCGCCGCAATACTCAAGACAGTAATGGGATGCTGGAAATAGCGAAAAAGCACAGACAGCAACCAGATATTAAGAGCGATAATCGGACCGCTCAGACCATAAATTAACAAGCGTTGAAGGGAGGCTGAACGGCGCATCTGACGCAACCTATTTTAAATATTCCTTGAGAGAATTTGTAAAATTCTTGATGGCACTGATTATCATCATAGATATTTTTAACAAAGATATATATAAGCGTATCTGATAGCAAGGAAACAAATCACAATGGACAAAACTGTAGCTGGCCTTCGCAAAGACTACACCTTGGAAGGCTTGAGCGAACTCGAAGTAGAACTCAATCCTTTTATCCAATTTAAAAAATGGTTCGATCAGGCACTAACAGCACAACTCCCTGAACCTAATGCCATGACCATTGCCACAGCCACACCAGACGGTAAGCCTTCAGCCAGAATGGTACTGCTTAAGGATTTTGATGAACGGGGCTTTACCTTCTTTACTAACTACAACAGTCACAAAGGACAAGAATTAGCAGAAAACCCCCAAGCGGCTTTAGTCTTTTGGTGGGCAGAACTGGAACGTCAAGTCCGAATTTCGGGGTATGTGGAGAAAGTTTCCGAAACTGAGTCTGACCAATATTTTCACAGTCGCCCAGCTAACAGTCGCCTGGGTGCATGGGTATCTAATCAAAGCGAGGTCATAGAAAGTCGAGAAGTCTTAGAGCGACGCTTGCAGGAATTCCAAAGCAAATATGAAAATCAAGAGATTTTTCGACCGTCTCATTGGGGAGGCTTACGAGTTATCCCTACAGAAATTGAGTTTTGGCAAGGACGCCCTAGCCGTCTGCACGATCGCTTGCTCTATAGCCGTTTAGATAATGGCACTTGGAAGATTGAGCGATTGTCACCGTGAAGGGGAGGCAGGGGACAGGGGGAGAAATCAATTCAAAATTCAAAATTCAAAATTCAAAATTAAAGAACTTCTGCCTCCTGCCTTCTGCCTTCTGCCTCCTCCTTCCCAATGGCCAATGCCCAATGACCCGTATCACATTACCACTGAGGAATCAAATCTTTAATTGCTGCCCGTGCTTGTGATAGAGATTGGGTGCGGGCATCACCTTCATTCAAGCTATTAGCGTTAATAAATTGAATGTCTGTAAGCCCAATAAAGCCGAAAATCGTCCGCAGGTAGGGTTCTTGGAAGTCGTAGGCAACGGCTGGGGAGGTGGCGCTAAAGTCACCGCCACGAGCTGTAATGATAACTGCCTTTTTACCTTCGACTAACCCTCTAAAACCTTGAGCATCTAAGGCAACAGTCCGGTTAATGCGAACGATTTGGTCGATGTAAGCCTTAAAAGTGGAAGGTATATTGAAGTTATACATTGGCACTCCAAAGACGTAGCGATCGGCTGCCAAAAACTCATCAACCAGTTCGTCAGAAATCCTAATTGCCTCAGTTAATTCTGGAGTATGGGTTTCTGGTGGTGAAAATGCCGCCGCAATCCAAGCTTCATCAACGTGAGGAACTGGGTGATGCCCTAAATCTCGATAGGCGATCGCATCTTCAGGATGCGCTTCTTTCCAAGCACTGACGAATTCCTTAGATAATTCTCTGGAGTGCGATCGTTCACCACGGGGGCTGGAATCAATATGTAGAATGTTTACCACAAATATCTCCTGATTAACTAGGATTTCTGCTTTTACTTTTTTAAATCTTTATTTCAAAGCATTACATCAGATACTAAAAGTAACTAGTTACTAAAGTAAAGTAGTTACTTTATAGTAACTATTGGATAATTTTGGCTAACTTATCGATGTCTGCTTCTACAAATCCTGATGCTTGCCCAATCAGTATTTTGATGTCCTTATTATCGGGCCCCTGGACAATGTACATACTATGGGTGTTGTGTAATCGCGGGCCTACTCGTTTTGGTGCATTGAAGCGCCAAGTAGAAGGCATATCAACCAAAATGCTGACAGAAAGACTGAGGATGCTTGAGGCAGCAGAAATTATTTATCGCCAGTATGAACCAACTATCCCACCTCAAGTCACTTACGGTCTTACAGAACGCGGACAGGAACTCATTGAAATCCTTCATCAACTCAATGGACTTGCTGAACGTTGGTATGGCAGCGAACAACGAGAACATAGCAATAGTAATGTTTAAGCTTAAATTATACAAGTTTTATCTTAAACCTAAGTATTTTTAGGGCTATTGTCTAAGATATTTTAATTGTGGGCTTTAAGACAGTTCCATCCACACCGAAAGATCCTCCATACCAAATAGAGGAAGTTTTTGAATACCAGCTTTTTCAAGACTATTGTCTTGTGTACTTCCGCGCCAGATTACGCAGAGTACAAAGTCCACGATCGCTCCCTCATGACGCAGGGCTTCGGTACTTTTTACAACTTGACCACCTGTTGTAATCACGTCTTCAATGATACACAATTTTTTTCCTTGGATATCAATTCCTTCTGCTAGCTTCTCAGTACCATATTCTTTTTTTGTCTTCCGAACAAAGACAACTGGTAATTCAACTTCTAATGAAATTGCTGTTGCTAAAGGAACTCCCCCTAATTCTAGTCCTGCTAAAATTTCTGTTCCTGGTGGAATCTTTTTTACCATTTCTTTAGCTAACTGCTTCAGTAACAAAGGATTAGATTCAAACTGATATTTATCAAAGTAATGGTCAGATATCTGACCAGAACGTAACCGAAACTCGCCTTTCAAATAGGAAACACGAACAATTTCTTTGGCTAATTCGCTATGACTCATTTTTACAAAAAGCTGGGGAAAAGGTAAAAAAGCCGATGGAAAATGCATCGGCTTCGCTAACAATATTTAACAGATAAATAGTCTACTGTTCCTGGATTGCTGCTACTTTGGGAGGAAACTGAATTCTCGGATCTGGCATGAAATTATATCTCAAGTACAATCCTCCTGAGACAAACAGAATAATTAACAACCCACCAATACCAAGGGGGCTAGGAAGCCAGAAAACAGCTTCTATGTGGTTTAGCTCACCAGGCTGGAGTTTCCACACTAATTGATTGCCATTTTTTTCTGGCTCAATTGCAGTTTCAGTTAGTTGAATATTTTTGGCTCCCCAAGGAGTCTTCAAGCTAAATTCCAAATCGAGAATTGAACCAGCATTAGCTAGGACGTTACCTTTGCTAGCGATTAGAGAGAGCGATCGCAAATCCAAATCATAAATCAACCGATTTCGGACTAAAAGTAAAAAATTATTCTCCTCCAAGAGGACGTTTGATTCAATTTTCGGCAGTCCTGAGTCAGATTCGCTCTGTACAGACTCAGAGGGTTGATTCGCATGGGAGTTAAAGAATTCGTTGAACTTCTCTTGCAATTCCCTACCACTGCTAAAAGGAATTGTGACGATGATTTCTTCTGGGGAAACTCGCTGTGCTTTACCCTCAAGTTGACGGGCGCGGCGTTCTATGCTCTTTAACCACTCATACACCGAATCGCCGCTAAAACTGGTTAGCCGTTCTCCCAACTTAATATGCTGTACTAGTTCGCCACTATTTGAGTTGTCAAAGTTAAGCCCCACATCGTACTTCACACAGCCCGTCAGTAGGAGAGATGTTAACAGCACTAGCCAAAGAATAGGATTTCGGATGGGAAAGACGCGGTTCATTCGATTTCGGCCATTCACTCGTGAGGGCAATTTCATATTTGCCAACACAAAATTAAACGATCTGACTAACCACAAGAAAATCTTTCCGAAAATTGAAGAATTCATAACTATAAATCTCCCCCAAAGTCAACAGATTTTGGATTTTAAATTTTGGATTTTGGATTGACCCCACCGATAAGCAGATAAAGCTCAAAAATTTTAAATTTTGGATTTTGCTTCATGCCTCAACCCTTCTGGGTGAAGCATAAACCACAAGAATCTAAAATCCAAAATCGTTCGACTGAGCGAAGCCAAAGTCCAAAATCCAAAATTATTATCAGCCAGGAGTTCCGGAAAAATTCAACCAAACCAAGTACGAGATGGTTAAACCAATGGCAATTAGCGCCACCCAGATAAAGCGATTATCTCTGGTATTGACCTGACTGAGGTCAACGAATTCTGGCTCGGCAGGTTTTGGCTTTTGCTCCCCAGAAGATTTTGGAGACTTAGCAGGTACAGAAATTTTGAGTTCATTATCGGCTAGTGTGCCCAAATCGGGGATTTCGGTCATCCATTCGCTGGGTCTTTTCAGCTTTGGTGCTTTTAAGATATAAAGCATCCGCCGCGCTTGTTTGCCAATTTCAAAATGAGCATGGCGTTTGAGTCTTTCGCAAAGAGCGATCGCATCATCCGTGCGTCCAGCCGCTTCATAAGCTGTCACTAGATGAATTTCTACTTCGCCCCCAAGACGAGAATTACGAGCTAATAAAGCGCTGGCCTTTTCTAAATTTTCTACGGCTTCACGGTATTGCCCATTCTCAAAGGCAACTTTCCCAGCCTGGTAGCGGGTTTTAGCAATTTCTAGACTTTCTGTACTCACGTCTTATACAAAAATTAGCACTATTTTCATTTTGCCAATGCCAGCAATCTTTTTGGAATCTTTTCAAAAGCTGGCAATCTGAAGCAGATAAACTTCTAAAATTTTAAGTAAGTAGCTGCAACTATTTTCTGATTAAAAATTCTGGTATCAAATGCAGGTGAGCAAAATTATGTTGAAAATCAAGCATTCGCAACTGAATTGGCTCTTAGCAGGTATGACTTTAGCAGTGATGGGTGTAAGCATTGCTCCAGCATCCGCCCAGCGCGCGTTCGGGATTGATGGTGGTTATGGAGTCAGGCGATCGCATTCTACCCAGCGCGTGTTCGTAAATGATGGTGGTTATGGAGTCAGGCAATCGTCGCCTTCTGTGGGTTCCTTTATTTATGGTAGTCCGATTCCCATGCCTATGCCTGTAGACCCAACAACAGGACTAATGCCACAACGTAATCATTACCGCGATTATTCCTATCCCCAGTTTAGGCAAAACGTGAGAAATTTCACGCCGATTAATCCAACAATTCGAGACTCAACTCTAGTTAATCCAGTAATTATCAATAATTCATGGCCTCGTACACCATTTAGTGGTGGGCGATCGCGGGTTATTATTACCTATCCCCGGTAGAGTAGGGAGATGAGGGGATAATAAGAACTCTTTACTCCTCACTCCTCACTTCTCACTCAGCACTCGGCACTCTAATAGGTAAACTGCGAACCGAGAATCATCGTCCCAATCCCAACATCAGTAAAGATTTCCAGTAACAGCGCGTGGGGAATGCGACCATCGATGATGTGTGCGGCACGGACTCCTTGAGCAAGCGATCGCACACAGCAATTCACTTTGGGAATCATCCCACCGCTAACTATACCATCAGCAATCAACTCGCGGGCTTCACGAATATCTACTTTCGGAATCAAAGTAGATTGGTCTTTGTAATCTTTTAAAATTCCACTGGTGTCGGTCAGTAAAATTAACTTTTCTGCACCTAATGCAGCAGCGATTTCCCCGGCTACAGTATCGGCGTTAATGTTATAAGCTTGTCCCGTTTCATCTGCGGCGACGCTAGACACTACTGGAATATAGCCATTGCTAGCGAGGGTTTCCAAAATCTTGATATTTACATTGCTGACTTCCCCCACAAAGCCGATGCCTTCTTCACCTTGAGAACGGGCTGTAAATAGATTACCGTCTTTACCGCAAAGTCCTACAGCCAATCCACCAGCTTGGTTAATCAGGGAGACAATTTCTTTATTAACTCGACCAACTAAAACCATTTCCACCACATCCATTGTGGCGGCATCAGTGACTCGCAGACCATTCTTAAATTGTGGTTCGATGCCCAGCTTATCTAACCAACTGTTAATTTCTGGGCCACCGCCGTGGACTACAATCGGACGCAAGCCCACGCAGGACAAGAATACAATGTCGCGGATAACTTTGTCTTTGAGTGTGCTATCTTTC
Source organism: Nostoc sp. DedQUE07 (assembly GCF_034530975.2). Taxonomy (NCBI): domain Bacteria; kingdom Bacillati; phylum Cyanobacteriota; class Cyanophyceae; order Nostocales; family Nostocaceae; genus Nostoc; species Nostoc sp. DedQUE07. Next base: position 179,655 of record NZ_JAVRCC020000002.1, on the reverse strand, counting down.
ATCGCTGCGCCACCATATTTGACAACAACAGTGCGACCGGCAAATTGTTGAATATAAGGTAGTGCTTCGCTGAGTACACGTACACGAGTGGCTTCAGCTTGCCTGATGTATTCAGAATCGTTGACCGTCATGAGGAGCCTAACAGAGAGAGTTAAAACCTATGCAGTCAGTGTAGAAGACTTTGTACCTTGTAACAATATCTCATAGCTGCCAAGAGCAAAATAAGCTTTTTGGGTTCTATCGATCCCTTTATGGAGATTTAACACTAAAATGCCAGGATAGTAGGCAGCGTCACCCACAACTTAAGCGCAGGTTTTTGGGGTTGCGTAGACGCTTTGCGGCTTGCTATCAGACATCGCGCATCGTAAGCGCAAACCGAATTATTGGAAACAAACAAATAATTTTATTTAGGGCTAATCTCAGATGCTAAATCAGCACAATAAAAACATACATTTAATTCTAAGAAAAAATTCATCTGTCCTAAAACAAGGGGAGCATTTCTGTCTCTTGTCCAAGCAAAAGCTAATTCCACATTTGGAAATTGTTCGACTTGTTGCTATCACAACCAATGCTCTTGCTTCAAACCTCTAGAATTGAAACCATTCGGCTGAAGCTAGGGAATGAAAATGACTACGCTGCTAATTCAAACTGAAAGCACACCCCTAACGGTAAATTTCCCCTCCCTTGTGCAGATGACAAATGAGCAGTTCTATGAATTCTGCCAAGCCAATGGAGATTTGCGAATTGAGCGTACTGCCAATGGGGAAGTCATCATCATGCCCCCAGCTTTTTCAGATACGGGCAACCGTAACTTTAACATTGCTGCACAGCTTGGGTATTGGACTGAACAAGATGGCACTGGCATAGGCTTTGACTCCAGTACAGGTTTTACACTACCCAATGGAGCGATGCGTTCCCCTGATGCTTCTTGGATTGAACTGGAGCGCTGGAACGCCTTAACAGATGCACAAAAAGCCTCATTTGCACCAATTTGTCCCAGCTTTGTGATTGAGTTACGCTCATCTAGCGTAGGCGTAGCCCGTCGTAGACATCGCCCGATCAAATTACAAGAGAAAATGCAGGAGTACATCGATAACGGTGCATCACTAGGCTGGTTAATCGATCGGCAAAATCGAAAAGTCTACATTTATCGTCCGAATCGAGAAGTTGAAATTTTGGATAATCCCGAAGCAGTTAATGGTAATCCAGAATTACCAGGATTTATCCTACGGATGGGCAAAATTTGGTAATTTGAGTCTTCTTAATGAGAAACTTGTGTTTTGAGAACGCTAGGAATTGCCTCAAGTATTCGCTTGGCAACATCTTCAGGTGTATCTCCCTCTTGCTCGGTGATGTGCAAATCGGCTTGAGAGTAAAGTGGTGTTCGTTGTTCGAGGAGCGATCGCAACTTAGCTTTAGGATCGATATCTTGCAGCAGTGGTCTTGTGGTATCCTCAGCTAAACGACTGTAAATTATCTCCACTGGCGTATCTAGCCACACTATCAAACCGTGGTGCAAGTAACCCCAATTTTCTCGCCGCAATACAATTCCGCCACCAGTTGCGATAGTTAACTTTGTAAAAGCACAAACTTGTGAAAGTACATCGCTTTCTAACTGACGAAACCCTGCTTCACCAACTTCTGCAAATAATTGATTGATAGATTTACCTGTTGCTTGGGCAATGACACCATCGGTATCTACAAACCCATAACCCAGTTCTTTTGCTAGTAAGCGCCCTACTGTCGTCTTACCAACGCCCATAATACCAATTAAGTACAGGTTGACTCCTTGTAATAAGCTGCTCACCAGTTGCTTCGCTCCAATTATAAGTTTTGAGTGCTGAGTCACAGCTTTAAATTATAAACTCAACGATTCAATCTAGGACTTAAAAATACGGAGTTTGATACATAATCGCGCAAACTCTAATAGTTTACTACTACAACTTGATGCCGATATTAGTAATTTCCGCAGGCATACAAAAACAAAATAAACCTCAATAAATTTATTTTCAACAGATATCAAAGTTTTTCACTTTGTTTCTCTCAAATTTACTTATAACTTTTCTAACTTCCAATTATTTTTAAAATCTGCAAATTCATCTTCTATTTTAAGAGGAACGAAATGACATAATTACCGTTATTAATGTATTTAAAGTAACTTAGGCAAGAAATTAACGATTCTTCTCTGAAATTATCATCAGTTATTACTGATGAATTTCTTATGAATGTAGTAATTTTTCGGAAGTAACTAGGTAATTGCTGCATAATAATGCCTATGCTTAACCAAAAAATTAACTTAGCTTGTTTGAAACTTTATCCATACAATATCTGTCTATCTGAATAATCAGGGTTTTTACTCTGATTGTTAATTTTAAGTATACATAATACTGTGTTTCTAACAGCACAGGGTCGTTATTTTAAAAGTTCAGTTATAACAAGACCCGCTCAATTAAATGTTTCTAATAAAGGTGTAAATAATGACTGATTTACCGCGATCGCCCAAAAAAACCTTGCAAAAAAATTGAAATTTCGACACAAAGACTACTGCATATTCCACCCCAATAAGCCTGAATGAATAAATATTGTATGAATGAGGTGTCAACCATGACTCGAATTCGTGACGTTGTAGAAAGAGCTTTAGTAACTGGTTATTTGACAGTTGAAGCTGAAGATCAACTACGACAACTGTTGACTACCCGATATGACTTGGAAGATTTTAATGCTTTCATGATTTTGCAAGAAGCTGCCATGACTGGTAGGGTCAAGCAGGAATCTAGAGAACGGTGTGGCATTAAATAGAGATGTAGCCTGCTACATCTCACCGACGGGGGCGTTTACCATCATCTTCAAAATCATCATCATCCTCAAAAAATTCCCAATCATCATCATCGGCTTGATTGGTAGTTGGCGGCTGGTAAGGGGGGATAATTACTCGGTAATCAGCATCGTAAATTGATTCAGTTTTTCCCGCAGCCGTATTTTTTGGCTCGCGGTAGCTGTAGGAGTAAACTGAACCAGACCGAGAAGTGCTTTTGGCTTCTGATTGACGTTCGTAAGTTGTTGAGTCTTTAGGTTGTTGAGCTTGAGAATTAGGAATAGGCACTTCTTCTGACTTTTCATCAAAGTTCCAATCATCATCTCTACTGCTATTTGTCTCCCAATCATCAAATCCCTCACTGCTAGACTCTTCTCTTTTACTAGCTGGTGGTGGAGGACTGGCAGGGCGAGATGTCGGTTCTTCTCTTTGGGTTGCCTTCGCACGACTTGAAGGGGCGGTTCTTCTGTTAGGAGTTTGGCGTTGTCCTGCTACAAAATAATTGGATAAATTAAATAAGGTAGCAATCAATATCGATGTGAAAGCACCAGTGGCAGTACTGAACAAAATCCATATCGCTAGTGGTAATGGTTGAGTTCGCACGCCCAAAAATACTAGCGATAGGGCAGGTGAGAAATTTTGGACTAATAACAGCGTTAGTCCTCCCAGTACTGCCACCAATAGAATTAAGCGAATTACAGCCATAGCAATTTTGTCAGTTGTCAATTATCAGCAGTCAATTATCAATAGTCAGCGATCGGTCTAGTTATTCTTCACTAATTACTGTTCGCTGACTACTGACACTATCAGCCATCTCTATCATTACCTTTTTAAGACTATTGTGAAATTTACAATAGACTTCTTGGCATTTGTCGGGGTAAAGGTGAAGGGGAAAAGGGTAAAGAAACTCAAAACCCTTCCCCTTTAACCTTTACCCTTTTCCCTGTCTTGGAAAAATATATTTTTGCAAGAGGTCTAATAAATCTACTCAGGGTATTAGCGACGACCTTGCCACCGCTGAATTGGGATACAGTCAATATCTAGTTGATCTAAAGCACGGGCAACTACAAAATCAACTAAATCCTCAATGGTTTGGGGATTGTGATACCAGGCGGGAATAGCGGGGACAACTCTAACTCCAACTTCTGCTAAAGAAGTTAAGTTACGCAGGTGGATGAGGCTAAAAGGCGTTTCACGCGGGACAATAACCAGCTTTCGCCCTTCTTTGAGTTGGACATCCGCTGCCCGTTCTAGTAAATCGGAACTCAAGCCAACCGCTAGCTTTGCTACTGTACTCATGCTGCATGGAATAATCATCATCCCCAGAGTGGCAAAGGAACCGCTGGCAATTCCGGCTCCGACATCGCTCCAAGGATGACACCGGAGTTTACCGGCAAGTGCAACACCAGCTTGCTCTCGCCAGAATTGTTCTTGCCCGGTTGGTTCTGGTGGCATCCGAATTTCCTGTTCTGACTGCCAAACCATGTAAGTTGATTTAGAGGCAACCAATTCAATGCTATACTCGGCTTCTAGCAAAAATTTGATTGCGCGAACAGCGTAAATCAGACCAGATGCGCCCGATACGCCTAAAATTAAAGGTTTGGTGTTATTTGACACGTAAGTTGTAGTGGATTTTACTCGTCCTCAGAGTAAGGATCTAGGTCATCAGGCTCCATATCATTTGGTAAGTAGAGGTCTGAAAGGTCATCACGAGAATCATTGCCAGTTAAACCTTTGGCGACACCATCGCTGCCTACTGTCACCAAATCAATTTGCTGACGGTAGTAATCGACACTCTTAACTTGCACGGCGACGCGATCGCCTAGTCGATAAGAAGCGCGATTTTTGCGCCCAAACAGTGCCTGTTGTCTGGCGCGATATTCATACCAATCATCTTTGAGAGAACTGACGTGTACCAATCCCTCTACCCGCAAAGGCACACCATGATTAGTGCTGGACTCCACCTCAGCCGCAGGCACTTCAATTTCCACAAAGAAACCGTAGGATTGAACCCCGGTAATCACGCCTTGAAATACCTGACCGATGCGTTGCTTCATCAGTTGGGCTTTTTGCAGTCCGGCTAAATCGGCTTCGGCTTCTTGGACTTCTTTTTCGCGGTCGTTGATTTGAACAATTACCCTGGTCAAATCGCTTTGCAGTTCTTGTTGCAATTCTGGGGGTAAAACGTTCCAGTTAATTTCCTCGTGGCTGGAGGAGTGGCGTAGGTTAACCCGCTCTCTGACACGGGTATTGCGGCGATCGCGTCCGTTTTCCAGTAGCGTGTAATACACTCTCTGCATGAGCAAATCTGGGAACCGCCGCAAGGGAGCGCTAAAGTGGACATATTGCGGTAGTGCCAGACCAAAGTGAGATCCTTTGGTGGTACTGTATGCAGACGGCTTCAGTGTATCTTGTAACAAGTAAGTAAGAACTTGCTCGGAGGGAGATTCAGCAAAAGCTGTGGTCAAATGTTGGTAATCTAAGGGTTGGATATCAACTTCTGGATCTAATGTGAGGTCAACGCCTAAATTGACTGCCAATTTCAACATTTCCTGGACATCTTCAACATCAGGAGTACCTTGGACTCGCCAGATAGCCGGAACACCAAGAGCATTTAAGTGAGTTGCAAACAGTTGATTAACTAACAGTACCAACTCCGTGAGTAGCGATCGCACTGGTAAATCATTCACCACCACAGCGCCGAGAATCCCTTCATCATAATAGGCGTTTTGGCTAGGCGGCAGATTCAACTGGAGGCTACCACGAGTCAAGCGTACCTGTTTCACGGCAGTTTGCAAGGCTTGGAGGTCTTGCAGGATTTGGAAAACCTGTGATGATTTATCTTCAACTTCACCTGTGAGAATTGCTTGGGCTTGTTCTGTAGTCAGTGCAGTCTCGACGTTAATTACACTGGGTTGAATTTCCCATTCCAGCACTTCTCCCGATTGGGGATCGATGGTAATTAAAAAAGAGATGGTTAAGCGATCGCTCCCAGGTACTAAAGAACAGCGTTCTGCTACTGCTGGGGGCAATATTGGTAACACCAATTCTCCTAGATATACTGATTTGCCCCGTTTGAGTGCTTCTCTATCTAAGGCTTCATCAGGTTGGACATAGTGAGAAACATCGGTGATATGAACGCCCAAAAGCCAATTTCCAGCTAAGTTTTTTTCTAAACTAAAAGCGTTTTCTATAACTTTGGTATCGCTATTTACTCCTTCAATCGTGAGAGTAAACAAATTACGTAAATCTAGCCGATTTTTCAGGTCTGCTTTCAGGAGCTTTTTGGGCAACCTCGCAGCTGCTTCTAGAACATTATCTGGAAAAGTCCGGGAAAGGTCGTGTTTGCACGTAACTAAATCTATATCAGCAGCGGCTTCGGCATCGCTACCGAGGATTTGCACCACTCGACCAAGGGGAGGATATTGTGCCAACGGGTAACGCAAAACTTCCACATGAACCAGATGATCGATCGCTTCTTCTAACTTCGCCCCGTTAGGTTGAATCTTGAGTTCAAACAGTAAGCGATCGTCTAAAGGCACAGCCCGAAAACCAGTTTCTACCTGCTTGATTCGTGCCAGTAAAGTGTGGTTAGAGCGTTCGAGAATCAGCTTCACCTCACCTTCGGGAGAGCGACGGCGACTGCCTTCTTTGAGAACTCTTACCAAAACGCGATCGCCATTCCAAGCATTACTCAAATGGCTTTCGCGGATGTAAATATCCTCGGCTCCTTCCACATCTTGAATAGCAAAGCAAAAGCCTTTACTAGAACAACGGAGTTTTGCCTCGATTATTCCCTCTTCTGAGACACGGCGGTACTTGCCCCGTTCCTTCACTAAAATACCGATTTTTTCCAGAACATCTAAGGCAATGTGAAGTTTTTGTAAACTTTTTTCATCTTCACAGCCAAGTTTCTTTTCTAAAACCTTCCGAGCTACCAATTTATCATCGGTGAAATTGGCAAGGAGTGTAGCGATTGAAAATTCCATGCAGTGAACCGACCTTTGGTCAAAACATCATTTGTTGTTTAATCTGGTTCATTTCTGTATACCCTCACGGCTTACAGAAACAAGCTGGAAACTAATTGCTCTGAAGCAAGCTTCCTAAGTTCTAAGGAAAGGAAGCCCGACCCAGTAAGAGGGGGAAACTACTCCCGCAGTTCCTTTGCAAAGAAGCCGACCCACGGACAACTCTGGGCGTTTACAAACTTCTCACTGCACGATGCTCTCAGAATTCGCCTGCGTTCAAGTCCCTTCACCTAACCAAACTTAAGATTGCACACCTGATTAAAATTTAGCCCCGCTAGTTAATTACGCAACGGGTTTTTAAGAAGCTGGGTTTAGAGAATCCATACTGCCCAAAAGCGCTATGCAAGGGAGCCACTGCGGTCTTTTCCAAGGGGAGACGCTAAAAGCCTTAGCGAGTCTGCGAGCGTCTGGGGTCTCCCCAAGTGGAGGAGGCAGTGCGGTCTTCTCCCAAAGGGAGATGCTAGCGCTAAGGGGTCTCCCCAAGTGGAGCAACTGCCGTCAAGTGGCGTGGAAACTACAGGTGTTTGATTGTCTAGAGAGAAGGTAATTTTACGCCATTAGACTCTGATTTTTAACTAGGAGGAACTGCTGGTGAACCCAATTTTCCCACATGTAGAATCGGTAACAATTAGGTAAGCAGCTTAATAAGCAGCGAGGGCGAACCTTATCTCCATTATTGTAGATTTAGAGCGCACTTCCAGAAAATAGTTCTAGATATAGACTTGGGTAATCAGTATAGCATTGCAAGCAAGACTACCCAGATAAGTTAGCACTGACCAAAAATTTCGTCAAAAAAGAGCTACTGCTACAATTGGGACACCAGGCAAAGCAAGAATATCACCTTGACGGCTTAGAGGAGAGAATTATACCTACTCATCGCCTGCCAAGAAGCTGATAATACATAGTAGGCAATTAAAAATGAATAAATGCAATATTGGCAGGCATCCTGGGTATCGAGTGGATGTAAATTAAAGTAAGGGCAGCTGATAGAGCTTAAACATACAAGCAGTATCAACGCCGTTATTAAAAATATTTAGATTGGTAGCAGTATTATGTTGGCTCAATTCCAGAGCTTGTATCCCCAGGGCAGTTTGATTTCTGAATTAGTGCAAATTTTTCAAGGAAAATATATTGTTCGGGCAAGCGTGCAAATTGAAGGCGTAACCCGTGCTACGGGTATGGCAGCAGCAGAAACAGTCGAAGCAGCAGAAGACCAAGCTAGAACCAGGGCACTGGTAGTTTTGGGTATTACAAACGCGCCACCAGAATCAGTAGCGTTGACCTCAAATCCAGTTCCCCCAGCACAGCTAAATCCTGACTTGAATACTAAAGGTGGATTGAATGAGCCTGCTGCTTATTCCTCGGCCAAAGATAAGGATTTTGTTAGTAGTCAGTGGCCAGCAGTCAGCGACAAAGAAATCTCTATACCGCCTTCCAAACAACGGAATATCAAACCAGAAGTAGTAACAAGCAGTAATGAACAATACGGGTACAGCAATGCTGCGCCTCTAAACGATACCTATAGTCAGGATTTAGGTCAAAACTTTCCGATGACTGCCAAGCAGGAGCTAGAATTCGATCCGCCAGTTGAGAACTTGGAAATAAATTTTGATAACCAGCCAGAAAATCAAACCTTTCCGGCAATTTCTGCCAACAATGTCACACCATTTACACCCCGGAGTTACAGCCCTCAAGAAAATGTCGCTACCCCGTCAGTGACAGGAAAGAGAAAGAAAAAAGCTGAACCAGTGGATTTATCAGATGTAATTGCTAAAACAGATGTCGAACTTCAGCGTTTAGGCTGGACACCAGAACAGGGACGGGAGCATCTGATTGAAACCTACGGTAAGCGCGGGCGGACTTTGCTGACTGAAGAAGAATTACACGGATTCCTCAAATACTTACAATCTCAGCCAGACCCAATAGCGGGATTTTGATTAGTCATTTGTCATTTGTCATTTGTCATTGGTCATTAGTCATTTGTAAAGGCTAATGACTAATAACATAGGCTCTTGAAACAGTAAGGAAGCTATGACCTGTGAATTTTTCTGAAGTAATTGCTCAAACAGACGTTGAAATGCAGCGACTAGGGTGGACAATAGACCAGGGACGGGAACATCTCATAAAAAATTATGGGAAGCGATCGCGTACTTTACTGACACAATTAGAATTACTAGACTTCCTTCAATACCTTGAATCTCAACCATTAAATCGAGTTGTGAGTGCCAAAATTAATGTTGACATCGAACAGTTATGTTGGATGGAACAGCAGGGACAAATTAATTCTGAAATCGAACGGTTATGTTGGATGAAAGAGGAGGAACAGGAGTATGTTACAACAACTTCTAGCAAGCAAAGTCAGAATTCGCCTACTCAAGAAGAACTATTAGAATTACTCAAATATTTTGAAGCTCAACCTATAGTAGAATACCCCAGCAATCTTGATGCAGAATATGAAGAGTTCCAAAATTTCTCTACATACTCAGAAGAATCAGACAATGTAATTACTAGAATATCTTCTGAGGATTTATCTCAGATATTGGCTAACACCGATGTCCAAATGCAGCGTTTAGGCTGGACAACAGAACGGGGACGGGAGCATCTGATTAAAACTTATGGTAAGCGATCGCGTACTTTGCTGACAGAAGCAGAATTACTAGACTTCCGGCAATACCTTGCATCCCTTGCATCTCAACCAACACCAGCAGATTTGTCGGATGTAATTGCTAAAACAGATGTCGAAATCCAGCGCTTAGGCTGGACACCAGAACAGGGACGAGAACATCTGATTAAAGTCTATGGTAAGCGCGGGCGGACTTTGCTGACTGAAGAAGAATTACATGGATTTCTCAAATACTTACAATCTCAGCCAGACCCAATAGCGGGATTTTGATTAGTCATTTGTGATTCTTCATTTGTAATTAGGAGTTACGCACACTCTACGAATTCTCGGCGCTCTTCTTTTCGATACGCTGCGCCTTGGCGTCAGCCTCTCACAGAGAAGGTGGTTCGATAAATTAAGCTTTTTAGCAATTTTTGCATAACTCCTAGTAATAACTAATACGAATTTGCCAAAGATAGTATTATTTGGGCGGAAATAAAACTGTGATTAACTATGCCTCGTGTGCGAATTGAAATTGTACCGCACCTGGGCTATCCAGAATTGATTCGTTTAGAACTTATGCATTGACAAAGTAGACAATTAGTGGGTTAGGGTTAACGAGGGAAAAATACCCTCTTGAGTTGAGAAAGATCAAAAGCGCGATCGCGCTTTTGATCGGCGAGTTTACAGAACTGACTACACCCGTGCATCTACACTGACTTGATACTGAACTTTGTTTGAGCTAAACTGTCTGCTTCGGATAATGACGAAGTAATTTCCTGCGGCTAGATTCTGGCGTGTAATTTGGTGGGAAAATGAGTCACGACTTTGGCCAATCACTTCGCCTTGATTGCGATCGATTTGACCATTGTTGTTTGAATCCCTAACTAATAACAAATCTGTCCGTCCTCCGTTCGGGGCAACGCCTTCCAGTCTTAAACGTAAATTAGAGCGCCCCGTAAGTAGGACTTTTCTAAAGTCTTCTAAGTCATCGGTGGTGGTGACATCGCCTTTAATCTGAAGAAATCCTTGACCACTATTCAAATTCCCTTCAAAATCGGCTGCAAAAATGCTATTGTCGTTATCGGGTGTCGCAAAAGCTGGGGAAACCAATCCACAAGTTAATAAAGTTAGTAACGTTAGCTTAAGACTTGATTTGAAGCAATTCATGATGTTTCTTCCTAAACATAAATGTATTGATTTTTGGTATTACACACTGTACAAAATGACTTAGTGTCTTTGTAATCTAAATCTAAATTAAGCTTTTAATAAAAAAAATGCAGTCTGAAAAAGACCTTAATAGTATGAAGTTGAAAATAAAATTCAAATTGCTTGGTATTATTTAGTCACAAAAAGTTTGTTTTGATAACATTGCTCTACTCCAGCAAACTAGTTTTGAGGCTAGTGTAAAGCGACAAATTATGGTTATTCCCAACTTTTGACGATCCTATGTCAGGATCGAAATGTGTATCTTCAGACAATCAAAAGTTGGAATTTATTCAATATCTGCTATCGGATTGAGACTACCTTCATCTCGACAAATAGGATCTTGACCCTTTAAAATCGAGTTTTTACAGCTATTTTCAGGTAAATGAACCACAAATAGGCCTCACTTCCATTCCTCTCTCCTACGAGGAGAGAGGCTTTGATTTTCTCCCCAACGCTAGTAGGGAAGGGGCTGGGGTTAGGTCTCATAATTGTGGTCTAAATACATAAAAACTGCTGTAAGTCAAATAACCCCTCTTCAGTTATGAAAAGGGGTTATTTTTAGGGTTTAAGGAAATTAAAAGTGGTAAATCATCATTTACCAATCGTGACTATTAATTAAGAACAGCAACTGCTGGGCGGCTACCAGCGGCGTGACGGTCAATCACTTGGTCAATCAAACCGTAGTCTCTGGCTTCCTCTGGCGACATGAAAAAGTCACGTTCAGTATCTTCAGCAATGCGCTCAATTGGTTGACCTGTATGTTCAGCTAAATAGTCGTTTAGCCGCCGCTTATGGTACAGAATTTCCCGCGCCTGAATTTCAATATCAGTCGCCTGTCCTTGAGCGCCGCCTAAAGGTTGATGAATCATAATCCGAGAATGGGGTAGACTCATCCGCTTACCCTTAGTACCCGCGCTGAGGAGAAAAGCGCCCATACTCGCTGCTAATCCGGTACAAATTGTACAGACATCAGGGCGAATATGCTTCATAGTGTCAAAAATGCCCATACCAGCCGTCACCGAACCACCGGGAGAATTGATGTACATATAAATGTCTTTCTCCGGGTCTTCAGCATCCAAATACAGCAGTTGGGCAACAATCAAGTTGGCAATATTGTTATCAACTTGTTGTCCCAAAAAGATGATGCGCTCACGTAACAGCCGTGAGTAGATGTCAAAGGCGCGTTCACCTCGACCCGATTGTTCAATAACGATAGGAATCATGGAAGCGTGTTTGTGGCTACTTTAAATACATTTTATCGGTGACAGCACGAAACTGGGGCTGATCTCTACTATTGCCAAGTAGATATAAGTAAATCTTGGCTATTCTGTCTTATTCACCAAAGGAGCAAAATCTGCTTTTGCAATAGATTCAACCTCCAAGGGCACTTTTTAGCGACAAAAGCTATCTAAGAAAATATCCCGGTTTAGGAAAGAATAAATCAAAAAACTTCAATTGTTGCCAATCTTATATCTCGGACTTTGCTGTACAACCTTGGCGATGTATTGATTAAACCGATAACCGAAATCCGATTTGCTTAGGAAATTATGTTAACTACCAGTAACATTTTAAACATTTTTTTAGGATTTCCTTCGGCATTTATCAAGTTATTTTTGTTAGATTCGGTAAATCGGGAGTACGAGGTGTATTTAGAATAACCAGTCACAGTTGAAATGCTATCCATTCAGAGAGAGACGTGCCATGCTGGAAAAACTTATGCAAGCCGCCATCATCACCTTCTTGCTCCATCTGATAGCAGGACTTAGCCCAAATACTTTAATACAAACAAAGACAGCATCACCTGTGCGAGAAACACCACCAAATATTGTTAGCTTGCTATTGCGATCTTTTCAATAAAAATGTTTCATAAGTTGCAGTGGTGTAATAGGGCGACATAAACCCAATTATTAGGGACTGACAAAAAATAAATTATCCCAAATTAATTGTAGATTTTTAGGGGCACAAAGCCTTGTACCCCTACGTTTGCTGAAAGTCCCTTATATAAAGATAATTAATTGCCTTGTAGTTAGTTGACTACAAAACTGCATTTTTTTACACCAACTTACTTAGGCGAGATTAAAAACAAAGGGATAATTCGCTCGTTGAATTTCTTACTTAATGTATATAGCTGTCTAGGCTCACACTCCTAAGAACAGGATAGACTGAGCAAAGAAGGCAACTAATTGCATTTAATCATGACTAATCGCCTTGCTGAAGCTAAGAGCCTCTATCTTTGCAAACACGCCGAAAACCCAATTGATTGGTGGCCTTGGTGTGATGAAGCACTTGCAACTGCAAGGGCGCAAAATAAACCGATTTTTCTTTCCATTGGCTATTCTAGTTGCCACTGGTGTACTGTCATGGAAGGCGAGGCTTTTTCTGATATTGCGATCGCTGACTACATGAATACCAATTATCTTCCCATCAAAGTAGACAGGGAAGAAAGACCTGACCTCGATAGCATCTATATGCAAGCTTTGCAGATGATGAGCGGTCAAGGGGGTTGGCCTTTAAATATTTTTCTTTCCCCAGAAGATTTAGTGCCCTTTTACGCTGGTACTTATTTTCCTGTAGACCCGCGCTATGGTCGTCCGGGATTTTTACAGGTGTTGCAAGCCCTTCGCCGCTATTACGACACCGAAAAAGCAGAATTACAGCAACGCAAAGCCTTAATTATTGAGTCTCTGCTCACGTCTGCGGTATTGCAAGACGGTACAACAGATGAGCTTGAAGACCGGGAATTACTCCGCCAAGGTTGGGAAACCAGCACAGGTGTAATTACTCCTAATCAATCTGGCAATAGCTTTCCGATGATTCCCTACACAGAATTAGCACTGCGGGGAACTCGATTTAATTTTGAATCTCGCTATGATGGCAAGCAAGTTTCTACCCAGCGAGGACTAGACTTAGCGCTAGGGGGCATTTATGACCATGTAGCCGGTGGTTTTCATCGCTATACTGTTGACCCGACTTGGACAGTACCCCACTTTGAAAAGATGCTTTACGACAATGGACAAATTGTCGAGTATCTGGTTTCTTTATGGAGTGCAGGAGTACAAGAGCCAGCCTTTGAGAGGGCGGTTGCTGGAACTGTACAATGGCTGAAGCGGGAAATGACTGCGCCTGAAGGTTACTTCTATGCTGCTCAAGATGCCGACAGCTTCACCCAATCCACGGCAGTAGAACCAGAAGAAGGAGCCTTTTACGTCTGGAGTTACAGCGAATTACAACAACTGTTAACGCCTGAAGAATTAACGGCATTACAACAGCAGTTTACGGTGACGCCTAACGGCAACTTTGAAGGACGTAATGTTTTACAAAGAAGGAATTCAGGTCAACTGAGTGTAACGCTGGAAATGGCACTGAGTAAGCTGTTTACCGTCCGTTATGGCGTTAATTCTGAGTCACTAGAAACTTTTCCCCCAGCTCGTAACAACCAGGAAGCAAAAACTACTAACTGGCCAGGTCGCATTCCCTCGGTGACAGATACAAAGATGATTGTCGCCTGGAATAGCTTGATGATTTCTGGGCTGGCTAAGGCTGCTGGGGTTTTTCAAGAACCGTTATATCTGGAATTAGCAGCACGAGCGGCGAATTTTATTTTGGAAAATCAGTTTGTCAATGAACGTTTCCAGAGACTCAACTATCAAGGAGAAGCAACCGTTTTAGCGCAGTCTGAAGATTATGCTTTGTTTGTTAAAGCTCTCTTGGATTTACAAGCTTGCAACCCTGAGCATAAGCAATGGTTAGAAAATGCGATCGCTATCCAAGATGAATTCAACGAATTTCTCTGGAGTGTAGAATTAGATGGTTACTATAACACATCAAGCGATTCTAGTCAAGATTTAATTGTCAGAGAGCGGAGTTATGCAGATAATGCTACACCATCAGCTAATGGAATTGCGATCGCTAACCTTGTCCGTCTTGCCCTACTCACCGATAATCTAGATTATTTGGATTTAGCGGAACTTGGTTTGAAAGCTTTTAGGAGTATAATGCATCGCGCTCCCCAAGCTTGTCCCAGCTTGTTTACAGCTTTGGATTGGTATCGTAATTCTACCTTGATTCGCAGCACCACTGAGCAAATCAACGCTTTGATTCCCAAGTATTTACCCGCAGCTGTGTTTGCGATAACATCTGATTTACCAGAGGGAAGCGTTGGGTTAGTTTGCCAAGGCTTGAAGTGTCTTGCACCAGCAGAAAGTGTAGAGCATTTATTGCAGCAAGTGGAGAAAAGTCAAAATAGGGCATAGGGCATTGGGCATTGGGCATTGAATATGTATTATTCTCCTCTCTATCTCTACTGCCTAATCCCCAGTTACTAGTACCCAGACCCCAATTCGATGTATAACTATGACGACCAGAAGCGAATTAACAGCGATTGTGTTAGCTGGGGGTAAGAGTTCTCGGATGGGTCAAGATAAAGCCTTGATTCCCATTCAAGGGATACCATTGTTGCAGCGAGTTTGTGGGATTGCTCAAAGCTGTGCTGATACAGTTTATGTAGTAACTCCCTGGCCAGAACGCTATCAAGACTTGCTTTTGCCTGGTTGTCAGTTTATCCGAGAAGTGCCTTTGTCTGGAGAATCTTTAGCCCACGGGCCTCTAGTTGGATTTGCTCAAGGGCTAGCCGAAGTCGAGACAGAATGGGTGCTGCTGCTAGCTTGCGATTTACCGAGGTTGCGGGTTGAGGTGTTGCAAGATTGGATAACTCAACTCGATCGCGTAGGGGATAATGCGATCGCAGCTTTAGCTTATCATCCCAAAGGTTGGGAGCCTCTGTGTGGTTTCTATCGCCGTCGCTGTCTGCCACAACTCCTAGAGTTTATCAACCAAGGCGGGCGATCGTTTCAGCAGTGGCTTCGGCAATATCCGGTAGAAGTTTTGCCCTTAGCAGAACCCGAAATGCTATTTAACTGTAATACACCAGAGGACTTGGCTTTAAATTGAGTTGAAAAGTAGGGACTTAATCGCGAACTGAACCTGCCGAAACTTTGGTAATAAAGTCATTTTTCGGACAATCGAACAGAATTCAAGAGTCCTAAATTCATTCTGAATTCTGTAGAACTGGCGGATAGCGCAGCGTAAAGCCTTCTCTTTTCCCAAAAGGAAATGCACTCGCGTTCGAGAGGCTTCTCTTTCAGAGACGCTATGCGCAGCGTCTTGATTCTGAATTCTAAATTCTGACTCCTGAATTCTTGCCTATTCAACGTTTTAGCCCTAACGTGGAACTGCTAACTATATGTATTAAGGATGCTAGGAGGAATCATGGGGCAGACACAGGAGTTAGGACAGATTATCATCCTGAATGGTGTCCCGCGATCGGGGAAGTCGAGCATTGTCGCAGTGATTCAGGAGACATTTGATGGTCTGTGGATGAATTTGGGTGTTGATAGATTTATGCAAATGACTCCCGCACGATACCTCCCTGGGATCGGTTTGCGGCCAGGGGGAGAACGCCAGGACATCGAACCCTTTGTTCCCATTCTTTACAGCGCTATGTATGAGTCTATCGCTGCCCACAGCCGTTTGGGTCTGAATGTCGTGGTTGATGTCGGACACCATGACGCCTACGCAATAAAGCGGGGTATTCTGGCTGATAGTGCCCGACGTTTGAAGGGATTGCCGGTTTTGTTCGTAGGCGTTCACTGCCCCATCGAGATCGTTATGGAACGACGACAAAACACCGGGTGGAATGTGGGAAGTACAGCTGACTCCCCAATACCACATCCGGTTCAGTTATGGCAACGTGAAGTCCACATCCCTGGCATCTATGATCTTGAAGTTGATACCTCTTTGTTAAGCCCAGGTGCGTGTGCTGAGATAATACGCCAGTACCTCGCAGATAGTCCAGCACCCTCGGCATTCCAACGACTCGCTACACACTATACTTAAGCTGTAGTTATGATGTTAACTATATTTAGTATGAATTTGTAAAGTGTGTGATTCTATCAGTTAAAAGTTAAAAGGGAAATTCAATCCCTTTTTACTAATTCTGCAAAAAGTCTACTTAACTCGACAGAATTTGCGATCGCTATCATTCTGAGGATATTGCCAAGAATAGGCAAAGTGGCTAACTCCCTTCAGTTGGGGGGCAAATTGCCGGAGTGCCTGCATTTGCACCTCTAGGGATGGACGATTACTAACAGATTTTCCCCACTGACCGGCTAAAGCTGGGATTATCTGTGTACCCGGTTTTGCCATACTCAAAACCCTTTGCACTTGCGACACGATACAACTGGCATTACCGCAATTTCCATAAGCCATAGGATGCCATTCTAATGTATTGGGGAACCGATCCCAAGGTTGTAAACGGGAATCATACCCTTGTCCAACAGTTTGGTTGCCATCAGGAAAAAACACCACTCCTGTAGAAACACCTTGCTGCTTTGCAGGGTAACTAGCGATGGTGACAAAATCTAGAATTCCTTGCATAGCGTGGGCAACGGCAAGCTGCCACAACTCCCATTGTAAAACTGGTTGTCTATCGGTTGCAGGCAGGATTGACTTTTGCGCTAGTGGGATGCGTCCTTGCCAAAGGGGTTCTCCTTCCTGGGGATAAAGCTTATCAACTTCAGCTACATCTCCACGAGTGACGAATCCCTTACTCAAAAAGCGGCGAATCAAGTCCAGCCCTTTGTAATTCTGTGCCCGTTTAAATAAAGCTTCTTGGGTTGCGGGACTAAATAGCCATAAATCTGAAACTTTAGTGGCGATAGAATCACTTCCAGCTTGGCGAGGATAACGCACGTAATCCAATAGCAAGCCATCTGGACGACGGCGCAAAACTTCTTGTACCAATTTGTAGTAGTCTCGTTTTGCTTGCAGGTTGTAGGGGTCGATAAATAGTTGAGAGCCATTATCTACCACATATAAACTTGTTTGACCTTTGCCATTACGAGCGATCGCACTTTCTCTATCTGGGCGCTGGGCGTAAGTATAGCCGAAATTTGTGGTAAACATCCAGGCATAGACCTTCAAACCACGTTGCCGACCTTTTTTAATTGCCGTAGCGAGTATATCAATATTTTCTGCCCCTGGAGTGCGAATTACAGCAGGCCAAACCGTCGGGTTAGCTCTTGCTGGTAAAAGTACCTGCCCATCGTAAAATACTTCTATATAAACTTGGTTATAGCCACGATTAACAATGCGATCCATAATCTGATCGATTATTCCTGGCTGAACGTCACAGGGATACAAGCGTAACCAAAGGGCTTGGGTTTGCGGCCAAGTTTGAGAGCGACATTGCTTTAATTTCTGCGCCTGTTCTTGTATTATGCTTTGGTAACGCGTTTGAGCATCTTGTTTACCTTTAAGCGCTAACAAACGTAAGTTTTCTTTTTGTTGCGCCGCCGCTGATGATAACTGGCAATACTCAGTTACTTGCGCCTTTGCTGGTTCGCTTCCCAAGTTGAGAAGCAACGAACCACTGGTAAAAACGACAGCGAATAGGCTACGCCAAAATAATGTTGATCTTGCAAAGTTCAAGGGAGGGTTAGACATATCTAGCAGTAGATGGACACAAGAATCATCGGCCCCAACTTAGATAATTGTGGGCAATGTGTATCAAAATTTATAGTTCACTAACAAAGATTTTGAAACCTACTTTTTCAAGACTCCTAAACACGTATTTCTGTTGCCATATTTTTTATAAGCTGTTCCACATTGAAATTACATTAAGGAACTGACAAAAAATAAATTATCCAAAATTATTTTTACATTTCTAGGGGTTTTAGACATTGTACTCCTACGTTCGCAAAGCATCCCGCAGGGATGGGATGTTTTTTAAACTGGAAGTCGCTAACTGAGCTGGCTTTCCAGCCCACTACAAAAGTTTGAGAAAATTTAGATATGTAAAATAATAAACTCTCTGACTCAGTAACTAACTTGGATGCACCTTCAGCTTCAGCTATAACTTTAATCGACTGCCATTGACTAGGCAGAACAGTTGGCTCTGTGGCGATTGGTATAGCACCAATGCATTCACTACTAAGCTCACTGTTGATTAACCCTACCACAAACAGCGGTCTGTTATCGGGATGAATGGCTCTAGGGAGCGTGGGTTTCGCCACTTGGGGAACTCCAAATTGTGCAATCAACGCTACTTCTTCCTTCCTTGTCTTTCGGAGGCTTACGCAAAATAGTTCTCAAACTCTATATTCCCCAGCTCCACCAAAGTTCTGAGTGAAGGAAGCTGCCACTCAGACTTCTCTGTACCTTGGAGAAGTTATTTCTCAAAAATAAGATGCAGCCGAAAGTTAACATTCAATCTCCACTCACATCAATCAATACAGTTCAGAATGAGCAAGAAAACCCAGATGTAGAGACGCAATAAATCGCGTATTGAAAGACCAATTATCTACACCAATAACCCTTAAGCCAAGCATATTGTACTATCAATACTGCTTAGGCTAAAGCATTTTTAACTTGGAATTGAGTTTAGGTTAAAGCTTTTTTATTTTTCCTTTCACTTTTTCTCAAAACCTACACAGTTTTGAACCGCTATGTTTAGAAGTCTTAAGTATTTTGTTAAATAGAATAAACTCTGTACACAATAAATACATAATTATTTTTTTCTGATTTAATGAAATATGACATAGTGTCATACTTAATATCAATGTATATTCCCCATTTAAAAACTCTGATAAATTAGTAGTTTTTTGTTGTGAGAGGAATATTAGCATTTTGCCTAAGTAGCAGCTGGAATAAAATACTTATTTTTTCTAGCTGAATCAAGCAAAAAATATTTAAAATGCGGAATATCTTAGATTATATCCGTATATTGCTGTGCTACTCAAACTCACAATAAAATTATGAAGAAATTATTGATCGCTTTGATTTTAGCAATATTTACTACTGTCAGCATTCTGCTAGGGCCAAGTAAAGCGTATGCCCAATCTTTACAGCCAAATATCCAAGGTGCGCAAATCAAGCAGATAAAATATACTCGCAGTAGTGTTTTCTCTGAAAAAGGTAAAAAGGATTTAAACTCATTGGCAAATGCCTTGGCACAAATGCGAGCTTTGGCTTGTCAAGATTCTAAAAGTTGGTATTACCAAGGTGCAATCCATTGGACTCCAGGTTTGAGTAATTTTCCCCAGAGTAACTCACTCTGTAACAAATATACTGAAGCTGCATTCAACGATCCACAGCAGCAACAAGAGGTACAAAAACTGTTAGAGGCTTGGCAACATTGCACTCATGGAAGACGCGATCAAAATTTAAACTTACCCATCGCTCAAATTGCTGGCAAGAACTTTTTACCTTGGCATCGACTTTACCTAGTTTACTTTGAGAAAATTGTTCGTAAACTTTCTAAAGATCCTCAATTTGCAATTCCATACTGGGACTACACTAGGGCAGATAAAAGAACCATGCCACTGGAATTTATCACATCTAGCTCTCTATATACAGACTTGAGAAATAGTGTCCTCAATTTTGTCGGTGGAGCGGTTGAACAAATCGAACAACAACAGATTAAGAAGGATAAAAACAAAGCATACAAGACTAATATTTTTAATCAATCGCCTCTCAATTTTAGTAATCAAATTGAGAACTCACCTCATGGTGAAATGCATGGTTATATAGGTGGTGATGTTGGTGATGCAGCCAATCCTATCTGGAATAATCAGCCTGCTCCCGCTCAAATCGGGCTAATGGGAGATGTTGGTACTGCTGGATTCGATACTATCTTTTGGATACATCATTCTAGCATCGATCGCTATTGGGAGTCTTGGCAAAAAGCACCAACAAACCCAGAACAAAAAGAAGCTAGACAAGCGAAACCGGAGGATTTGCCCCTACCATCGAATTTAGCCCCAATCTATACCTTTGCTGATGAAGATGGTAATCTAGTGAGTCACAACACTCCCCAATCAGTCATTGATGCAGTTTATAGTGTGGACTATAAATACGATCGGCTAGATCCAGATGCAAAAGTAGCACTTGTTAAAAGCGTTGTCATAAAACCAACAGAATTGAGGGCTAGACTAGCCTCACCCGTTTCTGTTCTGGCTGATGGGCAACAACTTCATCAGAGCTTAAATAAATTGACAGATGTGACTGTGCCATTATCTACTCCTCTGCAAAAAATTCCAGTATTATTAGACGCTCGGACTGCAAACGAATCCGTGGGACAGGAACTATATTTGCTGGAAGTTAAATTGTCTTTCACAGAAAAACCAATCGGCAACTATAACGTCTATGTCAATTTGCCCCGTACCAAGTCGATCTCTAGCATAATCAGCGATATAGATCGCTACTATGTTGGTTCTGTTAACTTCTTTGATGTGCATGGCGAAGATGCAAACAGTAAAACCTTTGTTTTTGATGTCACTAAAGAAGTGAATGCACAGTTATCTGAATTGAAAGAGCCTCAGACAGAAAATATAGAGGTAAAGTTTGTCTCAGATAGTACTGCTCGTTCGCAGGAAATTTACATTGAGAATATTACGCTACGCAAATTAGCGTAACTAAAATCTGACTTAATATAAGCAGTTTGAAAGACTTTGAGTGAATTCAAGGCGATCGCGTTTATCTCGCTTCAATTATATGAGGTATGCGATCGCTTTCATCTATTTGTCACTAAGCTACTGAATTTGCCAACAACACCATTCTGTTATCTTTGCAGTAAAATTTAATAAACAGTAAGTAACTATTGACAAAGAACTTACATTATGAATAGTTAAATTATGACCAAGCTGATTTTTACTCTGTTTTTAATCATATTTACTATTTTGAATATACTTAATTTAAATAATACACACGTACAGGTATCTCAAAATAATATTCGCCAAATTAATTGGAAAGATGAGGTTTTAGTGAATACCCAATCATCCTTTAATCTTGCAACTCAAGAGCAGCAGCAAGCAAAGTTTATTTCCTCTCAACAGGTTAAAACAAAGTTGACAGATAATCCATTGGCACCAACGCAAGTAACTTTTCCCTTATCTACCCCTCTGGAAATTGGTACGGCTAGGTCTGAGGAAGTTTATCTGTTGGAAATTCAAGTCGCTTATCAGGGTGAGCCAATAGGAAACTACAGCGTTTATCTTAATTTACCAAGCCTCAAAGCGATCGCTGATATCGATACTTACTATATCGGTTCAGCTAATTTCTTTGATGTACCAAGTCCAAACCAAGGTATAAAAAAGTTTAATTTTGATATTACACCTGAGTTAATTAAGCAGGTGCAAAAGCGCGTAAAACCGTCAAAAATTCCAAATTTAACATTGACTTTCATTCGCGACCAAGGTCATTCAAGCACAGAGCTTGTTATCGATCGGGTTGCACTATCAAAATTATGAGTCGCTTGAGCCTGTGTGCAGCTGTGGCTACATAAACAAAATTGAAAATTTTCAACTTTGACTCAGATCAACTTAACAAAGTGGTAAAACTAATTCGTAATTCATATTTATAATCAGTGTTAGCTCTGTAGCCATTTTAATTACGAATTACGAATTACGAACTAGTAATTAAATAGTTAACCGCCACGCTTTAACGCTGTCTCTACCTGCTGCAACTCTTTTTCTAGACGATTTTTGAGTTTTTCGGGTACAGGACGATTTGGGTAAGAACTGTAATGTCCAGCCAGAGAATTGAGGGCTGTTCGTATGGTTGTAAACGAGCCAAGACCAGAAACAGAGTTAACCCGCTGGTAGCGAGCTGAAAAGTCATTAATTTTTTGACGCGCTTCTGCTTGAATTGCTGCTTTGTCTGGTGAATCTTGTGAAAGATCCAGAGCTTGTCTCATAATATTGACCACAGCTAAGGTGTCTTGACGATAATCCCCAGTCAAACTATCTGGACTGCCAGAACAACCCATTAAGCCGATAGCTACAACCAAAACCAGCGCAAGCAAACGCGACCAATAGCGCTTCATATGCATAAGTAAAACAATACGTAAATCAACGTCCATCCTATCTTGGATTGGTAACTTGGGGATCAATTGAGTGAAGAGTGTGGAGTGCAGGGAGGGGAGGCAGGGGAGGCAGGGGAGGCAGGGGAGGCAGGGGAGCAGGGGAGCAGGGGAGCAGGGGAGCAGAGGAGAAGTTGTAGTAAATCTTTCCCCTCTGCCCCTCTGCCCCTCTGCCTCTTTCCCATGCCCAATGCCCAATGCCCAATGCCCAATGCCCAATGCCCAATGCCCAATGCCCAATGCCTAACGAATAACTTTTTGATAAAGAGTATCCCGTTGTTGGTAAGGTCTTCCTAAAGAAGCGATCGCATTTTCCAAGGTTTCCACTTCCATACACGTACCGCCTAAAGCACCTGCCATTGTGGTAATGTGTTCCTCCATCAATGTGCCGCCGATATCGTTGCAACCCCAAGCTAAGGCTTCTGTCGCGCCTGCAAGCCCTAGTTTTACCCAACTCTGCTGATGGTTAGGAATCCAATTACCTAAATAAATCCGCGCTACAGCCCCTAATAGCAGAGCATCACTTAAAACTGGTTGATCGCGTCCGACACGGCGACGTAAGGATTTAGGCGCTTCTTGACCAACGAAGGGTAATAAAATAAATTCTGTAATCCTGGCTGGATATCCCCGATTGATGGCGGTTTTTTGGAGCGATCGCAATTTTTCTAAATGTCCGATTTGCTGTTCGTGGGTTTCAATATGCCCAGATAACATGGTACTAGTGGTATGCAAGCCTAATTTGTGAGCGGTGCTGACAATTTCTAGCCAAGTGGCTGTGTCAATCTTCTCTGGACACAATATCCGCCTTACTTCATCGTCTAATACTTCCGCTGCTGTTCCCGGCATTGAGCCAACACCAGCATCGCGCAAAGCAGTAATCACCTCAGCATATTCCAGTCCATCAAGTCTGGCGATAAATTGCACTTCTTGGGGAGAGAAAGCATGTAAATGTATGTGGGGAAATTCCTGTTTAATGGTTTCTACGACTTTGAGGTAGTAGGGCAAAGATTTACCATTTATCAGTGCTTGTGGATTTAATCCCCCCTGCATACAGATTTCTGTTGCACCCCGTTTTACTGCATCTGTCGCCTTTTCCAAAATTTGCGCCGAATCTAACCAGTATGCATCGGCATCACCATCATCTCGACGGAATGCACAAAAACTACAGTGCTGCTCACAAATATTAGTAAAGTTAATATTACGGTTAATTATATAGGTGACAGTATCGCCTGCTTGTGTGTGGCGGAGTGTATCGGATGTAGTACGTATTGCTGCGATCGCCTCTGGCTCTGTTTGTTGTAATAATACGACTCCCTCTTCCGGGGATAAGTCGTATCCCATCAAAGCACGTTCTAGAATTGTTTCAAACGCAATTTTTGTCAGCATTACTTTCTTAATTTCTCGGTAAATCTTAATTTTATGAGCTTGTAAATAATAAAATTCTACTTAATAAATATACCAATTTATTGAAAATCCAAAATTTGAACAGAAGTTTTACCTTGAAAGCTGTTAAAAGAGCTTATTTTATCCCATAACACTACTTTTTATAGGTGATAAAACCCATTAATAAAAAAATAGTTGTGGTTCAACCACAACTATTTTAATAGATTAATCTACATCTTTGGATTAGCAGGAATCTTTAGTACAATTCTGATATTACTAATTTGTCCTTGCTTGTGGTTTTCGTCGATGTTGTATTAACAATCCAATCGCCATACCAATGCCGACAAAGGTTGTAAAGTAAAATAAACCAATTAATCGGATGTAAATTGGTGGTGCGATCGCTTCAACTTCAACTTCCTGCGCTACCTTCACTGGTGTAAATTGACGGCTAGATCCTGGTATAGGAGTGGCTTCCACCTCGATTTTGTGGGGTGAACCATCAAAAAATTGTTCTAGCCATGTTAATTTACCTTGTTCGTCGGGAATACCTTTATAGTCAAAGACTGTCAAATTGTGTTCTGTGGCGATCGCTTTTATTTGCAAAGCTACATCTGTTACAGGCTGTCCGGTTGTGCTATCTTTCACCTGTAACGCTAAATTCGCAAGTTTTCCGACAGTTGCGTTTTTATCTCCCTCTAGATTGATTTCTAATCCCTGAGATTTTTGAGATGATGGTGCAATGGCTTCGGTACTAGTTGAGTGATGTTCGCTGCCATGAGCTTCTGCAACTTCTGCACTAATATTGATAACTAATAGGGTTACTATAGCCACTACAGTTAATGCACTTAATAAAAGGCGAACTGACTGTGGTGCAATTTCTCCTTGTTGTAGTTCTTCTTGACCGCCAATAATCCAACCACCCAACAATCCAAGTGACAGTAAAATAGCTGCAATTACAGCAAAATATTTATATTTGATGGGATTTTCGTGGACATTAATATTTAAACTTTGTTCATAAGCAGCAAAAGTGTTTGCTACTAAAGGTGACACTTTAACTAACAGTTGGTAATTACCACGGATGGGTAACATCTGCTGAATTTCTAGCTTTCCATCAGGTGCATTAGCATTCATTTCCAACAATTTTGTCCCCTCAACAATGGGAAAATCTGTTGTTAACCAAGGATTACGCGGTGGTGTCAGAATTTGTAAATTAATTTTGGCATTTGTTAAAGATTTACCCGCAGCATCAACAGCTTGTAAAGTCAAAGTAACAGGAGATTGTAGTTTTTCTGCTTCTGCTTCAAAGGGGAGAATACGTTCTAAAGGTGGGTTGGTAGAAAGTAGGACTCTGGACGTAGGAACTTGGGAATTTCCCACAAAGGAATAAAGAACTGACAAAACAATGCAAACAGCGCTGATAACTCCAAAAAGTCGATATTTTTTCATAAAAACTTACGGTAAATGTGAAGCTTATGTAATTTTTGCAAGTTAAGCTTTGATAGGAGTGGATGAAAGTTACTCCAGATTATTACTAGGTAAAAAAATCCCAGTCAAAGAATTAGTCAAAAATCAGACATCATCTTAAATCAGTTAAGGTGATGTAGAGATGATAAAGCATCTCTACAAAACCTAAAAGTTATTTCCCAGCAAAAAACTGGCGCGAAATTTGCACTATTTTAGCGTCGTAACTTTGTTATGTGATGTAGCAAAGCTTCATGCACCTAAAAATCTTGTGATTATGATAATTTAGTGACATGCAACGCCTAATGTGTGGTGACGCGCTGAGTGTGCTGTGTTATGAACCGCAGGATAGGTGGAGAATAAAACAGTCCAGATAACTAAAGAAGATAAGAGCATATAAAGCGTTACCTGAACAGGTTTGGATAAGGTAATACCTGCGGTCTTCTGCAATAGTGAAATATGAGAAAAACTAGTCATTTTTGACCTCCTAATAATAAATTTGGGTAATTCATCAATCAAAGGGCATAACGCCACTTGATTGCAAAAAGATATACCATCAACTTTGTATTTGACAAGTGTGTATCAAATGTATTGTGTAATTCGACTTTAGTGAATACTATACTATCCTTTGACATTGGTAGATCGCGATGCAGAAATCTACACATAAAGTCCATACAAATAACAAAAGAATGACACATGATTTTGAGTGACGGCATTTTCAGCGTTGCTAACACGAAGGTAACAGATAAAAATTAAAAATTAAAAGTTCTTACATTGCCAAGCATTCAAAAATCCTTGAATAAAGGTAACTTATGTTATCTCTAAACCAATTCAATACACTAAAGACTAGCAATAGTTTCTTGCTTGTGTCTATATTCAAGGTGCTATTATACTCATTGTTTATACTGTAAGTATTGCTGAAGCAATAAGCATATCAGGAATATGTATGAAATAGCTAGGTTTGTGTAAATGTTATTTATACATAACTAAGCGTATAAATACAGTTAAAACCACAAAAATATTGCGATAGTTTTTAGAGTTTGATCTAGATTTAACAACTTAACTGGCAATTTAGAAGCACTGAAAAATTATTGACAATAATTATTAATTCCTCTAATATCTAAAAGCAATTGCAAATCTTTTGCAATTCTTTTTTGGCGCTAACCGTAACGAAATGTCATGCCCAACAACTTCGCTCTAAGTAACGGAAAACCTTGGAGCCGCCGTCAATTATTGCAGCTGGGCCTAGCAGGTGCTGGAATAACTGGTGCAGCTGGACTTTGGCAAATGCTAAATCTACCAAGTAAGTCAATCGTTAAAGTGCCACCATTCGATAGGTCAGCACCAGACGACGTTACTAACCCAATGAAGATGTTGAGAGATTTTGATTATGGGACAGTGAAGCAAGAAAATGGGCGGACTATCCGAGAATTTCAGTTAACTGCTGGTTCTTCCATCATAAAACTCAATAGTGCTGTCTCTTACAACATCTGGGATTTAAACGGTCGCATACCAGGGCCAACGCTACGGGCAAAACAGGGCGATCGCATCCGGGTACTATTTCTCAACAACGCTGGACATTCTCACTCTTTACATTTTCATGGCGTTCATCCAGCAGAAATGGATGGTGTTCGCCCAATCAGCAATGGTAATGCCACAATCTACGAATTTGATGCTGAACCTTATGGCGTTCATTTATACCACTGCCATATTGAACCAGTGACCCGTCACATTGCCAAGGGACTATACGGAATGTTTATCATCGATCCACCAACTCCCCGTCCCCCAGCTGATGAAATCGTACTAGTGATGGGTGGATATGACGTGAATGATGATAGCCATAACGATTATTACGCCTTCAACGGTCTGCCCCACTATTACATGCATAACCCGATTCACATTTACAAAGATCAGTTGATTCGGCTGTATGTCCTCAACATCATTGAATACGATCCAGCAGTGACGTTTCATCTCCACGCCAACTTTTTTGATGTCTATCGCTACGGCATGACTATGACTGCTAGTGAGAAAGCAGATGTGATTACGATGGGTATCGCAGAAAGGCACATCTTAGAATTTGCTTTTCGTTATCCAGGTAAGTATATGTTCCATCCCCATCAGGATGCGATCGCAGAAAACGGTTGCATGGGTCAATTTGAAGTACTTGCTGATAGTAACTCTCAAAATAATGTTAAACATTCCTGACAATATTCTTAGTAACTTGTAATTAATTTCTTAAAATTTTAGCAAACTAGTTGATAAAAAATCTCATTATATGCAACAGTAAAATCTATGACAATCTGTCAAACTAATTACTTTCTAGTAATAGTTTGAAATGTTTCAATTAATACCTTTTTAGTTGTGCGAGGAGCAAAGATGATAAAACTTCGTTATATATGTTTAGCAGCAGCAGCAGCGGTAATAGTTACCTTGAGTTCTTGTAGTAATACCCCAACCGCAGAAAATCCATCACCACCAGTTGCTAGCACTCCAGCTACAGAGGCAGTAAGTAATAACAGTCATAGTGGTCACGGTAGCAAAGAAAAAATTAACATTAATAGCGCTATATTGTCAGAATTAGATAAGTTTGAAGCCAAACTAGGTGTTCCAGCTTTATCTAACAAAATCCAGGCAGGTCGTCCTTATGGGAAACCAGAAGATTTAGTTACTAAAAAAATAATTACTCAAGAACAGTTCGACCAAATTAAAGACCAGGTTGGCGTTCAAGAAGTAGTACTCACAGGTGAGGCAAAAGATGTTGATTATATGTCTAAATTAGGCTTAATGAAAGGGCATCTTTTGGTAGCCAAAGAACTGCTAGATCAGAATCAGCCGAAACAGGCAGAACCTCATATTGGGCATCCAGTTGAGGAGATTTACGTTGATGTGGAAGATCAACTTAATGAACGCAAAGTCAAAGAATTTAAGACAACTTTGGTGAGTTTGCAAGATTTAGTGAAATCTAGTCCGAAGGATAGCAAAGTTAAAACTAATTTTACTTCTTCAATGCAAGCAGTTGATGGAGCGATCGCAGCTTTGCCAGCAGATCAACGCTCAAAACCAGGATTTGCGCTCCAAGTAATTAACGAACTACTAGATTCGGCTAACTCCGAATATGGTGCGGCGATCGCAAATGGTAAAGTAACCGCGCCAATTGAGTATCAAGACTCCCGTGGTTTTGTCTTTTACGCCAATGAATTATACAAAGGAATTTCTAGTCAAGTAGCTCAAGCAGATCCCGAAGCACACAAAGCGATCGACACTAGTTTTGCTGAACTAATAAAAGTTTGGCCCGCCGCCATCCCACCAGCAAAAGCAGTAAAAATTCCTAATGATGTTACCAAACTGGTGAAAACCATTGAGGAAAACTCTCAAAAAGTGGTTGACAAATCCAATACCCAAGCACAGCGATAACACTTTAATTTAATGGGAAGTATAGGTTAAGGAGTTTAAAATAGTTAGGAGTTAGGAGTTAAGAGTTATGAATTATGAATTATGAGTTATGAATCCCAAATTACTAACTCCTAACTTCCAACTCCTCACTTCTAACTCCTAACTAATTACACTCCCTTCGTTACTTTAACTAACAACTGATGCAAGAACTTGACCAGAAAAAGACTATTGACCTGCTGAACGCCATCATGGAATTTGAACTAGCAGGAGTAGTGCGCTACACACATTATTCTTTGATGGTAACTGGCCCTAACCGTATTCCAATTGTGGCATTTTTCAAAGCACAGGCAAGTGAATCTTTACTTCATGCCGAACAAGTGGGAGAAATTCTTACCGGTTTAGATGGGCATCCCTCCCTGAAAATCGCCCCAATGGAAGAAACCTACCAGCATAAAGTCAAGGATATCTTGGAAGAAAGTTTATCCCATGAAAAAAAGGCATTGGATCTGTATAAAAAATTGCTCGAAACTGTCACCAATGCCAGCATTTACCTTGAAGAATTCGCTCGCGGTATGATTGGACAAGAAGAGATGCATAATCTCGAACTGAAAAAGATGCTACGCGATTTTGGTTCATAGTCATTAGTCATTAGTCATTAGTCCTTAGTCATTAGTCACTTGTACTGAGCGACTTGCCTTGAGCGAAGTCGAAAGGAGTCGAAGTATTGGTCATTAGTCAAAAAGAAATTCAAAGGACAAAGGACTAATGACAAAGGACAAAGGACTAATGACAAAAGACAAAAGACAAAGGACAAAAGATGAATTTTAGTACTGCTCTACCTACTTTTGTAATAACACTTCGAGAAGGAGTGGAAGCTGCCCTTGTTGTTGGTATTGTGCTAGCTTTGCTAAAAAAAGCTAAACAATCCCGACTCAATTCATGGGTATATGCTGGTGTCGGCGTTGGCATTGTCGTCAGTGCCTTAATAGGCGTGTTATTCAGTTGGATAATTCAAGTACTGGGAGCCGCGAATCCTCAATACACCACCGTTGTTGAACCAGCGCTAGAAGGTGTCTTTAGTGTATTGGCGATCGCAATGCTTAGTTGGATGCTAATCTGGATGACTAAACAAGCCAGATTTATGAAAGCGACAGTTGAGGGAGCAGTAACAGAAGTGCTGACACAAAACTCAAATGCTGGCTGGGGTGTTTTTACTTTAATTTTAATTGCCGTTGTCCGCGAAGGCTTTGAAACTGTTCTCTTCGTTGCAGCTAATTTTCAACAGGGATTAATGCCAGCCTTGGGCGCTATTGCTGGTTTAATAGCGGCATCTGCCATTGGAGTGCTGCTATTTAAATGGGGTGTCCAAATTAACATCCGCCAGTTTTTCCAGGTAATGGGCATTTTATTAGTGTTAATTGTTGCTGGATTGGTAGTTTCAGCCTTGAAACATTTTGACGAAGCTGTAGCTAACCTTGCCCTCAGTAGTCGTGCCACAGAAAGCCTTTGTTTCTATTACGAACGTTTTACAAAAGTCCACTCCTGTATTTTGGGGCCAATGGTTTCCAATACTTCCACAATCTTGCCTGACGAACAGTTTCCTGGGATTATTCTCAAATCTTTATTTGGCTATAGAGACAATCTCTATCTTGTGCAAGCAGTCGGATATGTGACATTTTTACTCACCATTGGAGGACTGTATTTCCGCAGCCTTGGGGGTGCTTCTCCTGAAGGTAAAAAGAGTGTCCCTTTTGGTCAAAAACCAATTAGTTCTGCAAAAGATTAAAAGCACAGTCAGTTACCTCGTTTGCAGTCTTCCTTATTCCCAGTCTATGACTGGGAATCGGCTTTGCGATCGCGCTACGCTAATGTCGATTCAGAAATAGTTGTCTTAGTTAAAGTCACTGTAATTGAATACAAATGTTTTCAAGTAATACCGATTTGAAAAAATAATGCAACAAATCAACTATTTGTAGAGACGCGATGAATCGCGTCTTTAGCCAAGGATGTGTTGCAATCATTAATTGAATTGGTATATCAAAAAAGTAAATGAGCAAAATTTTTATATTAAATTTATTACTGTTACTTTCTCAAATACCCAATCAAGAAACAAAATTTTTAGATTTAAAAAATAAACTAGAAAAGAAAGGGTTTCAGGTAATCATTGCACTACCACCAAAGCGAGGAGCTTATGGTTTACTAAGAGAAGCTGACAAAAAAATCTGGATTAATCCTGTAGTGTTTGAGTTACATATTGGTATTCAAACACTAATCCATGAAACTGTTCATGCAGCCCAAGTATGTGCCGGAAAAGGAAAAATAAAAACTTTAGGTTTAGACATTCAACCAAGCAATTATGCTCGACCATTTTTTAGACGCTATACCGATGTCAAACGACAAGATTTAGAAAAAGAAGCCTATGCAGTGCAAACTCAACCTAACAGTTTTGAATTAGCTATATCTCTTCTTCAACAACACTGTAAATAATTAGTTTGACAGATGCAAAAGCTGAAGCGCCCTGATTTAACTGCCTGACGCTGAAAAGCTTGTTTTATCAGGGTTTTATCTAAAATCACCTCCGATAAATGCATCCTTGATTGACTTTTCTCCCAGTATTGAGCTACTAAGTGGGCTGTGGTGCAAATAACGCTTGCTTAAGCTGCTGACAAGCCTTTTCTATTGCATCTATACTACCCGGATTCACTAAGCCAAAATAATCAAATACATAGACTCGGTTATTTTTAGTTGCTTGTAGTTGCTGCCAAAAACTTTCCTTTTTCAAAGAATCTAAAAGCGTCGCTTCCGAATTTCCTTGTGGAGGATTAACTAAAATTATCACCTCTGGATTTGCTTCTAAAACTTTCTCAGCCGAAAGCGTCACATAGCCACCAATTGGACTTTTACCTTGTAAATCTGCTGCTATATTTTTCGCCTGGAATTTCGCCAGCAAATCTCCTGCCCAACTATTTTTATTTGGTGCTAAAATTGGTTGACGACTAACCAGTGCTAGTGTTGAAATACTCTGAGTTGGCTTATCTGGTAAGAACGTTTTGTAACGATTTAACAAAGGCTGAGGATTGGCATTAATTAACTCGGCGAGCTTTTTAGTAAGTTCTTCTAGAGATTCCCAGCTATTCACCTTAGTGAGCAAAGTTTGAATACCAAGCTGCTGAATTTTTTGAATTGGGATGTTAGAAAAACCTTCAGCACCGATAACTAAATCTGGTTTTAACGCTACTATTTTCTCTAAATTTGGTGGACTTTGACCTTCGCTAACGCGGGGAATATCCTTGAATATCGAGTCATTCTTAAATAATTTACTACCAGTGATTCCGACAACTTTTGTTTGATCGAGTCGAGAGAGAATGTCAGCAGAAAGTGAAGAAAGAGCAACAACTCTTTTTGCTGAACCTTTTAGTAATTGCTGAGAGTTTGTGTTAGTCGTCTCAGTAGTATTTTCCACTTTGGTTTGTGGTTGCTGAGTAGTTACAGTGGTGCAAGCAACTAAAACTATACTCAACAAAATTGCAAAAGCAGATAGCTGCCAACGACGATGCATATTAAAATTCCTTATATGATTTCACGGGTGACAACATAGCTATATCGCCTGCTGAATAAGGTATAGAGCATGAAAACCATGTTGAAGATAGAGTCGTTTTTGAGGCTTGACCGTCATCTCGCCATCTATTATTAATGTAATTTTTCCAATCCCCAGTTGAACTTATTTCGTCTCCATCCAATTTTCACCAACACGCGCCTCCACAAGCAAAGGAACACTCAACTGTACTGCATTTTCCATCACTGATTTAATTTGTAGTTGTAATTCTTCCCACTCATTAGGGGGAATTTCAAACACTAATTCATCATGAACTTGCAACAACAAACGCGCCTGATAGTTCTTCAAAACCTCATGCAATCTCACCATTGCAATTTTGATAATATCAGCGTTAGAACCTTGAATTGGTGCATTAGCCGCAGAGCGTAATAAACCTGCATCAAAAGCACCCAAATTCTTCAATTTACTCAGCTCGATATCTTCTGGGTTGCTGCCTTTTAATTTGCGTAAACTGTTATTAGTAAAGTCAAAATAGCGACGACGACCGAAAATAGTTTCTACATAACCAAGAGCGATCGCTTCTTTTTTCACTCGCTCCAAATACGCAAATACTTTCGGATATCGTTCATTAAACCGCTTAATGAACTCGTTGGCAATGGTCTTATCTATCCCAGTTGAGCGCGAAAACCTGAGAGAACCCATTCCATAAATCACGCCAAAATTGATAGTTTTTGCCATCCCTCGTTCTTCTGATGTGATATTTTCTTTTTCAAAAACTAACCGCGCCGTTACAGTATGAACATCTTCATTTTGCTGATATGCTTGCACCAATATCGGCTCTTGACTCAAATGAGCCAAAATCCGCAATTCAATTTGTGAGTAATCAGCAGCCACCATTAACCAGCCAGATTCAGGCAAAAATGCTTTCCGAATTTGGCGACTAAAAGCTGTACGAATGGGGATATTTTGTAAATTCGGATTAGAAGAAGATAACCTACCAGTTGATGTTGCTGCTTGGTTAAAATCAGTATGCACTCGCTGGGTATCTGGACGCACTAATGCAGGTAATGCATCAACATAAGTAGACTTTAATTTAGATAGGGTGCGATACTCAACGATCGCTTCAACAAATCCAGTTGTATCATCTTCTTGAAGTCTTTCCAGTGTTGCTGCATCTGTAGAGTAGCCGGTTTGAATTTTACGAGAATGTTTGGTGCTTAACCCCAATTTTTCAAACAGAATTTGGCTCAATTGCTTAGGAGAACCCAAGTTAAAATTTTCTCCAGCTATTTCAGTTGCTTCCTGTTTTAATCTGGCTAACTCAGTTTCTAAATGCTGTGAAAGTTCTTGTAAATAAGCTGAATTAATCCGAACACCTGTGTATTCCATTTCGGCTAAAACTGCTTCTAGTGGCTGTTCCACTTCCAAAAATAGTTTAGATAAAGCTGGAATTTTATCCAGATCCTCACGCAGTTTCGACACTAAACCAAAGGTAGAATAAGCATCCATCCCACAGTAATCTGCGACGGCGGAAATATCTATATCAGCGATAGTTTTGCCTTTAGGAACTAAATCTAAGTAACTTTTAGCCATCAATCCCAAATATCGCTGCGACAAATCCATCAAGTTATGGCTAGAATCTGGATTTAGAATATAACTCGCTAGCATGGGATCAAACACTACTCCCGCCAAGTTAATTCCTTGGCTCCTAAGAACTAAGCGGTCAAATTTAGCATTTTGTAAAGCTTTGGGATAATCGGCACTTTCGAGAATTGGGCGTAATGCTTCTAATACCAAATCTTTATTTAAATTTTCCCCAGTTTTGTGCCCCAAAGGAATATAGGCTACTTCATCTGCTTGTATTCCCCAACAGCAACCAATTCCTACTAATTCAGCATCTCTTGGTTCTAAATCGGTAGTTTCAGTATCCCAAGCAACGGGTGTTTCTGGATTAGTGAATTTTTGCAAAACTTTCACTAACTCAGTTAGTTTGGCTTCGGTGTTGATGATACGTGGTGTAATTGGGGAAGTAGATTGTTGTGGAACTGCGGCTGTATC
The DNA here is from genome assembly GCF_034530975.2 of Nostoc sp. DedQUE07. Classification (NCBI taxonomy): domain Bacteria; kingdom Bacillati; phylum Cyanobacteriota; class Cyanophyceae; order Nostocales; family Nostocaceae; genus Nostoc; species Nostoc sp. DedQUE07. Next base: position 145,233 of record NZ_JAVRCC020000002.1, on the reverse strand, counting down.
GCTAGCACTAAAAAACCACAAATCATTATCTTCATCAGCGCTGAATTCTGAATTAGTAAAATTGGAATTACTTACATTTGTTTTGGCTTCTTGCTTTTCTTCAATTTGACCACCAAAACGTTGCTGAAGGTCGTTGATTCTACCTAAAAAAGACTTAAATTCTAATTTTTCTAAAATTGGTGATAAAACGCTTGTATCAAAGCCTTTTAATTTGCAATTTTCTAAATGAAATTCTATCGGAACATCTAAAACTATGGTTGCCAAATAGCGAGACTTCTCGGCATCTTCTTTACCGACTGCGAGTTTTTTCTGAGTTGCTCCTTTAATTTCATCTAACGCAGCATAAACATTCTCAAGTGAACCATAGGTATTCAGCAGCTGCACTGCTGTTTTTTCGCCAATTCCCTTGACACCAGGAATATTATCTGATTTATCACCACAAAGAGCTTTAAAATCAACAATTTGTGAAGGTAAAACGCCCATTTTTTCTTTGACTTGTTCTGCTTTAAATTCCGTGATGCTATTTGTAGAGCGCTTTAGGGCATCTGGACTAAAATTCAGAACAGTGATTTCTTTGTCAGAGTCGATTAGTTGAAATAAATCGCGATCGCCAGTCAGAATCTTCACTTTATATCCAGCCGCAGTGACTCGCTGTGCTAAGGTTCCCAAAACATCATCAGCCTCAAAACCAGGGGCAGTGAAAAAGGGTAGATTGAAGCCATTCAGCAACTCATGCAGGTTTGCTAAGTCGGGAATGAAATCTTCTGGCGTTTCCGGGCGATCGGCTTTATAAGTATCGTCCGCTTCGTGGCGAAAAGTCGCCTCAGCCAAATCAAAAGCGATCGCCATTGCTTGAGGCTGTTGTGTTGCCATTACCTCCAACAGGCACTTCACAAAACCAAAACATATACTGGTGGGAATCCCCGTTTTGGTACGCAGTCCTCCATCTCGCCCTTTGGCGAAAGCAAAGTATGAACGATAAGCCAAGGAGTGTCCATCTACGAGGATGAACGTGGGGCGTGTTGCGGTTGCAGAAGTAAAAGTTTCAGACATAGCCCTATTTTAGCCAGAAGCTTTGTCACATAGTTAGCAATTTCAAAGCTTTGGCTATCTTTATTGTTATTCCTTGATGTCAAGAAGCGGGTAAGCCCTCAGTTAACTGGTATCTTAAATTAAAGAACTTGAGTCAGACAACTAATTTATAGGTAGATAAGCCATCTTTGCAAGCAATCAGATCGTCAAAATAAGAGTGCTGAAATCAGTTATGTATCAATCGATCGAGTAGCAATTTATCGATAAGTTGGCGATCGCGAATGCCATTATCTTTACAATCGGAACCAGATACAGATTGGGAAACGCTCACAATTTACATAGGAGCCACATGAGTACAATCACCACTAAGGATGGTACGCAAATCTATTACAAGGACTGGGGCACAGGACAGCCTATTGTCTTCAGCCACGGCTGGCCACTGAGCGCGGATGCTTGGGAATCGCAGATGTTTTTTCTCGCCTCACACGGCTACCGCTGCATCGCGCACGATCGTCGCGGTCATGGTCGGTCGAGCCAACCGTGGCATGGTAATGACATGGATACCTACGCTGACGATCTAGCGGAGCTTTTCGAGGCGCTGGATATTAAGGATGCGGTGACGATCGGACACTCTACCGGCGGTGGTGAAGTGGCGCGCTTCATTGGACGGCACGGTACCAAGCGCGTTTCCAAGGCAGTGCTGATGGGGGCAGTACCGCCACTCATGCTCAAGACGGAGGCGAATCCGGGTGGGCTACCCATTGAGGTCTTTGATGGCTTTCGGGCGGCGTTGTTGGCTGACCGATCGCAATTCTTCCTAGATGTACCCAGTGGCCCGTTCTTTGGCTTCAATCGGCCCGGTGCCAAAGTCTCCCAAGGGCTGATTTATTCGTGGTGGATGCAGGGGATGATGGCTGGACATAAAAACACCTATGACTGCATTAAGGCGTTTTCAGAAACAGATTTCACCGAGGATTTGAAGAAGTTTGATGTGCCGACGTTGATTATTCATGGTGATGACGATCAGATCGTGCCGATTGGTGCTTCTGCCCTTTTGTCTGCAAAGCTCGTCAAGAATTCTACTTTGAAGATATATCCTGGGGGAGCGCACGCTCTGGGCGATACGAACAAGGAACAGATCAATGCCGACCTGCTGGAATTTATTAAATCCTGATGCGGGCAAGGGATGTGAGACATCACTGTTAAAAATCTCAATGGGTGCATCTAAAGGCATCGGAGCCGCGATCGCTAAACATCTGGTAGCTGAAGGTGCAAGCGTTGTAGTGATGATTTCCACAATCATTGCACTTCCCTCAATAGCCAGAGAGTTTTTAACTTTGAGTGTAAGAATCTGATGAAAGCAAACTATCTCCAAGGAGTTTTGCGCTGATGGAAACAGCAGATGTCATTGTCATCGGCAGTGGTCAAGGAGGCATTCCACTGGCGGCTGATTTTGCCAATGAGGGACGTAAGGTTGTCTTGTTTGAGCGGGATGCTTTAGGTGGCAGTTGCATCAACTATGGCTGCACTCCGTCCAAAGCGTTCTTAGCAGCGGCTCATGCAGCAGGGCGATCGCGCCAAGCTAAGAAGTTAGGCATCCACACGGAAGTAGAAGTGGATTTTCCCGCTGTCATGGAGCGAGTTCGGGGAATCCGCAGCAGATTTAATCAGGGGATTCGCCAACGATTGGAGACTGCGGGTGTCAAAGTCATTTGCGCCGAAGCTGCTTTTGTGGGTGAACGGACGGTCAAAGGTGGGGATGTTACCCTTCAGGCTCCTCTGGTAATCATTAACACGGGTACGTCATCGCTGATTCCTGACATTCCCGGACTTGCAGGAACTCCTTACCTGACCAACCGCAACTTCTTTGACTTGAACACCTTACCACCCCGTTTATTGGCGATCGGAGGCGGCTATATTGGCTTGGAATTGGGACAAGGACTAGCGCGTTTGGGCAGTCAGACCCACTTAATTATCCGGGGCGATCGCGTCCTCGGACAGGAAGAGTCTGATGTCAGCGAGGTCTTAGCAGAAGCATTCAAGCAGGATGGGATTGCGCTCCACTTTGGAGTTAATGTAAATCACGTTGCCCATGAAAATAATCTGTTTAGGCTGACCCTGAGCAGTGGCGAACAACTTCAAGGAGAAGCGTTGCTGGTTGCGATTGGACGGAAACCGAATACAAGTGCATTAAATACAGCCGCCAGCAAAATTGAGCTAGACGATCGAGGATTTATTAAAATTGACGACCAGTTCCACACCACCTGTTCTGGAGTCTATGCCATCGGGGATGCTGCCAAACAGCCTGCCTTTACGCATGTGTCGTGGGAGGACTATCGCCGCTTAAAAGCAATTTTGTGTGGAGAAAACCGGACACGGAGCGATCGCGTTCTTGGCTATGCGGTCTACACAGAACCCCAGGTGGGGCGAGTGGGTATGACCTTAGAACAGGCTCAGAAACAAGGCATCAACGCGCGTGCTGTCACGTTACCTATGAGCCAAATTGCGCGTGCGATCGAGTGGGGGCATGACCTCGGATTTTATCGCATGGCGATCGACAGCGACACAGACAAAATTCTGGGAGCAACCCTGGTGGGCTACGAAACTGCTGAACTGGTGCATGTTTTTTTATCCCTGATAGAAGCAGGAGCCACCTGGCAATTGTTAGAGCGATCGGTTCACATCCATCCCACCTATGGTGAAGCTTTACCCAGTCTGGCACGGTTGCTGCTTGGAGATAATATGCCAGGGTGTCCGAATATGTGAAGAGGTTTTATTGATGCACAACATCAATTGGCATTAATAAGTAGATGCCTTAGCCAGGAAGACATCCTCCTGACTCGGCTACAAAACTGTTCTCTGTTTCCATTGCTCATTTACCCCTGGTACTAATGAGCTTTTTTGTGCTTTTTATACAGCTTAACGTCTACATATTTGCACCTTTAGTACGGAAGCCAAGTAGAACCAACTTTTGGCAGGTATACCAGCCCAATTAAGTACGTGAGTATAAGCATAGTAAACAGATAGTAACTAGATCCCTAACTTATTACCAGAATTCGAGGATCTATCTCCTGAGCCTTTTATGTTTAATTAGGTTGACCTAGCTTACATCTCAGGAACCAACAAAAACTAGCTTAATATTTCGACATCAAATTACCACTATTAAATCACTTTACCTTAACAAAACTTTATATATACCGTTGAAAAAGTCTATTTGTCGAAGAAATTTAAACATAATAACTTTACATAAAGTTACGTGTATTTATCAAGACTACAAGCAAAGTTTCAGAGTTAGAAATAGGTTAGTAATCCCGTAATGATTCGTTTCAGAAAGGCATCTTTTATCCATGACAACAAAACTATTCAACACTCTAGCTGCTGCTACAACTTTGGCAGGAATTGTTGCAACATCTGGAGCAGCTAATGCAGCTTCTCTCTCCTACACTAATTCCACTAATTACGATTTCACAAATATTATTGATGCACCTCTGAGCGTCCAAAAATTTGACTCATCCCTGGGTACACTCAAGGGTGTAACGATAAGCTTTACTGGCGACATACTTGGAAATGCAGGTTTTGAAAACAGGAGTCCAACCCCGACTCAGGTGACAGTAAATCTCGCTAGTGAACTCAGTTTAAAACTAAATAATCAGTCTCTGTTTGCGCTCAATCCACAAGATATATCGAGTTATCAAGCTGCTAAGTATGACGGCATTACTGATTATAGTGGCACCTCTGGAAAGACTATTTCTAACTTAACTGCCACACAATCTGCTACTCAGTCTTTCACCAATACACAATTCTTGCAGTCTTTCACTGGTAATGGCGATATAGACTTTTTGTTCTCAGCTTTAGCCAACTCAGTAGTTACGGGTTCGGGCAACATGAGATCCTATATTGATACTTATGCCAAAGCAGGTATCAAAGTAACTTATGACTACGATGAGGTGAAAGCAGTACCTGAGTCTTCTGCCACACTAGGAATTGGTTTAATTGCTGGGCTTTGTTTGTTGTCACAACGTAAAAAAAGCTGGATTGGGATGTTTAATTAATAGACTTTATTAAATAGGTAGATTTCTTCTATCCTATCTATCAAGCAGACTCTCTAATTTAAATTAAAAAACCCGATTTTTTCGAAAAAATCGGGTTTTTTATTGTGCCTATTAGCCGGATTTTTTAATAAAATTTATAAAATTCTATTCTTGGCGATCGCTATAAACAATTATTGATATGAAGTGGTTGATTAGAGAACCCAATTTTTTATATGACTCCCCACTGATCGCCAGAGCCTGTTAACCTCTTACTGGAACTTAAAATTTAGGAAATTATGCAGAAAGCATCTACCGATCGTCAGGCTGCTGCAAAAGACATTAAACTACTAGTTTTGGATATAGATGGCACGATCGCTGGACACTCTAACACTATCAGCGAACCTGTAAAGCAAGCAATCTTTGCAGCGCAAGCACGAGGAATTCAAGTAGCGATCGCCACAGGTCGAATGTATCGTTCAGCCTTGCGCTTTCACCAAGATATCGGCTCTACCCTACCATTAATGGCCTATCAAGGAGCCTGGATTCAAGACCCGATCGCTCAAAAAATTCATCGCCATTGGGTTGTTTCCAGAGAAATCGCCCACCAGTTACTCGACTATTTTGAAAAGCCTGAGTTGCGATCGCTTCTATCTGTTCACTTTTACATCAACGATCAACTATACGTCCGTGAGTTAACCAGAGAAACCAAAATTTATGCAGAACGTTCTGGTATTACTGCGATTCCTGTGGGTGATTTGCGTCAAGCCTTAACGAATGAACCGACAAAAATTCTTGCTTTATCTGATGATACTGACGTAATCGATAAGTTATTAGGAAATTTGCGCCGCCAATACACACCCGCTGAACTTTATATGACAACATCTGTTGCTACCTTTTTTGAAGCAACTAACGCTTCTGTAAATAAGGGAACTGCTGTACGTTACCTAGCCGAAGAATTGCTGGGATTACAGTTAGCCAACGTTATGGCGATTGGCGATAACTTCAATGATGTGGAAATGCTGGAGTATGCCGGACTTGGTGTAGCTATGGGCAACGCACCAGCAGGAGTGCAAGCGATCGCTAATTGGGTAGCTCCTAGCGTAGAGGAACATGGGGCAGCAGTAGCAATTGAAAAGTTTTTGCTGTAGTGAGAGCATTTTTTCAAATCTAACCCATACAAATCAGAAAGGACACCGACGACTGGCCGTGTTTCGTCTCGGTGCCCCTGCTGGTTCGCTCCTCACACACCTGCTAATGTATCCGAGGTGGTGCATTGAGTCAATAGCTATATAAAAAGTTTTTATTTTTACCTAAGCGACATTACCGATTTATAACTCCAAAGGCGCAAAAACCCCCAGATTTTCCTCTAGAACAAATTTTAATACTGACTGAGTAGCCATGAGCAATGCGAGTCTAGCTTGGGCTAGCTCTGGTGAAGTAATTTTCACCTCACCCCAAATCCGGCAATTAGACCAAAACTTTTCAAAAGCTTGGCTCAAATTCAGCGCTAGTTTTTCCCATTTCACAGAATCGCTAACATCACGGCACTCTATGTTGTCTACCACTTGTATTAATTCGCCAATTAAACGACGCTCATCTGGGTGATTGAGTTGTAGTGTTCCGTCGCAATTAAGCCAAGGTAGAGGGTTAGGAAAAGTAACATCCCAAAAAGCTGGACTAGTATTTGGAATCGGTTCTCTAAGTTTAATCAACCCCTCTCGATGAGCCAGCAGCACTAACGAACAGCAGCGTGCATGAGCGTATTCAACAGCAAACAATGAATTGGGCACTGGGCATTGGGGAGCCACTGCGGTCTTGGGGTCTCCCCAAGTGGAGCAAGTGGCGTCATTGGGCATTGGGCATTGGGCATGAGTTATTATCCTTGTTCCTTCATCTCTGTCAATGTTTTTCTTCTCTATGAGACGCTGCGCGTAGCTTGCTTCCCTGTAAGGGTACAATTTTGAATTTTGAATTTTGAATTTTGAATTGATTTCTCCCTGCTCCCCTGCTCCCCAACAACTCCCAACTACGAGACTTTGTAACCAAGTCGCTAAGGCTGAGTGAGTTAATTCAAAATTTATCCAACCAGGGGGAACTATTTGGATGCTAAAAACGTCCTCACAAATCCCTGATAAATCTGAAGCGATCGCACTGGCAAGCTCCATCGCTTTTCGATTCTGAGATTTTGATAGTCGCAGAGACACACTTGAGGTATAGAAAACTCTATTGTCATCTCTACCTTTATATAGAGGAATTTTTTCGTCTTTTATGCATTCACTTTCTGTTTTATAAGTATCAATGCTTATCGATTTTATTAGATAACTATATAATAGCTGTTTGATTGACGTATATTTGCTAACTGGTAATTTATAATGCACGTAATAATATTTAAATAGTCATGTAAGATATATTTGTTATATTTCTGCCATCTATCTTGCGGTATAAATTTAATTTAGATGAAGAAAAATGAGAAGAGGATAAAATTTGATGAATAATCGATGAATAGTAAGTAAACTTTACTACCACCATTGTACAGTAGGAAGTATAACAAAAGAGTAGAGAGTAATTTGCTTTCTATTCTTTGGATTGGCTGGCGCTGTTAGGCGTTAAGCCTGCCTCGTCAACACAAAGACACTCCTTGCACCCTTTTATTTACGTCTTTGTCTTCAGCCGAACGCTCTTTGTTACCTATGCAATCTCCATCCTCCTTTTCTGAGGCATCACGGCCTTTTTTGACTTGGCAACGCATTCTTGACTGGGCTCAAGAACACTATCGCTGCCGCACCTTTAGCAAAGATGAGCGCATTCCAGCCCGGCCTGGATTGCTGTATTTGGTGCAAAGGGGTGCGATCCGCATGGTAGGAACCGCCCAAGTTAGTGCGACTGCTAGTCAGCTAACGTCTCGACGAATCAACAGAACTCCAGAAGAAGCGTTCTTGGGTTTTGTGGGAGCGGGACAGCCATTTGAAATTGTTGCTCAGTCACCATTCACACTCCAGGCTTACGCCCATGTCGATCAAACTGCGGTGCTGTGGATGTACTGGCATGATTTAGACAATTGGCCTCACTTCCGTCGCGAAGTTATGGATGCCTTTAGGTATCAGCACCAGCGTAAGCTGCTGTGGCTGAGTGCCTTGGGACAACGCCGCACAATTGACCGACTCTTAGGATTTCTCACATTGTTAATTGAGGAATATGGAGAGCCAGCAATGAGTGACACCGATCCTGATGTGATTCGCGGTTATTGTCTGCCCTTTCCCCTCACTCATGCCCAAATTGGGAGCGCGATTGGTTCGACTCGTGTCACCGTCACCCGCTTGATGGGTAAGCTACGTCAACGTGGTTTAATCTTGACTCAAGGGGATAATCTCATTTGCTTGCCAGCAGAGTCGATTAATAGAGCTGGTTAAGGTACAGTTCAGAGCGGCGATTTCCGCCACTCTGTCTTGAGTGCAATTCGCTCTTGTCAGCGAATTTTGACAAATCCCGCTTGGGTAATCAGTTGCTGTCCCTGCTCAGTCAGCAGTAAGTTGGCGTAAGCGACACCTGCTTGCTGCTCAGTCTGACCATTCTGTTTGACCACCACAAACAGATTGCGGGTAATCGGGTATTTTCCTGATTGAAATGCCTCAATGTTCAACTTGTTCCGTTTACCAGGACATTCAGACGGGAGGACAGAAGGTTCTTGGTATGGAGCAATGTATTGTCCTTGTGTGCGCCCCAACGGCAAGGCTTTGATTGAGCATTGAGGAATCACCTCTGGGGCAGAAGCGTAGTAGATGCTACCAGGACTATCAGCCAATTTTTGCAAGGCTTGGGTGGTTGTGGAGATAAATTCTACATTGGAGCTGAAAGCTTGACCACCCAAGATGTCTTGGGCAAAAAGTTCGACAGTACCGCCATCAGCAATGCGGCGGGAATAGGGCTTGATTGGGATATTGGGGCCGCCCACCTGGCTCCAATTATTGGTTTTGCCTGTGTAAATTGACTTTAACTGTTCTACTGTTAGTCCTGGAATATTCAGGTTGGAGTTAACTGCAACCGCTAAACCATCAATTGCCACAGGAATTTGTTTCAAACTGAACCCACGCTGCTGGGCACGGCTTAATTCCGGATCTAGAACTGGTCGGGAGGACTGAGCAAAGGCTAGTTGACCGTCTATCAAGGACTGAATGCCAGTACCAGAACCAGGCGATGCATTGCTGGGTTCTACATAGCGCAGCCGTAACTCTGGCCGCGCGGCTTGAATTGCCGGATCGACTACTAGTCGAATCGGTGCCCAAGATGTACTACCTCCGTAATTGAATAATCCTGTAGGAACATCCTTTACTGAAGTGAAAGTATTGCCACTAGGTTGTTCCGATCCGGTTTGGGGCGTTTTGGTGCTACCAGAATTAATTGTATTTAGATCGACACCAGATTTTCTAGTAAACCACCAAAAACCGCCAGCTATTAGCCCGACGGTGATTAGGATGGATAATACAAGAATAGTTGTTTCATTTTTTTGGGACATCGTATAATTACCCGCGCATCCATTCAATATAAGTGCTTGACTTGACAAGTGCTTGCTACTTGAGATTGTATTTGGAGGACGGGTGTTTTACTAAAAATGCAGATAAATCCTCACTTCTGACTACTTTATAAATCAAGGTATAATAAATTTCCCCTGGATTATTCGTCTTTTTCTCAAGGCTTAAATGTTGGTGAGGATAAGTTGTTAGTTAATACTAAGATTTTTCCCCATAAAGCTTAATTTCTCATCTTGAGGGTTTTTCCAGGTTAACTATTGGTTAATTTTTAATTTTTAATTGCTGATTAACGCACTGGTTCAAAATCATAACCAGTGCGAGAGCGAGAACCAGGAACAATTTTTACAAGTTGCACTGAGGCATTGCGATCGCCTGATGCTAAAAACCGAATTGTACCAGAAGCACCAGTGGCAGAAAAGTCAGAGGATAAGAGCGCTTGTTGGACTCCAGAACGTGTAGGATTGCGTTTTAATGCCTCAATCAGAGCTACAGTGGCATCATAGCTAAGGGCACTTCGCCAACTTACGTCACCGCCCCATAACTGCCGGGATTTTTGAGGAAAATTTGATTTGGGAGCGCCATCAATATGCCAAGGAACTGCCAATACCATCCCCACAGCTTGTTCTCTGCCAATTTCTAAAGTTTTAGCGGTGTAAACATCATCTCCCGCCAGCAGAGTTAACTTTTTTTGGTTAATCTGAATTACTTGCAGCGCTTTATCCAGAGTTTCAGTGTTAGCAGCTAACATCAAGACTTCTGCACCTTGCTTAGTTGCTTGTTCTAGACTTTTAACCGCACTAAAACCCACCTGAGACAAATCAAATTCGCTGGATACTTGTCCACCCTCTAGGGAAACAGATGAGACAAACTCGGACTTTAAAGACTGGCTATAGTTACTCTGAGAATTAAAGAAAACCACTGCATTTTTTTTCTGCAAAGTTCTCACCATGTAGTTGGCTAAAGTTCTAGCAGCCATAAAATCACTAGGAACCGTGCGAAAAACGTAGCGACTAAAGTTAGAAATTTTTACAGATGTACTGGTAGGGGAAATTGCTACAAGTTGTCCTGAAGTATAAATAGTACCTGCGGCTAAGGTAGAATCGCTAGTATTCGGCCCAACTACACCTAATACTTCTGAATTACTGACTAGGTTAGAAGCGATTTGCTTGGCTATTTCTGGATTGTCATCGTCGTTAGCTATCCCTACCCTTAACGGTACTCTCTTGACTCCTCCAGAGGTATTAATTTCATTTTGGGCTTGGGCGATGCCACGCAAAATTTCTAAAGCAGCATTAGGGTCAGTGCCAAATGGTACAGAAGCCATAATAGTGTAGCTCTTGGAAGAACCAATTCGGGCATTGTTCAGAAAAATTAGTGTTTCTGGATCGTTACGGTTGAGTTTTAGGGCATCTGTGAAATTAGCGATCGCTTTATCATAACTTTTAGCTGTGATCGCCTGTATTCCTTCTTTTTTCACTGGAGAAATGTCACCCGGAGTAAAAGATTTTTCCCCAAAACTAATGCGCTCTTGCAAGGATGAATTGTTGCCTGGTTGTTGATTTTGAATGTTGGTATTACCAATTTTGACCCCATTGTTAGTAAACCACCAAAAACCACCGCCAACTATGCCAACTGTCAGCAGCAGAGTCAAAGCTAAAATTTTGGTTTCATTTTTTTGTGACATGAACAAATTTGAATAAAGAAAAAATATTTATTATTTAATTATTTGGTTTTGGCTAAATCTAAGCATTTCTATCATTTAATTCTAACAAATCCAGCTTTTTCGATCAGTTCTTGACCTTGAGGTGTCAGCAGCCAATTTGCATAAGCTTCGCCAGCTTGCTGATCTGTTTGACCATTCTGTTTAACGATTACAAATAAATTGCGAGTAATTGCGTAGTCACCACTACGAAATGCTTGACTATTCAACTGGTTACGTTTAGTGGGACATTCAGATGGAGATACAACAGGTTGTTGGTAAGGAGGCACAAATTGACCGCTAATTCGCCCTAACGGTAGGGACTTAATCGTACATTGAGGTACAATCTCTGGGGCAGAAGCATAATAAATTGCGCCAGGATTTGCCGCTACTTTTCGTACTGCTTCTGTGGTAGTGCCAACATAACTAACATTTGCACCAAAATTCTCTTTATTTAAAACATTTTCGATAAAGAATTCCACTGTACCTCCAGCTTCTTTGCTGCGAGAGTAGACTTTAATTGGTAAATTTGGCCCGCCTACTTGTTGCCAATTAGTACTTTTTCCAGTGTAGATGTCTTTAAGTTGGGCGACAGTTAAACCAAGGATATTAAGATTTTGGTTAACTGCGATCGCAATACCATCAATCGCCACTGGAATTTCTTTCAAACTAAATTCTTTTTGTTTGGCTTCGGCATTTTCTTCAGCTTTAACTGAGCGAGAAGATTGAGAAAAAGCTAGTTGATTATCTATCAACATCCTAATACCAGTTCCAGATCCTGCTTGACCTGAAGCAGGTTGAGTATAGCGTAAAGTAAATTGAGGACAAAGGCTTTCTAGTACGGAGTCTACGTCTTTACGGATGGGTGCCCAGCTTGTACTACCACCATAGTTGAATATCCCTTCTGGGAGGTTTGGGACGTTACATCTGTTGTTGGCAAACTGGTTTATGGGATTACCTGTGTTACCATTCCCGGAAGTTTTAGGAACAGTTCCAGTTAATTGCGCCCACCGTTCCATAAGAAACCATAGACCACCAAAGATTAAACCAATAGTGATGATAACGGCTAAAAAAAGACTAAGCGTTTCGTTTTTCTGAGACATTTATGTAGCTGTTAGCACCAGAAGTTTTTTAAAGTAAGAGAGATAATAATTTATAAATAAGTCGAAATACGGCTGTAAATGAAATAGCTACTAAGCCTGCTCCAACTGCTAAAATCACCACTGACGGCACGTCAAGACCTCCCCGTAAAAAGGGGACAAAAAAAATAATTGCAAAAGTAATTGTGGGAATAATTAATAAATCGAACTTTTCAATCCACCGCCTGGTTTGGGCAAAAATTAGTATACCTAAAATCAGGGCAGAAGTAGTCAAAGTAACTATTGGTGATTTTACTAGACTGAAGAGAGCGATCGCGATCAATGCACCCTGAAATCCACTAAATGCCGCCCCGCCCAATAATTCCAATGTAGAAAATGTTGGTTGAGTTGGCGGACGGCGGGGAACGACGGGATTAGAACCTTTTGACGGTTGTGGCGGAAGTGTTACAGAGGGCGAATTAATTTGTGTAGGGGCTTGAACCACCTGTGAGTTAAGTGCATCTATAACCTCCTGGGCTGACTGGAAACGCTGATTAGCAGCAGGTAGCAGCATTTTGTCTAATATGTCAGCAAGGCGAGGGTTAACAGTCACTTGCGATCGCCATTTCCACTGGTTGCTATAGGCATCAAATAGTTTAACTGCTTCCTGATTTGTCAACAAGGTAATAAGAGTTACAGCTAATGCGTATAAATCTGTAGATGGGAATACTTGACCCCCAGCCATCTGCTCAGGCGGTGCAAATCCCATCGAATAAATTCCTGTGGAAGAAGCGGCAGAACCCAGTGCAACATTTGTTACTTGCTTAACTGCGCCAAAATCTAGTAAAAAAAGTCTACCATCGCGACGGCGCATGATGTTAGAGGGTTTAATATCTCTGTGGATAATGCCTCTATGATGGACAAACTTTAGTACCTTCAGAATTTCTTGCAGCACCTCCAACACTTGCTGTTCAGAAAATTTGCCTTGTTGAACTAATTCTTCCTCTAAGTTTTGCCCATCAATGTATTCTTGCACCAAGTAAAAAAATTGGTCTTGCTGTCCTGGTTGCAAACTATTAACTATCACTGGAAAGAAGGCAAATAAATCAGGAATTTGCTCGTGATCGTTACCAAGTTGTGCTAAAACTTCTGCCTCTCTCTCAAACATCAACTGTGCTTGTTGCAGTTGATTTAAAGTTAAATTTCCCGATGGTTGAAACTGTTTAACCACGCATTGACGCATTCCTGGTATTCGGCGATCGCGTGCCAAAAATGCTGCTCCAAACCCGCCTCTTCCCAGCAGTTTAGTTGGCACGTATCGACCATCTAGCATCAATGGCATACCACAGGTAGTGCAATACTTTTGCTGGGTTGTTTTCAGTGTCGTAACATCATCTAAATCGGCAAAATAGTTTTGTGGGCGTGGACAACGCAAACGAGTGCAGTAAACTTCCATTTTCGTGATTAGTCATTAGTCATTAGTCATTGGTCATTGGTCATTGGTCATTGGTCATTGGTCATTGGTCATTGGTCATTGGTGAGCCAGCGACGGGTACATAGAGAGTTTTCCCATGAGCTACTGGCTGTCTTCGCAGCGCTAGCGAGGCACGAGCGTCACCCGAAAGGTCATTCGTATTTACAAAGAACAAAGGACAAAGGACAAATGACAAAGGACTAATTACTAGATTTTAGTCTTCACCTAATGAGGTGGGTGTTGCTACCTCCAATGTAGTTAACACTAGACTTTTTTGTGTTAATTTTAACACATCTTGATTCCATCCTGGGTTAGCAAACTGGGGTAAAATTTCTTGACTAAAGGCTTCTGCGGCCTTGGATCTATAGCGATTGGGATTACAAATCAGCCACAGCGTCCGTTTGACGACAACGCCTTCAATGGGAGTACGATGCAAAACGCCCATTTGTAACTCTTTAGCGATCGCACTAGTTGAAACAAAGGCAGCCCCTAGACCAGATTGCACAGCATTTTTAATCGCTTCAATGGAATTTAATTCCATTTCAACTTTAAAACGTCTGGTATCGATTTCACAGCGTGCTAGCACTTGGTCAATTACTTTGCGGATAGTTGATTGGGAATCTAAAGCAATAAATTGTAATTTATATAGGTCTTCTTTCTGGATTTTTTCAAGTTTGGTAAAAGGATGAAAGACAGGTAAAATTAGCGCTAGTTCATCCTCAGCGTAAGGAATCACTTCTAAAGATTCTGACAGTTCACCAGGAATTTCACCACCGATAATTGCCAGATCGACTTGTCCGTTAGCGACACTCCAAGCAGTTCGCCTAGTTGAGTGGACGTGTAATTGCACTGCCACATCTGGATATTTTTGTCGAAACATACCGATCATTCTGGGCAAAAGATAAGTGCCAGTGGTTTGAGAAGCACCGACAATTAAAGTACCACCTTGGAGATTTTGTAAATCCTCGATCGCGCGGCAGGTTTCCTGACAGAGACTGAGGATTTTTTCACCGTAATTTAAGAGTAGATGCCCAGCTTCGGTTAATTGGGCACGTCGTCCTCCACGATCGAATAAGGGGACATCGAGTTGCCGTTCGAGATTTTGGACTTGTAAACTAACGGCAGGCTGGGAGACGTAAAGACTATCAGCGGCACGCTTGAAGCTTCCTTCTTGGGCGATCGCTTTCAGGATACGTAACTGATCTAAAGTGAAAGGAAGGTCAGACATAAGGCTCAACCCACAAACTTTTAAAGGAGCAGATGCACGTAATAAATCCGGTTTGGCAGCAATCAGTTGGACACGATTTGTTGCATATTAAACTTGAAGGATTGACTCGAAAAAGACAGTAGCACAACATCTTGACTAAAGTCCCCTTTTGAATACTTTGTGGTATTGGTTGTACTGAATTCAGTTTTCTTTAAATTACTTCACCTGTGTATATGCTGCTGATTTCTTGGTTGACACCCAGTCATTTTGTCATACTGGGGTTACAAATAGTTTTTGCGATCGCTCACAGTGGAGGCGCTGCTTTACGCCCTTGGGCAGAAAAATATATTGGCCCAAGGTTTTATCGCATTCTCTTTGCATTAGTCAGCCTACCGTTGGCTGTGATATTAATTATTTACTTTTTTGGGCACCGTTATGATGGTTTGCAAATTTGGCAGGTACAAGCGGTGCCAGGAGTGCGAGAATTTGTTTGGCTGCTATCAGCAATCTCGTTTTTGTTTTTATATCCTGCTACCTTCAATCTACTAGAAATTGCTGCTATTCAAAAGCCCCAAGTTCATCTCTACGAAACAGGAATTATTCGGATTACCCGTCATCCCCAGATGGTAGGACAAATAATTTGGTGTGTTGCCCACACTCTCTGGCTGGGTACTACTTTTACGCTTGTGACTTCCATTGGATTGATATTGCATCACTTGTTTGGGGTTTGGCACGGGGATCGCCGCCTGAGCGATCGTTATGGAGAAGCTTTTGAAATTGCCAAACAGCGGACTTCAATTATTCCATTTAAAGCAATTATCGACGGGCGTCAATCTCTCAAATGGCAGGAATTTCTCCGCCCTGCATATTTGGGAGTTGCCATTTTTATAGCTTTGCTTTGGTGGTCACACCCTCTGTTATTGGAAGCAACGAGTAGTATAGGATGGTAACTTTAGACGATCCCCAGTGTCAGCATAAAATCAGAAAGAGATGGAAATTTCACCTGATAAAGCTGATCAATTGCTCCAAATCAATGTAGGATAAATTCAAATATCTAACAGTGGGGGTGCGTTCAGTCAGCTTGAGATTTTATTATTGGTAGTCGTTGGTCAGTTGCCTTTCTTTGAAAGAAAGTGGCAGATTCAATCAAATCCCCAGGCGGTCACGGCAATCAGGAGTTTAACATCCAAAAAAGCCAACGCGACTTCTAAGGTCGCTTTTCTGTCAGAGACACATTAACGCGCTCAATTTTTGCCAATGATTCTGTGTCCTGAAATTTCTGTACTGAAAGCATCGATCGGCAGTTAGTGACTTGCCAATCCTCCACTGAAGCAGTGCTGAGTCCTGAGTTCTGAGTAAAAGCAAGCAACTTAGTATTCATTGCTTGGCAAGTAATCCCAATCCCCGCTTTACTCTAAAAAAAAAGAAACGAGTTCCTCATTCAATCCCCTAACTTTTTGTTATGGACTTCTACTCAGCAAGCAGAACTCGGAACTCAGCATTACTCAATTCAGTACTGATAGCTAGTTTGATATAAAAACCTTATAATCCAAGAGGCGTCATGGTGTTGTCGGTTAGTGAGCGGACATTTACTCAAGAAGTTTTAGAATCTCCTATTCCTGTTTTAGTTAACTTTGAAGCACCTTGGTGTGGCTTGTGTCGAGTTATCCACCCGCTGTTGTTGCAATTTCAGTCCCAGTGCGGCGATGAAATTAAATTAGTTGGGGTTAACGCCGATCAAAATTTTAAATTGTCTACTACCTATAGGCTAAAATCACTACCCACTTTACTATTGATTGAAAATGGCACTATTCGCCATCGCTTGGAATGCTTTCGCGGCAAAGAAGATTTACGTCTAGCTTTAGAAGAGATTAAAGCCAGCTACAGCAATTACCCCAAAATCTACAAAAGTTCAAAAACAGTGGACTTAGAATGCCGATCGGCCTGATGGATATTGGGTATGGGGCATAGGGCATAGGGCATAGGGCATAGGGCATAGGGCTAATGACCAATGACTAATGACTAATGACTAATGACCAATGACCAATGACCAAATCTAAAACCATGCTTAATACCCCACCCAATCAGTCTTGGGTGGGTTATTTTATCCTAAAGGGTGTAGTCACAATTATTAACAGTTTCGACACGCTAATCAAGAATTTTAAAAGTAGGCGTCAGTGATGGAAGTAATCTATCAGTATGCCTGGCTGATTCCGGTGTTCCCTCTTCTTGGGGCAATGCTGGTCGGTCTAGGGTTAATCTCGTTGAATCAGGTGACAAACCGCCTCCGCCAGCTTAATGCTGTGGTGATTATCTCCATGATGGCAGCAGCTATGGGGATGTCGTTTGCCTTGCTATGGAGTCAAATTCAAGGACATGCGTCTTATATTCGCACCTTTGAGTGGGCGGCAGCAGGTAATTTCCACCTGAGCATGGGCTACACTATTGACCACCTGACAGCCCTAATGCTGGTGATTGTCACAACGGTAGCCTGCTTGGTCATGGTTTACACCGATGGCTACATGGCTCACGATCCCGGTTACGTGAGGTTTTACGCCTATCTCAGTTTGTTTGGCTCTTCAATGTTAGGTCTGGTGGTCAGCCCCAACCTAGTACAGATTTATATATTCTGGGAACTGGTCGGGATGTGTTCCTACTTGCTGGTCGGTTTTTGGTACGATCGCAAGTCAGCAGCCGATGCCGCTCAAAAAGCGTTTGTAACCAACCGCGTGGGCGACTTTGGTCTATTACTCGGCATTTTGGGGCTGTTCTGGGCAACAGGAAGCTTTGATTTTAATATCATGGGCGATCGCCTCGCCCAACTTGTCGAATCAGGTTCTATCAGCAATTTTCTCGCTGTCCTGTTTGCGATTTTAGTTTTCTTAGGCCCAGTTGCAAAATCAGCCCAATTTCCCCTCCACGTCTGGCTACCAGATGCGATGGAAGGCCCCACCCCCATTTCTGCCTTAATTCACGCGGCAACAATGGTGGCGGCTGGTGTTTTCCTGATTGCCCGGATGTACCCAGTATTTGAAGACGTTCCAGCCGCAATGAATGTCATTGCCTTTACTGGGGCGTTTACGGCGTTTTTGGGAGCAACCATTGCCATTACCCAAAACGACATCAAAAAGGGCTTGGCTTATTCCACCATTTCCCAACTTGGTTACATGGTAATGGCAATGGGAATAGGTTCCTACAGTGCTGGACTATTCCACCTGATGACCCACGCCTATTTCAAGGCGATGCTGTTCTTGGGTTCAGGTTCAGTAATTCACGGTATGGAAGGTGTCGTTGGACACGACCCCGCCTTAGCGCAAGATATGCGCTTGATGGGTGGACTGCGGAAGTATATGCCTGTCACAGCAACTACTTTCTTAATTGGTTGCTTGGCAATTTCTGGTATTCCACCCTTTGCTGGTTTCTGGTCAAAAGATGAAATTTTAGGGAAGGCTTTTGAGGCTAACCCACTCCTCTGGTTTATCGGCTGGCTAACTGCCGGGATTACAGCTTTCTATATGTTTAGAATGTATTTCTCGACATTTGAAGGCAAATTCCGGGGTACTGACGAGAAAATCAAGGAAAAACTCAAGAAAGCTGCGGCGACAATTGTCCTGGAATTAGAGTCAGAAGAACCAGTCCCAAATTTTGGGCCTGGGGCGATGAAGAAAGGAGAATTGGCGGCAACTAGTCAGCATCATGATTCCCATGACTCCCACGGGCATCACAGCGACTCCCCCCACGAATCGCCGTGGACAATGACGCTGCCGTTGGCACTGTTGGCTGTGCCTTCGATTTTGATTGGTTTGGTGGGAACTCCCTACGCCAATTATTTTGAAGAGTTTATCTTTCCTCCTAGCGAAACCCTCACTGAAGTTATAGAAAAGGCTTCTGAGTTCAATCCGACGGAATTCTACATCATGGCGGGTGCCTCAGTCGGAATTTCTTTGATTGCGATTACCCTGGCTTCGCTGATGTATTTGAGCCGTAAAATTGATCCGGCTGCGATCGCTGCTAAAATCCAACCACTTTACGAGTTATCGCTCAACAAGTGGTATTTTGATGACATTTACCATCGGGTTTTTGTTCTCGGCTTGCGTCGCGTAGCTAGACAAGTTATGGAAGTTGACTTCCGCGTTGTAGATGGTGCTGTTAACCTCACAGGCTTTTTCACCCTTGTCAGTGGTGAAGGTCTGAAGTACCTAGAAAACGGTCGCGCTCAATTCTATGCCTTGATTGTGTTTGGGGCGGTTTTGGGCTTAGTGATTGTTTTTGGTGTCACCTGATTTTCATAGGGGTGGACATTCATCCACCCCTACATTATTTTTTATCTCACGCAGAGGCCCGGAGTCGCAGAGAAGAATTGAGAGTTGAGTCTGAAAAGATGACAAGATTTTTTAATACAAGCTATATAACCCACATTCCGTTTTTTGAAGCAAATGAATGATAGTAATATCATTGAAAACGGTGACGTATATATAAAAATCTCCAATCCTAACCTTATAGTCTTGCCTATTCCCGAAAAGAATACAAACACCTTTGTGCAGTTTGGTATTTGTATTACTAACAAAAGTTTACAGGATTTTCACCTAAATTTATATGAAGTATTTACACCAGTTCTCGTGACATCGCACGGTCAGGAAATACAAAGGCAATTAATAACCGATCTTTCGCTTCCAAGTATTCAACCAAACATATCTATTTTCCGAAGATGGAAGAATATAGTAGCTGAATTAAGAAATAACTTAACTAGCCAAGTTCAGCATAGTAGTCCTGGAGAAATTTCTTATTTATTAGTCCCTCCTAGAGATTCAAAATCATTTTCGCTAACTGGAAATCTTTATTGGCAAAATAACTTGCTTATTTTTCAGATTTCTGCTGTCCCAGAAGTCTTCCAAAGTCCTAATCTACCTAGCAAATTTTGGTCTTTTACTTCACTTCAGCCCGCAAGATATAAGCTTCGATTCATATATAAAAGTGAGCATCAAACTACAGATGGCTTGAAGTTAGCTAAGAGTCAAGAAGAAATAAAATTAGGGCAATTAGCAACACAGGTTGTAAATTTTCATTTAGTTCAACATAATGAACCTGATTGTAGTACTTTAGTTGTCGATGGTATCGGCTTTGAAACTATAGTCCCGGAATTGGTTTTGCTCGCACCAAAAAAAACTTGCTGTATAAGCTTCTACACATATTTAAATCTCCATTAATAATAGGACGGCAACATCCACAACATCCTTATCCTTATGTGTTCATCAAAATTGGTCTTCGGATTGTTAATAATAAGTCAATTCCACTTCGCTTTAACTTCGGCGACATCTTGATTCCAGAGCTTGTAGAAGCGGATAGACAAATTTTGTGGAATGGCGACTGCATTAGACCTGAAGGCACATTAGACTCTGATTTTCCCTTAGCCATGCCAGGAGAATCTCTCACTTTCTTTCAAGACATTACTATTTTTGGGCTGAAAGATAACCAGTTTGGACTTAGTATATTTGCTCCAAATGGCTTCCACTGGATTTCTGAACCTCTTAGGCTAGGGACATATTATGTTCGATTTACGTACATAAACACAATGGAAGTTGTAACAAGATATAGCTCCATCAATACAGATACTAAGTCAGAAGAAAGTTTCTGGATAGGTCAGGTATCAACTCCTTTTGTAGAGATTCGCTTGGTTTCGTCTTCTTGAAGAAACCTTAAATTAATTTAAAGGAAGGTGTAAACCGGATTTCTGCCATAAATTTAGGCTTCGATATCGTCCCAAAGCTTAGAAACTGGGAAAGTTTGTCCTACTGCTGCTTGTCGCACAGACTCTTGCAAATCGGCTAATATTTGTGCTTTTGGCTCTTGTTCATCAATCCAAGCTAAACCACTGACGTTATCAGAATTTATGGAACTTATAAGCTGTTGCCAAAGTTCTATAGGGACGAATACATCTGTTGTTTCTCCATCTACGTTAGTGACATAACAAATTTGACTTTTAATTTGTGCCATTATCATTATGGTTATTTCCTCTTTGATGCATTTTTGCACCAAATCGCTTTTTTCAAGAACCACGCATACAGCATCGTGTATTTTTAGCGATGGGTTGGGCTACGCGTAGACGCAAAACGGCTTGTCGTAGACATCGCACTCTTAAACTATAATTTAACCAACTTTTTTAGTGTAAATTTGTGACTTGACTGGGAGTATCACAACGCACATCCCGCACCCGCAAATGTCAAAAAAGACTCCCAAGAGTAAAAATCGGGGATTGCTAATTTAATTAAATCAACCTAACGAGGAAGACGAAATCCTGAAAAAGCTGTTACTTAATAACTAGTGACTTTTTGCCAAACATGATTTTGATAGCAGACGAATTGTGATGAATACAGCTAATTTTCCGTGGCTGACGACGATTATTCTGTTGCCGATAGCCGCTTCACTACTGATTCCCATCATCCCGGATAAAGAAGGCAAAACAGTGCGCTGGTACTCCCTCATCGTAGGGCTGATAGATTTTGCACTAATTGTTTATGCTTTTTATACTGGGTATGATTTCTCCAATCCAGATTTGCAGTTGGTCGAGAGTTACGCCTGGGTACCCCAACTAGATTTGAATTGGTCAGTAGGGGCAGATGGCTTATCCATGCCCCTAATTATTTTGACTGGATTCATTACCACGCTGGCGATTTTAGCAGCTTGGCCTGTCACCTTCAAGCCGAAGCTATTTTACTTCTTGATGTTGGCGATGTATGGCGGTCAGATTGCCGTGTTCGCTGTCCAGGATATGCTGTTATTTTTCCTGGTGTGGGAACTGGAACTAGTACCGATATACTTTCTGCTGTCGATTTGGGGAGGCAAAAGGCGGCAATATGCAGCGACCAAATTTATTTTATACACCGCCGGCGGTTCGCTGTTTATTTTGCTGTCTGCCCTGACAATGGGATTTTACGGCGATACGGTGACATTTGATATGCGATCGCTCGCCTTAAAAGACTTCGCCCTCAATTTCCAACTTGCCGTCTATGCTGGCTTCCTGATTGCCTACGCCGTCAAGTTGCCGATTATTCCCTTGCACACTTGGCTACCTGATGCCCACGGTGAAGCAACAGCGCCCGTACACATGTTATTGGCAGGTATTCTTTTAAAAATGGGCGGCTACGCCTTAATTCGGATGAATGCCCAAATGCTCCCCGATGCCCACGCTTATTTTGCACCAGTGTTCGTGGTTTTGGGGGTAGTTAATATCATCTACGCTGCTTTAACATCCTTTGCCCAGCGCAACCTGAAGCGAAAAATTGCTTACTCCTCAATTTCCCACATGGGCTTTGTGATGATTGGTATCGCCTCCTTCACCGATTTGGGATTGAGTGGGGCAGTATTGCAAATGGTTTCTCACGGGTTAATTGGGGCGAGTTTGTTCTTCCTGGTTGGCGCAACTTACGATCGCACACACACCCTGATGTTGGATGAAATGGGCGGTGTTGCGAAGAGAATGCCGAAGATTTTCGCCATGTTCACCACCTGTTCAATGGCTTCTTTGGCACTGCCAGGGATGAGCGGTTTCGTGGCAGAATTAATGGTATTTGTGGGCTTTGCTACTAGCGATGCTTATAGCTCTACCTTCAAAGTTATCGTGGTATTCTTGATGGCAGTGGGAGTGATTTTAACTCCGATTTATCTGCTGTCGATGTTACGAGAAATTTTCTACGGTAAAGAGAACGAGGAATTAGTTTCTCACCAAGCTTTGATAGATGCCGAACCCCGCGAAGTTTTTATCATTGCTTGTTTGTTAATTCCAATTATTGGTATTGGTTTCTATCCAAAATTGCTGACTCAGATGTATGACGCTACAACTGTACAACTGACGGCAAGATTGCGTGATTCCGTGCCGACATTAGCACAGCAAAAAGACGATGCACTAAAGGTTTCTTTGAGTGCGCCTCAAATTGGTAATTAAGTTGCGATCGCTAGTTTAGTTTAAATATTGATTACTTTGAGGGCGGGTTTTGTACCTGCCCTTTTTGTTATTCATTTAAAATTTTCAATTCTTTTCAATTCTGTAAAGTATAGCAGGAGGCAGGGGGCAGGAGGCAGGAGGTAAAACTATTGCTAGCTCTAGCATTCACCCTTTCCAAATGTCCTAACTTATGTGACTACGGTTATAAAAAATAACCCATCAAACTGCGTTTAAAAAATTTTGTATTGGTAAATAATGAAATGTATTTTTTACAACTATCATAAAAATAGATTTTAAGCTGATTGATTTGTTTGCAACCAGTCAAGCAAATCTTCTATATCAGTAAAATCTAACAAAGCTTCGCCAAGGTTTTCTAACTGATTTAAAGAAAGAGATTGGATGCGCTCTTGCAATTCTGGTGATAGTTCTCCTACTCGTCTTTGTAGTAACCTGAAAATAAGTCGTTGTTCGCCTTCTTGTTTTCCGCGCTCGTAGCCGATGCGCTCACCTGTAGTTACATATCTCATAGTCCGCTCCTGCTCAAATTGTTTAAACTCTTCCCAAAACTGATTTTCCAATGCCTTTGGTAATATCATAACCCAATCGATAAATCGATACAGATTACGAATATCCTGCTCTCCTAACCCCAAATCATATAGTCTGCGAATTAAGCTGAATTTCCATATTTTGCGTTGTTCGGGTGATGAGCGTGTCTGCTGCGTTTTCAAATGCGCCATGACGACAGTTGCAAATGGATTATCGCTATTTTCTAACTCGTGAAAGCGATTTTCATAATCTAAAAGTTTAATACTGCCAAATTCAAAAATTAAGCTAGTATTGGGATAATTGTAGCTGTAATTGCTTGGTCGCCATTCGCGGTTTGGATCGCAAAGAATAGCAAGGCTTATTGCTGGGCGATCGAAGCGGTCAAATATGCGAAAGTTGTAGGTAAACATCCGCTTGGCAAAGTTATCTTCTTTTTGTCCCTGAATTTCCACATGGATTAATAACCATAGTTCTTCCCCTTGGGTTTGCCAAACTTTGACTAATTGATCGGCATATCTCTTACCCTGTTCAGCTTCACGAGCTATTTGTTGAAATTCTTTATCTAAAAATTCGTAGGGACGTTCCCAATCAATTAATGCAGAAGTTTCTGGAAAAAAGAAATGCATTGCTTGGGGAAAATAAGCTTCTATAATTTCTTTCCAAGGGCTATCAAAATCAGCGCGTAGGGGTAGCCCGTCGTAGACATCGCTCATATTAGTCATATCATTTTTCAAATTATGGATAGACTAGGAGTACTTGCAGTTGCTAGTTTAGAACTGTGCTTAATCGGAATCTCAACCCAAAATTCTGCTCCCTGTCCAGGTTCGGAAATACACCAAATAGCTCCGTTGTGTTTTTCTGTGACTATCTGAGCGCTAATTGCTAATCCTAATCCGGTGCCTTTACCTGCGGCTTTTGTAGTAAAGAAAGGGTCAAATAATCGTTGCTTAACTGCTTCGGTCATACCAGGGCCATTATCTGCAATTTTTACAGCTATCCGATCTAAGTTGCGTAACTGAGTACGAATTACAATTTGGCTGGGTTTAGTTTCTATATCCTCCAGAGTTCGCTTACTGTTATAACTATCCAGGGCATCAATGGCATTACCAATCAGATTCATAAATACCTGATTTAATTGTCCGGCATAGCATTCTACTAAGGGAATATCACCATATTCCTTGACTATTTCAATTCCGGCATTTCCAGACGTTTGTTTGAAGCGATTTTGTAAAATCAGTAGTGTGCTATCAATACCTTCGTGAATGTTGACAGGCTTCATATCTGCTTCGTCAAGTCGAGAAAAATTCCGCAAGGATAGAACTATTTCACGAATGCGATTAGCTCCCATTTTCATTGAAATTAATATTTTAGGTAGATCCTCAACCATAAAGTCAAGGTCGATCGCTTCTATATGAGCTTGTACTTCAGGTGTTGAATGAGCATTAGACTGTTGATAAAGTTCTACCAATTCCAATAAGCCCAGTGTATATTCACTTACATGGGTCAAATTACCGTAGATAAAGTTAAGAGGGTTATTGATTTCATGAGCGACACCCGCCACTAATTGACCTAAACTCGACATTTTTTCGGTCTGAATCAGTTGAGCTTGAGTCTGTTTGAGATTGTGTAGTACTTGGTTGAGTTGTTCTGCCTGAATAGTAGCAGCAGCAGTAGCAGCGCGGCTTTGATTATACAATTGGGCTTGGTCAATGGCGATCGCTAACTGGTCAGCCACGCCTCGAATAATTTCCACCTCATCATCACTCCAGGGGCGAAGCTCTCTACTATGTTCGCAGACAATCACACCCAAGTGACCCGACTGAGTTTGAACTGAAACTGTTAGTAGAGACTTAAAGCCCAATGTCACCAGTAAATTCCGACTCTTGAAATCAAGCCATGAATCTGTCGCAATGTCATCAAAGCAAAGCAAATTCCCTTGCATAACAGCTTCACTTAGGGCTTCCACATTCTGGATAGGAGAACAGCCTAAAGGTTCTGTTAAATCGGGAGCGCAAGCTTGCTGACTCAGTTCCAAGCTAGTAGATTCATCTTCTTGATGACACCAAAAAAATTGGCATCGATCGATTTGGAGCAGTTCCCGAACTTCAACTACTACTGTACTCAAAATTGTATTTAGATCCAGCGAGTTGCGAATTTGACTAGATAGACGAGTTTTAAGAATTTTCTCCCGTTCAACTAGCTTTCGCAATTCAACTTCAGATTGCCTTAACTCTAGCTGGACAATATTACGATTGACACTAGCTCTTGCTAGTAGCCAAGAACCAATGCCAATTAATCCTACTAACCCAGCATATAGTAGTAGCAATTGATTCAAAAATCGGTTTGATTTGGTTGTCAACGTCTCTGGCGATACCCGCGAGACAATTTTCCAGTGATAGGATTTAGGATCGATTTGATTTTGGCTTGGCGCAAAAGCCTGTCCTGCTCCCGTACTAGATTTTTGTCCTTCGACAAGTGGGTAAACTGTGGTAAAAGTGAACATTCCCTCAGCAGTTTGGAATTGTCCCGATTCTTGTTGAGAAATCTGCTGCCATGCTTGGGGAAAAGCTCTGCCAAAAGTGCAGTTTTTGCAATCGGGAAACATAAATCCCCATTCATCTTCAGGCTTCGCTCCTTTTAACCAGTAGCCATCAGCATTCAGTAGCATTCCCTGGCTGGAGGCGCTAGCGAAAGCTCGATCAAAATTGTCCAGCAGTTTTGCGCCGAAATAATTTAACACCACAATGCCTCGTTTCTGCCCACGGCGATCGAAAACTGGAGTACCAAAGCGGATCATTGGCTTCAAGGGTTGTTCAACCTGACCTCGTTCGATGTTGAGGTCAAGGGGAGAGACAAATACTTGTCCTTGATTCAGCCGCAAAGTGTCATTAAACCAGTAACGTTTGGCTTGAACTTGCAATTTTTCTTCGGGGACAATCGCTGGTTCACCCTGGTTAAAGTTGACTCTGACAATTTCTTTACCCGATCGATCCAAAAAGCGAATTTGGTCGTAGAGTTTTTTATATCCAGAAAATAATAAGAATTCTTGAGAAAGTGCCTGTCGTTGCCCATCCACTCCGTCTAAAATTCTTTCTAGCTCGTTTTGTTTAGAGATAACCATCAAATCTGAAACAACCGAGTGAAAGTCTCCACTGATTACTTTAGTTTGTAAATCTACCTTACGGAGTTCATTTGTTTTGAGCAGAACTTGCTCGATTTGTACCTGTTGATAATAGATAGTCCCAATAACAACCCCAACTAACGCTGATAATGGCAAAAAAACCGTTAGGAAGTTTTTGATTAAAACTCGTGAATGGATCTGTGGTGACATATTTGATACTTAGGTACAACTCAAAAATTGGGCTGAAAATTAGCTAATTTCCAACTACGCCACGTTTTCTGAGTCAAGGTTGAGAGAAGACTTTTTCTCCTGGTAGATATAGGTAATCAGCCCAGCTACCAAATTCACCATGAAATTGCATACTCTGCGACTTCTGGAATGTTCTAATTGAACAAAGTTCCGCCCTTTTTTGCTATTGTCAGTTAGACACTCTGAGAATCAGTACCGAAAAACCACGAGTTTGATGTAAAGATTTTACACTTATAAGTATTTTGCTACTGAGAAAAGCAACATCAGGTGATGTCTACGCTAAAAATGGTTTTTCATTCTTGTGCTGCGATCGCGCATTACACATCAATAGATTACGTACAATCTACCTAGAATCAGATTTGGCAAAACGGCTCATGTTAAACTACAATCCACTCCATTGTTTGCCATCTTCCGAAGAATTACCCGACTCAGATGATACTGCTGTGGATAATGAACTCCAAAATTTAATTCCCGGCTTGCTGAAAACGATCCTGGCTTTAGTTTGGTGCGATCGCTGGGATTGGTTTTTTGGTGTTGATATGGGTATTTATTATCACCCAGATAAACCAGCCATTGTCCCTGATGGGTTTCTCAGCTTAGGAGTTAAACGCTTCGTTGATGAGGATTTACGCCTAAGTTATGTGCTGTGGGAAGAAAAGCAACTGCCAATTTTAGCGCTAGAAGTTGTTTCTCAAATATATCGAGAAGAATATAGCATCAAGAAAGAATTTTATGCCAAAGATTTAGGAATTTTGTACTATGTTGTGTATAGTCCCCTGCGGCGGAAAAAGTCGCCTTTGGAAGTGTATCGCTTAGTCGATGGGGAATATATCTTAATGTCAGGAAATCCCGTTTGGCTACCAGAAATTGGTTTAGGAATTGGGCGAGAACGAGGAATTTATCAAGGTATAGTGCGGGAATGGCTGTACTGGTATGACAAAGAAGGGCAAAGATTGCTGACACCAGAAGAACGCATTCGGGAAGCGGAAGAACGTACAGCTTTTGAAGAACAGCGACGAGTGGAAGCAGAACAACAAGTGAAAATGTTAATTGAAAGATTGAATGCGCTAGGTGTCGATCCAGAAACTTTGTTATAGATTCACCAGATTTTGTAATTTTCGCTGCCTTAATGTTAATTAGCTTCTTGGCTAGGGAATTATATATATAAAGCAACTAATAGCTTGACGGTACAAATCGTCATAACTGATTGCTCAATAAATATATTTACCAAAACCTTCATCAAAAATATGGAAGTTAAATTAGGATTTGGAGCAGTCCCAAAACCTCAATATGTCTTTGTCAGCAAAGAATCGGATCACTGCTGGTATATGCTATCCGATGATACAAAACAAATCCCAATTTATGAGAGAGCCTTGACTGGGGTGATAACAGGGATAGAAGTTAATAAAAAAGTCGAAACTTCACATGGAGAAGCAGAAAAAACTGATTTGCATATTCTGGCAGACAAACCTTATGTTATTCGCTCAGGAAGTGAATCTTACTTTTCTAAAAGTTTGTTGCTTTCACTTGATGCCTTGACTTCTGAACAATTGCATCATCCATTGACGATCGCAGTTAGTCCTGGAGAGAGAACAATTGTATTTTGTGCAATTTATAATCCAGTCACTTATCGTTCTATAGGTGTTAGCTGGAATGGACACAGGGAAATTGACTGGCAAGCTTTAGGACAAAAAGTAAGTTTAAAAATTAATTGTATTCAAAATTTACATCAAGATGAAATCCAAATATCTGCTAATACAATGTCATCAGAAATTCATGCAGTTTTGATAGCTCAAAGTGACACATATTTAGCCCAGTTAAATTGGACTCCAGAGCAGGGAAGGGAATATTTACAGCAAAAATATGGTAAACGATCGCGTTTACAACTCACTGATACAGAAATTCTGGATTTCATTGATTATCTGAAGCTACAACTAACCCAAAACTGTCCAACTTAGGTGCTGTTATGTGAACTTAGGATAATTCCGATCGCCCTGTTGCTACACTGAGATGCTAGGCTGGGATAATTGCGATCGCAGAATTAGAGTTAAATAAAAGTACCCGATATTAAAATACTTGCATGAACTCAAGGGTTGATTTGTTGACTCGCATTACTCAAACTCCTGGTCAGTGTGGTGGTCGTCCTTGTATTCGAGGCATGAGGATTCGTGTGAGTGATATTTTAGAAATGCTGGCTGAGAATGTCAGTGTTTCTGACATTTTAGAGGATTTTCCCGATCTTGATCTCGAAGATATCCAAGCCTGTCTATTGCTTTAATTTTCATCGCCAATCATCTCTACAAGATTGCGAATAATATTCTAGTGTCTGGCTGAGTGCGATCGCTCTGCCACAAGTTTCTAAAAAAGCCTGACAACGCAGGCTTTTTTCATATAGTGTGAGGTTTACAGGGCTTATTATTTCATACATAGCGATCGCCACTACCTACACAGTTACAAATAAAGTTATCAAATATTATCGCTTGCTTCCGGTAGCCAGTTTTCATCTAACACTAACTCTAAAGAATATGGGCACTCTTCTGGAAACACGGATACAACTATCCCCGTTTGCTTGGCTGCTTGGCGACGTGCCCTTTGATAACTTTCCTCAAGCTGCTCTGTAGGATAGCTCTTAAGACTAGGACTATCTTCTATCGCTAACTCAATTTGGGTACGAGAATCGGTGATCGAATCGAGCCAACTATCTGAGCGACGCTGGGGTTGATATTGCCATTTAAGCAAATGCAAAAGTAAGCGAGTTAGTTGACTAGCAATACCCCGTCGTTCACTTTTGCCCAAGCCTTCAACCTCTTCAATCAGATGTTCTACATCAACTTCCTGCCAGCGATGCGATCGCAATAGTTGGGCTGTCTGTTCAATCCACAAGTTAAAATCTGCTTTATAAGTTGCACTCATAGCCGTTATCGATCGGTTGCATAGCTTAGGCAAGCCAAAATATCCTCTTGTGTCAAATAAGGAAAGTCATCAAGCACTTCCTCGTAGGTCATCCCAGAGGCAAGATAAGATAAAACATCGTATACAGTAATTCGCATTCCTCGAATACAAGGCTTACCACCTCGTTTTCCTGGTTCGATTGTAATAATGTTTTGATACTGCACTAAGCTTCAAACCTCAAAAATCTTCATCGTCAACAAAAAATTCCGCATCGTCTTCCAATCGAGAATTACTCTGCCTAATACCAGCAAGTCCCCACAGAGGTTGCAGCAGCGCCATGCCAATTAACCCGATAACGGCACTAAAAGCTAGCACTAAACCCATTGGTATCTGAATCGATTGGAATGTTAAGAATTTTAACGATACGGGTGTAGCATTTTGGACTGAAATAATTGCGATCGCAATTACCCAAACCGCTACAACTAGAGATGTCAAAAAAGGCGCGATTTTCATACTTTGATCTAAATGAGGAGTTAGGAGTTATATTTTGCTCGAAATTAAAAATGAGGAGTTAAGAATTGTTAATTTACAACTCTTAACTCCTAATTCATAACTCTTAACTTTTAATTCCTAACTCTGACAAATTAAACTGCTACTGCCTCTAGTTTAGCAATGGCACTCTCTAACTCTTGGGCGATTTGGGTGAGTTTTTCGGGAGTGTTGGTTTCTAGGTAGACGCGTACCAGTGGTTCTGTACCGGAAGGACGCAGTAAAACCCAGCTACCTTCTTCTAAATACAGCTTAATACCGTCTTTACGCCCCACTTCCTTGACTTTAATGCCAGCTACTTCTGTAGGTGGATTTTTGGTAAAGGAGTCGATGACGGCGATTTTGTGCGCCTCTGTGAGGTGCAAGTCTAGGCGGTTGTTGTAAAGTGGGCCATCGGCTTCAGCGATCGCTTCTTTAACAAGTTGACTTAGCGGTTTGCCTTCATAGGCGATCGCTTCTGCCACCAGCATATCTGCTAATACCCCGTCTTTTTCGGGAATATGCCCAATAATACTCAAACCACCTGATTCTTCTCCACCAATTAAAACGGCAGTTTCCCGCATTTTTTCGCCGATGTATTTAAAACCAACTGCTGTTTCATAAATTTGCAGCCCATTTTTAGCAGCAAAATTATCCAGCAGGTGGGTTGTAGCCACAGTACGGACTATCGCGCCAGTTTTACCTTTGTTTTTGATTAAATGACGTGCTAAAAGTAGCAGCACAGTATTGGGAGTGAGGACGTTTCCTTGTTCATCAACGATACCAAAGCGATCGCTATCTCCATCCGTTGCCAAGCCCAAATCAGCTCGATCTCGAACTACTGCTTCCACTAACTCAACTAATTGTTCTCCTTTGGGTTCAGGCATTCCACCGCCAAATAAAACATCTCTCCAATCGTGGAAACTTTCTAATTGAACGCCACTATGTTGCAAAACTTCATCTAAATAACCGCGAGAGGTAGAATACAAAGCATCGTACTTTACCTTTAAATTAGCGCTTTTGATCTTTTCTACATCAAGTAGAGTGTAGATAAATTGCAGGTAATCTGGTTTCGGATCGAAAATTGAAATTGAACCTGATGGGTTGCTCCCAGGCAACTCATCCGATGCACCTTCTATATTTGCCACAATAGTATCAGTAATCTCTGGAGTGGCAGGCCCAGCATAATCGGGTATATATTTAATTCCACAGTAAGGTGCTGGATTATGGCTAGCAGTAAACATTAACGCCCCAGCGGAATTTAGGTGACGGGCATTGTAGGCAATTACTGGTGTGGGACAATCCCGATCGGTAATTTTTACAGTCCAACCCAAGTCTGCTAATACTTGGGCCGCTGTTTGGGCAAACTGGTCAGCTAAAAAGCGAGTATCGTAGGCAATAAGTACTGGTCTATCTTTTGTGTAGGCTGTTTCTAAGTAAGTGGCGATTGCCCTTGTTACTTTTCTCACATTGGGGAAAGTAAAGTCATCGGCAATAATCCCTCGCCATCCATCGGTACCAAATTTTATCTTGCTAGACATTTTTGCCACTTGCTCCGGTACATTATCAGTACTATAAAAGCTTCCCGCAAAGCGTGTGTAGCAGCAAGTATCCTCCGAAGTTCTTTTCTAAGCAAGCCTTAGCTTAAACTTCTCCCCACCGTATTTTTTCTCACTGTTTCTGAGCAATGTCAACCCCCGATCGACCTTTTGCCAGTTATCACCTTTGGTCTCTAGTTGCCCCAGCGACTGGGCAAGAACGCTGGCATTGCCAGATGAGACGGGGGTTTATCAAAGCACGGCAACACGAACCACAAGTCAAAGCCCTTTTAATGCAAGCCACTGCGCCCCAGCGTATTGGCATACTGGCTCAAAAAGGCGTTTATGAGTTTCATCATCACAGGCATCTGTTGAAGCAAGCAGATGGTGTAGAAAGAGTTGCCCAGCTACTTAAATTAGGCAACTCAAGCGTTCAAGTCCAGCAACGCGTACTGCAAATTTTGCAAAAATATCACGATTCGCCGTTGCTTTTGGATAAAGATATTATCCAATTAACACCGGGTGATGAAGGCTTTCCGAAACCGATAGTAGTTGAACAAGAAGATTATTGTTTTCGCTTATACGCGGCTATGGACTGCGTTTTTATTGAATCTGATAGCACTATACATATTTTGGATTTCAAAACTGGTAAGTCCGCTTTTGACAAACGACAGGCATTAGTTTACTTATTAGCTGCTCGTTATCTTTACCCTGGGCAAGAAGCTGTTGCATCATTTTATAATTTAGAAATATGTAAAAAGTCAGAGTTAATTAGTATTAATAGTAGTGAATTAGAATCCTTAAAATTTGAGTTAGCGAATATTGCCCACAAGCACCAGTACGATTTGCAAAAATATCAGGAAGAAACAACTAATTTTAGTAAAATATTCCCTCCTAATCCTGGTTCTCACTGTCGCTTTTGCCCATTTAACTCTATCTGTGAGTTTGCCGATTTTAAGCAGCATCAATCATATCCATTACCTAGTTTAAGAAGTGTAAGAGTTAATAGCTAATTAGTTTATTTACCTTGATTCCATTTGCAAAAAACTTTAATAAATACTCGTATTTTTACTGGACTGATTTTCTTCTCCTATCAGACAACCTAGATGTGAGATACATCGATTTTTATCTTTGGTTGTAAGGAGTTAGGATTAGTGCGATTAACCACAAATAAATCCGTATTTAGATTAGTAGGAATTTCAACATTTCTTTTACTTATCATTTTTAAAGGGATTTTATCTCAACCTGTTTATGCATTGCTGTCGTCTCTAGACGCTTGTGCTGTTCAACCTGAATGTGCTGCTGCTGGCTCGGAATTAGCTCCTACTGCTAAGGCTACAATTAGCACAACAAAAACTCAAAATGAGCAGGTTCCAAATAAAGCTCAGGAGAGATATTGTTCTTTTTATCCACTTAATTTAGTTTGTGGCCCACAAGGCCAATCTTCAGTTCTTTATAATTACAAATTTCATCAAACAGTACATTACAGAAAGTCTGGTTCTCCTGACAAATTTGTAACTCATCACTTTCGGAGTTGGCGACCTGCGCCAGGGGCAATTAGAAGTTTAGCTCAACCTCCAGGTATTGAATTTGGTGGTGGTTATCCTCCATCTGGTGATTATGTAACCTGGATTCATTTAAATGATGGAGATGGTAATAATCAAACTCGTGGAGTCGTTTATGAATACTCAACTGGCGACACCATGACATGGGATGATTATGCAAATTATTCTAACAATAATATTGAGGGAGAATGGATTAGCGATGTGGTTCGTGCTGATATACCGCCAGATAATTCATCCCCTCATGATAAGAAAGATTGACTTCAATAAAAGCGCGATGTGGCTGTTCAATTAATAAATTTTCATCAAATTAGAGGTTGCTGGCATGAATAAGCTTTATACGCTTCTCCAAAAGATTAAAGAAAATCCAGTTATGTACATAGATAAGCCATCAATTACTTGTCTTGATTTCTTTGTAGGTGGGTATTTAGGTCAACTAAGTGATTTAGGATTAACTCCAGAAGGCTACCCAATGGAAGGATTTCAAGAATGGATACAAGAAAGAGCAAAAACTAATGTGACTCAATCTTGGGCTGGGATAATTCTCTCTTACTCTGGAAGTGAACGAGCTGCTTTTAATAGGTTTTTTGAAGAATTTGAACAGTTCTTAAAGCAGAAAGATGATTCAAAAACTCAAAATAGTGAAGGCATTTCAAGGCTTAGTGAGGATATGAGGTTTCCTCGGTTTGATATTTACAACGAGATTCTAACTAATATAAAGAAAAGACCAGGAATGTTTTTAGGCAGAAGTTCAATTACTAGACTTGATATGCTTCTGCGAGGATACAGTCTGGCTCGAAGAGAAGTTGGCGTACCTCCAACAGAGCCAGAAAGGGAATTTGAAGGTTTTCAATCATGGGTTGAAGAAAAATATGGAATTAACTCAGGTCAGTCATGGTCTAAAATAATTCTTTTCTATTCTGTAGACGAGCATGAGGCACTACAGAAATTTTTTGAATTGTTTGAAGAATACTTGAATAGGAATAAGAGTTTAGAAGTAGACGAAATTTGCGGTTAAACAGAGAGTTTTAAGGTGCGTTAGCCTACGGCATAACACACCCTACTCACTTTCTCGTAGTCTTTCTCGAATTCAAAAGTCCGGTAATTCTTTAAGAATTGTGAACCGGATATGATTAATCGCTAAATCGCCAATGGGGATATCTTCTTTGGTTAGCCGTTCACCTTTGCTTGTCACAGTTTCAAAGGTGATGCCTTTGCCAATTTCAATGTGATACCAGCATAAGCCCATAAAAAATCGCGTTGGATAAGGGCCACCTTCACCGATATCATCAGGATTTGATTCCATTGGCAACCAACCAAAATTGGGGACGTAGAATTCTAGCCAAACATGATTAAAATCAGGTTGTAGCGGTACTCCTACGAAGTCACTATGGGGAGGACATTTGTACCTGCCTACGGTACGGCAGGGGATGCCATTTAAACGGGATAAAGCAAGTAAAACGCCGACATATTCACCACAAGAACCAACGCCCCGCTCTAAAACTGTATCTGGTGTATCAATGTAAGGTTTAATACCGTAGGATAACTCATCATAAACGTAGTTGCGGATGCTGTGCATTTTGCGCAGCACATTGGTTTCAGAACCAATCGCTTCTCTGGCGGCACGGCGAACAATGGTAGTATCCATTGCTAAATCGTCGTCGTCCACTAGGTAGCGTGTTTCTAATTCTGAAGATAATTTAGGTATATTCTCTACATCTCTGGGTGTGATGCGATACTTAATGCCGCGAACTTCCAAAAGTGCTTTCCAGCCAAATATATGCCGTTCTCCTGGGGCAAGAGAATCAAATTTAAAGACTGCTACGCGTTGCCCCTGTACTACTTCTTCGGTGAAGGGTATACCAATGGCTTCAACGTGTTTCACCTTTTGACGCTCAGTTTCGGATGGTAAGGCGATGCGCCATTCGACATCAGGTAAATAAACCTCGTCTAAGGGTGCAATTTCCTCAGCGTAGGACATTTCAATCAGATAGCCATTAGAGAGGGCGTAACGCTTATCTGGATCGTAATGATAATACAAAGGGTGAATAAAAGTGCGATCGCGGAATGTTAGCTCATGACTCGGATCGGCATTGGGGTTATCCCGGATATAAGGCTCCTCTGAGGCGTAGGCGACGTAAATACTTTCTTTGCCTGTTTCGTCATTTTTATGGAGCGCTATGCCTGTAGGACATTCAAAGGGTGTCAAAACGCTGAATTGCAACTCTCCTGTGGCTCTGTCCATCGCGTAAACTGATTGTTCGGTGCGATCGCAAATCCATAGCATTTCTTGGTTGACTGCCAAATTCTCTATCCCAACTCCAGGGGCATAAAATTTAGTAATCTCTTTTCGGGTTTGGCGGTCAAAAACCAGAATGTAGCCCAGCCTTTGGCAACTTACATAAACTGTTGTTTCCCAAACAGCAACGCCATCAGCTGCATAAGGCAATGTTACAAAATGTTCCAGATCCAAAGCATTCAGCTTGCACAAATAAACACTATTTTCTCGGCTTACCCACAGCGTATCGTCCCACACCGCTAGACCAGTGACATCGGTAAATTCTTCAACTTGATGGGGATTGAGAATTTTGCTGTTGTCAGAGGTGGGATCGATTTCTAGTAGATGCCCTTTAATACTGTCAATGGCAATCAGTCTATCTTTAATGAAAGTAATGCCACACAGGGTAGCAGCAGTAAGCGGCCGAATTGTTCTTTGCCCAAACATCTGGCTAACGGTCAAAGTGGGGAGTGCAAAACTCATAAAACCTTATGGTAAGTGTAAAAAACCCTCACCTTTAGGTAGGGGAGGAAACATGACTCAACGGTTTTAGCGTGGTAACACCAATTGCTTGAGATGGAAAAATCCCAGTCGAGCAATGGTTCCCCCGATTGGGGCGGATGAAGAGTGCTGAGTTAAAAGACTACCCACAATGGGCGTTGCTCGAACCCAAGTACATCAATTAATGGTTCTCGATCGCCACGTTTACAGCGAGGTACTAATAATTATCGGTACAATGTGTTCCGAAAAACTCTTTCGTGAGAAATAATACTATCTGAAAATAGGAGGAATTTACAAATATTAAGAATTACAGATACACTCATACAACTGGGCGATCGCCTTAATGTAACTTTAAAAGATGGAATTCCTGCCATCACTAAATTATGATCGAATTTTGTAACCATTTGCTGTGACCTACACGATGTCTGCTAATTCTCTGCCTGAAGGTGCCGCCGTTTGGCATAGTTTAGAAGTTGATAAAGCGCTAGACCTGCTTGATAGTAATGCAGACAGCGGCTTAACACCCCAAGAAACTCAACAGAGATTGCAAAAATACGGCCCCAACGAACTTGAAGAAACTGCGGGCCGTAGTGCTTGGGAAATTCTGCTGGATCAGTTCAAGAACATTATGTTGTTGATGCTGATTGGCGTGGCTTTGATTTCTGGGTTTTTAGACCTAATGGCTTTGCGATCGGGCAGTTTGAAGCCTGGTGAAGTGCCATTTAAAGATACGATCGCTATCTTAGCAATTGTTATCCTCAATGGCATACTTGGCTACGTCCAAGAAAGCCGCGCTGAAAAAGCCTTGGCAGCCTTGAAAAAAATGACCTCTCCCTTAGTGCGCGTCATCCGTGACACCAGACTGGTGGAGATAGCAGCCAAGGAACTAGTTCCAGGGGATGTCATGCTGCTGGAAGCTGGGATGCAGATAGCCGCAGATGGACGCTTGATCGAACAGTCTAATTTACAAGTGCGTGAGTCGGCATTGACTGGTGAAGCCGAGGCGGTGAATAAACAGGCATCACTAAAATTGCCGGAGGAAACATCATTAGGCGATCGCCTCAATGTCGTGTATCAAGGAACTGAAGTAGTCCAAGGACGTGCCAAGGTTCTGGTGACTAACACCGGCATGACTACAGAACTAGGCAAAATTGCCACCATGTTGCAGGCGGTGGAAAGTGAACCTACGCCTTTACAGCAGCGGATGACTCAACTGGGTAATGTCCTAGTTACAGGTTCTTTAATTCTGGTAGCGATCGTCGTCGTTGGCGGTGTGATCAGGGACGGAGGTTTTAAAAATATTCAAGAACTCTTAGAAGTTTCCTTGAGTATGGCGGTTGCTGTAGTGCCAGAAGGTTTACCAGCTGTAATTACCGTCACCTTGGCACTGGGAACCCAGCGAATGGTGCGCCAAAATGCCTTGATTCGCAAATTGCCAGCAGTGGAAACGTTGGGTTCTGTAACTACCATCTGTTCTGATAAAACTGGCACCCTGACTCAAAATAAAATGGTGGTGCAATCGATTTCCACCAATAACAAAACTTTTCGCGTCACCGGCGAAGGTTATGCTCCCACAGGGGACTTCCAGTTAAACGGTCAAAAAATTTCCTTAGAGGAATCTCCAGAAATTTCCGCGTTATCAGTCGCCTGTGCTATTTGTAATGACTCCGTATTGCAAAAAGAACAAGGTGAATGGGCAATTTTGGGAGATCCGACAGAGGGGGCATTACTCACCCTGGCGGGAAAAGCGGGAATTGAAAAAGACCAGTGGAACAGTAAGTTACCTCGCGTAGCGGAGTTTCCCTTTTCCTCAGAACGAAAACGGATGAGCGCGATCGCTCAGGTGGAGAGAGTCGCCACAGGTGAAGCATTTTCGAGAGGTGTTGACCCAGCGATCGCCGGTTTTCTCCAATCGGAACCTTATTTAATGTTTACCAAAGGTTCTCCAGAATTAATCTTGGCACGTTGCACTCAGATTCATTTGGGTAATGACACGGGTACTGTAACCGAAGCACAACGCCAGAAAATTTTGGCAGAAAATGACCTGATGGCGAGTAAAGGTCTCCGGGTGCTAGGTTTTGCCTACAAACCCCTGGTGGAGATTCCCCCAGAAGGTTCAGACGAAACATCCGAGCAAGGCTTAGTATGGCTGGGATTGGTGGGAATGCTAGATGCGCCACGCCCAGAAGTCAGAGCAGCCGTGCAAGAGTGTCGAGAAGCAGGTATTCGCCCAGTGATGATTACTGGCGACCACCAATTAACAGCACGAGCGATCGCCACCGATTTAGGAATTGCCCAAGAAGGCGATAGGGTACTTACAGGTCAAGAATTGCAACGGATGACTGACCAGGAATTAGAGCAAAACGTTGACTTGGTAAGCATCTATGCCAGAGTTTCCCCTGAACACAAACTGCGAATTGTCCAAGCACTGCAACGCCGGGGTCGATTTGTAGCGATGACAGGTGATGGTGTCAACGATGCCCCAGCCCTCAAACAAGCCGACATCGGTATTGCAATGGGTATTACTGGCACTGATGTCAGTAAAGAAGCGAGTGACATGGTATTACTTGATGACAACTTCGCTACCATTGTCAGCGCCACCAAGGAAGGTAGAGTAGTTTATACCAACATCCGCCGCTTTATTAAATACATCTTGGGCAGTAACATTGGTGAAGTTCTCACAATTGCAGCCGCCCCCTTAATCGGCTTGGGAGGCGTTCCCCTAACTCCCTTACAAATTTTGTGGATGAACTTGGTGACAGATGGTTTGCCAGCCTTAGCATTAGCTGTGGAACCTCCAGAACCGGATGTGATGCAACGTCCGCCTTTTAGTCCCCGTGAAAGCATTTTCGCTAGGGGATTGGGTTCTTATATGATTCGCATTGGCATCATCTTTGCCATTATCAGCATTGCCTTAATGTGGTGGGCTTATCAACATAGTCATGCCCCAGGCTATCAAGGCGATCGCGATACTTGGAAAACAATGGTATTTACCAGCTTGTGTATTGCCCAAATGGGTCATGCGATCGCCATTCGCTCCAACAACCGACTGACCATTGAGATGAATCCCTTCTCAAATATCTTTGTACTAGCGGCTGTTATCGTCACCACGATTTTGCAGTTGATGCTAGTTTATGTCCCACCCCTGCGAGATTTCTTTGGTACTCACTACCTGAATATGCAGGAATTGGGGGTTTGTATTGGCTTCAGCGCCTTAATGTTCGTGTGGATTGAAGCGGAGAAGATATTTTTGCGGATTATGGGCAAGAAGGCCGTTTGAAAAAGAAATTTTAGATTTTAGATTTTAGATTTTAGATTTATCTTCAATCCAAAATCTAAAATTTAAAATCCAAAATTGAACTTATGTACCTAAAAACTCTAAACCTCCGACAATTTCGCAATTATCAAGACCAAAAGGTTGAGTTTACTGCTGCCAAAACAATTTTGGTAGGTAATAACGCTCAGGGAAAGTCGAATTTGTTGGAGGCGGTGGAGTTGCTAGCGACATTGCGATCGCACCGAATCACCCGCGATCGCGATTTAGTTCAAGAAGGAGAAGCCATAGCCCAAATTAATGCCACCCTTGAGCGACAAACAGGTGTTAGTGACCTGACCTTGACCTTGCGCCGCAATGGTCGCCGTAGCGTTGCTCTCAATGGTGAATCTATCCGCCGTCAAATGGATTTTCTTGGCGTTCTCAATGCAGTCCAATTTTCCAGCTTGGATTTAGACTTAGTACGCGGCGGCCCGGAAGGTCGCCGCAACTGGTTAGATACACTATTAATTCAACTCGAACCAGTTTATGCTCACATTTTGCAGCAGTATAACCATGTGTTACGCCAGCGCAATGCCTTTTTAAAACGCCATGTAGAGACGTTGGATGCAACGTCTTTACAATCAGAACTAGCGCTGTGGGATGCACAGTTAGCTACTACAGGAACTAGGGTAATTAGACGACGCGATCGCGCTATCCAAAGATTAGCCCCCATTGCTACCACCTGGCACGGCAGTATCAGCGGCAGTACAGAAGTTCTCCAAATCAAGTACGTGCCGAATATTCCTTTAGAGGATAACCAACCAGAAGAAGTGCAGCAAGCTTTTTTAGCAAAAATTCAGCAGCGAGCCGTTGCTGAAATGCACCAAGGTACGACTCTTGTCGGCCCCCATCGAGATGAAATAGAATTAACGATTAACCAAACACCCGCTCGTCAATACGGTTCCCAAGGTCAGCAACGAACGCTGGTTTTAGCTTTAAAATTAGCCGAATTACAATTAATTGAAGAAGTCGTCAAAGAGCCACCATTACTATTACTAGATGATGTTCTTGCCGAACTAGATTTATCCCGCCAAAATCAATTGCTTGATGCCATTCAAGACCGTTTTCAAACCTTGATTACTACTACTCATTTGGGTTCCTTTGATTCCCAATGGTTGAAATCTTCACAAATCCTTCTTGTGAAGGCAGGAGCAATAATGCAACATCAATAATTATAAAAATCATATTTATAGTAATTTGTAATTCGTATGATTATCTGGTATTCCCTTATTCATATTTTCAGATAAAGGTAAATTAGGAAGCTCAATAACTCTATATTTCTTAAGCATATTTTTTATTAAAAATAATAGATAGCTAATTATTGATTTCGTTTTTCAAACCTTTTAAAAACGTTGAGAACTAAAAAAGTCAGCATAGCGCCGATTAATCCTAACTGCCATAAACCACAGCCAGCAGTAATTCCCAATGCAGAAGAAACCCAAATAGCCGCTGCTGAGGTGAGTCCGTGAATTTCAAGTTGCTGTGACTCTTGGGAAGATTGACGCACAATTTCTCCAGCACCGAGAAATCCTACACCAGCTGCAATCCCTTGAATCACACGGCTAAGTGCATCAGGACTAGATTGCACTCCTCCTGTTTGCATGATTATTAAAGTAAATAAGGCTGAACCTAAACTCACCAGTATATGAGTTCTTAAACCAGCTGGTTTGCGTCTAATTTGACGTTCTAAGCCGATGATTGCTCCAATAAGCAATGCAATACATAGTCGGAAGCTGATATTCAGCCAATCATCAGTTGCAAGGTAGTAAGTGTTTGACAATGTTTAGTCTGATATGGAGAATTTTATATTCTAAGTTAAATTGTAATATTTTTCTAAAAAAGTCCAAAACTATTCTAATGTTTTATTAATGGCGTTTAATCCAATGGGTACAGTGCAATAACCTATCTCATATTTGGATTCTATCAATTCAGTAATGGTTTTGAAACTGAGAATTAATATTTTCCATTATTAGGATTATTTTTCAATAAGATATTGTTCTGGTCAATGAATGGAGATTTGCATTATTAGATTGTGGCAACGATCGTAATTTGGGCAAACTAGATGAATTTTAAGTTTATTAAATAGTTTTTTGGCTATTTAAAATGACTTAGCTA
This sequence comes from Nostoc sp. DedQUE07, assembly GCF_034530975.2. Taxonomy (NCBI): domain Bacteria; kingdom Bacillati; phylum Cyanobacteriota; class Cyanophyceae; order Nostocales; family Nostocaceae; genus Nostoc; species Nostoc sp. DedQUE07. Next base: position 103,594 of record NZ_JAVRCC020000002.1, on the reverse strand, counting down.
GAGAATTATACCTTAAATTGTTAGATTAACCCATACACTGAACAATTAAATATGATAAGGGTATGTATAAGTAGAGCAAATCAGCTATACAGCGTATTTCAAATTACTGAAGTACACAACGATTCGTCTCAAAGCCAGCTATCAAGCCTGTTTTACTTCTGACTCCTTAATTCTGAATTCTCCTCTATCCTGCTTCAAAACCCGTAACTTTGTAATTTATCCAAAAGAAAACTGCTGTAAATCCTGAGTACTTTTTATTCAGAAGTCAGTGGATTAACCTGATAACATACCAAAAAGAAATGGCTGTGGCTACAAATAGACAACTAACAAATTGAGTGAATAAACTCTACTGGCTAGATCAAATTAAACTACAAGACCGTGCCAAAGTAGGTGACAAAGCCTTTTACTTGAGCAAAATTATCCAGCGTGGCTATCCGGTGATGCCTGGTTTTGTGGTTTCGGCAGAAATTTTGCGGCAATTTCTCGAAAATCTCAATAGTTCAGAATCATTAATAGCTGACTTACCCTATTCTTCGCTACACCTGGATGTCACTAATTGGCGGCAACTTCAGCAGGTTGCTAGTCGCTTGCGCCAAGAAATTCTGACTGCGACTGTAACCCAGGAGTGGGTGAGTACAATTTTTCAAGCCGCTAGAGAATGGCAAACTAGCTGTTTAATTCTTCGACCTTCTTTGGGAGTATCAACTGCTACTCCAGGAATCAACAATATATCGGGTTTACTAGAGTCGGTATTTTGCCAGTGCGAACCAGAAGCGATCGCTTTGGCTCTAAAACGAACCTGGAGTCAAATATTTCGGGCCCGGAGTCTATTATATTGGCAGCACTCAGGAATTAATCTGCAACAAATTAATCTCGCAGTTTTGGTGCAACCTGTTGAAAATGCGATCGCTTCTGGCTCGCTCACAACCAATGCCTCTGGGTGGGAAATTGAAGCTACTTTGGGATTAGGAATTGCGATCGCTCTTGGCGAAATACAGCCAGATATTTACTACATTCAACCAGAAACTGGGGCTGTACTTGAGCAACAACTGGGCAATAAAATGCTGGCTTATGGTGTTGATGATGCAGCATCTAAAATTTTTTTGCGACTCGTGCCGAACTCAGGGTTAACACCAGATCGCACCTGTCTGATTACTTATTTAATTCCACAAGCCCAACAAAAACAGTACTCTTTACAAGAAGAATACTTACAACAAATAATTACTCTGGGAACTCAACTGGTAAGTGAACTAGGTAAAACTTTTACCATTAAATGGACTCTCGCTGGGCAAACTACATCTGGTAAGCTCTACATCACACAAGTTAATCCTTCGCAATCTATGATTCCCCACTCACACTTGATTCGGGGACTAGGAGCAGCCGGAGGACGGGTTGTAGCCACTGCCCTAGTAATTACTAATCCGCAACAGAAACCCGAACAACTACCGAAGGGAGTAATTTTAGTAGTACCAACGATTACACCTGATTGGTTGCCATTATTGCAACAAGTTGGTGGTATTATCACTGAACAAGGGGGATTAACCAGTCACGCGGCAATTCTAGCTAGAGAATTAGGTATCACAGCAGTAGTAAACGCAACATCTGCCACAACTTTAATCCAAACTGGCGAACGATTGCTGCTTGATGGCGACAGAGGAGAAGTTTATCGCATCAAAGCAGACTCAAAGGAAGAGATGGACAAAGGAAGAGAAGAAAATCTTCTTACCTCCGATCGCCCCAACTCGAAAGCGCCTCATTCTGCTGTTACGTCTCATCTACCTATGATTGCTACCCAATTGCTGGTTAACTTGAGTCAGTCCGCTTTAATAGAACAAGTGCAAAACCTGCCTGTGGATGGAGTGGGATTGTTACGTTCCGAATTGATGGTACTAAATATATTGAACGGGCAACATCCTAATAGTTGGATTTTAAGCGGGCGTCAGGCAGAATTGTTAGAGCTATGGTCTGAGCAGATTATGCAATTTGCTCGTGCCTTTGCACCAAGACCAGTTTTTTATCGTTCTTTAGATTGGCGATCGCAAGATTTACCATCATTGAGTGATAGTTTAGAATCTTCGCCACAATCGATGTTAGGTGAACGCGGCACCTTTAGCTATTTACGAAATCCCGCAGTCTTTGACCTAGAATTGAAAGCTTTGGCAAGCGTACAACAAGCTGGTTACACCAATGTAAACCTGCTGTTGCCTTTTGTGCGGACTGTAGAAGAATTTATTTTTTGCCGTCGCAAAGTTGAGCAAGCTTTTTTAACCGAAGTGGCGCAGTTTCAATTGTGGATGATGGCAGAAGTGCCAAGTGTCTTGTTTTTATTACCAGAATATGTAAAAGCAGGTGTGGCCGGAATTTCTATTGGTACAAATGACTTGACCCAATTATTGCTAGGAGTGGATCGAGAACAAGGACAGCTAGCAAAAGTATTTAATGAACGTCATCCAGCAGTTATGAGTGCGATCGCTCAACTGATCCAAATGGCTCAAAGTGCTGGTATCCCTTGTTCAATCTGCGGTCAAGCACCAGCCCTCTATCCAGAAATCATCGATAAGTTAGTGGAATGGGGTATTACTTCCATTTCCGTTGAACCGGAAGCAGTCGAGCGAACATATCAAGCGATCGCTCGTGCTGAACAACGTCTAATTTTAGCAGCAGCACGCCGAAAACTTAATTAATTAGGAGTTAGGAGTTAGGAATTAATTGCTCACTGCTAATTTATTTGATGTAGCCAGTTTCGCGCAAAAACTTTCGTAAATCGGCAAAGAATTTGGTGCGTTCGCGAAGCGTCTCCGAAGGAGATTCGCTTTTTTTATAAGCTTGTTGCACTCGCCCCCATCCATCCTGTCCTTGATTCAACAGATATTTATCTGCCAGATAAGCTGCTAAAAAGCCCTTGCCATCATCGCCTTGTTGCTGTGCCTGGATATAAGTTTGCCATAGCTCTGAGGCATGATTGGAGATTAATTTGGGATAGCTACGAGTCACATCGACCATTTTACCTTGGCGATAACGCCAAATTTGCAGGGGGTAGGCAGAAGCAGCATAAGCTGTAAAAGCATAGGCAAAGCGATCGTCTCGACTGTCAAACTCTGGTAATCCATCTTTGTCTAAATCTTTGAGTTGATAGCCACCATTGCCCCATTCATGACGAATCTTAATATACTTTTGAGATTTGCTGTCGTAACGATAAATCAATGAATAAGTACAACAGTGCGCTCCACCTGTAAAGAAATCGGCAATTATTTCTGGTTCTTTGTTACCGTCCAAGTCTCGCACTGGTAAGTTGTTTTCTTGTCCAGATATATTCCCCACAGGTCTGTCATATTCATCTTCTTGCGGCAGTTTTTGATCCAAAACAGTTTTACCCGCCCGGATAATTTTCAAGCGGATATTTTTATACTGATATTCCTCTGGTTTTTCGTAAGATATTTCTGCCCGCACATTGCCTGATTGCCCAGTTATTGTTTCTGCTATTGCCGTCTGGGTAAATATAGCCGTTGCACTCAAAACAGCTAAACCGATTAGAGATTGACCGATCGAGGAGCGAATAGTAATCATCGTTGGTGTTGTATATAGCACATTCAACTTTATACAACACCATCAAAATGTCAATATCGGTAAATTGCCGCAACGGCTGTGCTATACGGAATCTCTTCAAAGGGAACGGCGTAAACCGTGCCGCCATTTAATAAGGTATGAGCAGCAACAAAATCCAACAAATCCTCATCACCAGCTTCTTTTTCTGGGTGCAAATAAACCGTTTCTGAGGTTGGATCGAATAAACCCCACTGTTGCTGACCAACTGCAACTAGTAATGAATCCACGCGTTGGTAATAAGCCGCTGAGATAACTTCTTGGAGGTTATTAGATGCTTTACCAGTATCACCACCAAACAATTCGTGAAATTGATCCAAAACTGCTTGCTGTGACTTTTGGAAATCAGCCTCAACAATCGGCCAAGCTTGGTTATGTAGCTCTTGGGCGCTGAGAATTTCTGGATTACCAGTGATAGCTTCATCCATCAAATGCTGGTAAGTATTTGCTTGTCTATACACAGGCAAGAGATATTCTACCCCAGCCAGCACTAAAGGCGCTTTTTGTAATTTCAGTTTTTCGTATAATGCGCGATCGACAATTTGAAAGAATTGGAGGATGTCTTCTTGTCGTCTATCCCTGTCAGGGCTTCCCTGTCCGTGAAACGTACCTGGTTGCGAAAAAGTATTGGAGGTACCCCCTTTTGATGTGGCGATGCGAAACTGACCTTCTTTAGCAGTATCGTCTCTTTGCAGAGCTTCATCTAGACTTTTAGGCAGATTTTCTACTTCTACCTCTTTGACCCTGTAGCGTGTTCCTTCAAAGAACCTGACATCTTGTTGACTCAAAGCCAGGATATAGAAGCGACCATTGCCATTTAAAATTGGCAGCAACGGCTTGATGTGAAAGCGGTCTGTAACCACAACCAACTCTTGAAAATCAATTGGTAGGGGATAATAACGAAAAATATTTTCAGAAATAAAAATCGCCAGCCCTTGCTCTCCCATTTGCTCCCAGAACTCTTGGGTATCAATTTCCTGGGATTTTTCCAACAATGCGATCGCTTCTTCCTGTTCCAAACCCGCATCAATTAAACGAGCCTCTGCTTCCCTGACCAAATTTTTAAAGCGAATTGGGTCTTGTCGCACTTCTGGCCCGGCTGGGTGCGTTGGCATATAAATTGAAACACAATTTCCTTTTGGCTGTTCTATTAATGTCTTGATTTCCTCTTTCGAGATTAATTGCATATTATATCCCTCCTATCAACATGACTAGATACATCAGACCAGACCATCAATATTTAACGATCTGATACGACGTTATTCTCAGGTGATGGCGTTGAAGTTCAACCATTTGTTTCTGAGTTTATTTCACCTCAAGGAGGGTTTTATTGCATCTTTCTTTTGATAGGCAATATTCATCAAGGGAATTACTAATTAAAATCCCAAAATTAAAAGCCAAAATTCCCACATAGATCAAATGTTTGGCGTATTAGAGTTTGTGCGTCCTGAGTTTATCCCTATTCTGCTATTTGATTGGCTAAGACCTAAAGTTACTCGTTTCATAATCCAGTACAAACCTGCAAGTACCACAAAGGTGATAGCAATAATCACCAGGGGTTGTTTTCCCAGAATTTCTTCTACTCCTTTGGTAAGTACAGCATCGGGTTGAGTAATAAAATCCCAACTGTTGAAACGCAAAAATCGCCCCCAATAAACACCAACAGCACAGAGAAAATGTGTAATTGTCTCAACGCGCCAAATCCATTGGCTCTTACCAATACGATGTAAATAGTGACCCCAATTAATTAACGATATTACATAAGCTTCAAATCCACTTAAAATTACTAGCAAATACAGAGGAATAAGTACTAAAGTAATCATCCACACCGATTGAATCGTGCGAATATCATCTATCAAGTGAATTACATCGGTCAACAAATATGGTGCATTTGGTAAGAAAGCATAGAAAACTAAGAATCCTAGCCACCAAAGCCAAGTGCCGCCGCGCCTCATGCGAAATAGCCAGACACTCAAAGCCAAAGGTATAAAAGCCAGAAATAAATTCCAAGTCATCCAACTCATATTAATTCGCAAGACCTGCACAACTCTGGCTATCAATTCTTCTTTCATAGGTGCTTACTCGGAAGATGTTTGATTGATGTAGATTTACTTTGTAGTGTTAGTGTTAACCTTATCGATTAAGTTTTTGTAGCCTCCAAAAAAATTAATTTTCTCCAACATCAGACAATATTTTTGTGTTAGTTAGAGGTAAATGCATACTGATATATGTCCAAAACTTAGAGTTTTTGTGTATTTTATGCTGGAGGATGAAATTTATCAATCAATCGGCTTAAGTCTACTAGTATAGCCAGAAAATCATCAGGGTAAAAGATACCACCGAAAGGTAGTCTGAGCAACAAAAACGCCGCGAATATATGATGGTGGGCTTTTTTAATTGCAATGTATGCCTCTGTGCTAACTATTATATTGATTTCATTTTGCCCTGCTAGAGTTCCAGAAGCATTCAGAATTTTTGTCAAGTTAGCCTTTGGTTAGGGGCGGACGAGACGCCCACCCCACAAGAAGTAGTTGGATATTTTTGATTGAAAAGTCCCTAACTAACGCAGTAGCACTCGACTACGAGGGCCGATCGCTTGTTTTGGTAAAGTGGGCATTGTACAACTCTTGGCAGAATCTTGCGAACAAGCGGCTTGAACAAGGGTTGCAGGGTTGACAACTACTTGATTTACCTCTAAGGAATTACCGTTACTCAATTCCATATTAGGTGTAGTAGAAATTGATGGTGAATTCGACCCAGATGTGTACGTTGTAGGTGTCGAGGAAGCGCCACTATCAACTATTGGTGTAACAGTGAATGTGTTACCGCCATCAACCATTGGCGTAACAGTGAATGTGTTTCCACCACTAACTACAGGTGCAGGAGCGATCGCACTACCACCACTAACTACAGGTGTAGGAGCGATCGCACTACCATCGATTACTGATGGGGGAATGGGTGTACTACCACCACTAATTAGTGGCGGGGGAGTGGGTGTACTACTACCGCTACTTACTGGCGGGGGAGTGGGTGTACTACTACCGTTACCAGTAGTTGGTGTAGGAGTTATGAGAGTTGCAGTTGCAGGTACTTTGATTTGTATTCTTGCTAGGGGTGCGTTAGTCATTTCCAAAGATGTCACCTTTGGCGAACCTGGGAGATCGGATTTGAAATCAAAGACTGTGGGGGTGGCGCTACCATTGCGATCGCTATATCGCACTCCATATCCACTCACTTCAAAAGTGCCCTGATACTGGTTTCCAGTGTTTGGATCGGTGACAGTACCAGTGTATAAGGCTTTTGTGAGATTAAATTCATCCTGAACTACTCCTTGAAATGTGGTTCCTGCCAATTGTCCTTGGTATTTATAGGGTGTCAACTCACCGCCAGAGAGAATCGGCGAAGTGAGAACGCCATTAAAGGAGACAATCGGAATGCCTTTAAAGTCAACAAAATAATGCAGACTACCATCAGAGCGTGTTTGTACCTGCACATAGTCTGACTTGTATATAGGAACATAATTAGGATTGTTCTTAGTACCTAAGTTCCGCGAGTAAGTCCCCGTGTCGTCTGTATCAACGCGAGTAATGCTTTGATTGAAATTGGGATTATTTCTGGGAAGTTGGATAGTACCCGATAATGTGCCAGTGCTTTGAATTGTGATTTGAGCCGAAGCATTTGTTCCACTTAAACCGATGAAGACTGCGGCTAAACTGCTGCTAACAAGAAAACAACCCAAATGAACTGATGAATTTAATTTCATGAAAAACTTGCTCCTTTAATCACGTATCAAAAAAAAAACACGCACGAGCTTTCCTTGCTCTCATCAGGTAATGAAAGCATCTAATACTGAATTAATCAGTAGTAAAATAGCGTATTTTATTACATTTACATCAGTACAAAATTAAAACCGGAAACTTGCTCTTAATGTCCCAACGATTAATGCATCGTTAGCGGCATTGTGATCGGGATTGAAAATAACGAATAAGCCTGGAGTCAAGGCGATATTGTCGCTGAGTTGGACGCGGTAAAAAACTTCTACGTGAATTGATGTGTCACTACGTCCACCTGCTGTCCCCCCATCAGAAAAGTTGGGAAAATTGAAGCCGTCGGGTAAAGTACTGGAAGTAATTTTGGGCGGTTGTCCAACGAGAACGCCCCCTAAATTCCCAGGACGCAACAAATTAGGAAAAGCCGCGAACACCATCCAGTTAGTAGTTTCTACACTTCCAGAAAGGTTAGATGGCTTGGAAGAAGTAAAGCCGCCCCAACCGCCCAAATGCAAGTTAGGGTTAATTCGCCAAGCAACGGTAGCACCAATTGCTTGAGTATCGAAAGCTGTAGGATTTGCAAAAGGTGAAATCAGTTGCGAATCGCCAATACCACCTCCCAATAAGCCATCTGGGGAGTGGGAATAAAGATAATGTACGCCGACATCGATGTTATTTGTAGGTGCTAAACTTAACTGAGCACCAGCAGTATATCTACCAGCAAATAGTTCGCCCTGCTTGGTGTCGCCAGGAAAATTGGGTATTTCGGCACTATAAACGCCTTGCAAACTAATGCGATCGCTAATCTGCCAGTCAAAGCCTATACCACCACTGCCGTTACCAATACTTAAAATCGGGTTCCGCTGACCAAATAGAGAAATTGCACCATCGCTAGAACCTTCTAAAGGGCTAATACCGCGAAAGGTGTTGATTGGATTGACTCCCGCCGTACCGACGACAATTCCCAAGTTATGCGAGGCGAGAAATCGATAAGATAAGTCACTAACAACTAGATTGTTGTCTGTATTTGACTCGAATCCCAACCGCCCCATATTGGTAGATAACAACGATGCATTAGAACCCAAATTACCCGCAGACAACCCTGTTAACAGCAAATCTCGCCCTGTAAATGAAGTTGCTAAGGTTAGTTGGGCGCTACTTGTGAAAGTCAGATTGGTTTTTCCCTGGCGTTCAGGTACTCCATCTCTCGGAAACAAATCGACATCGGGGCTATTGGTTCCCTGCACGCTAAAAATAGCTTGACCAAATAACCTAGTAGTTGTGGAAAACCGATTTCCTTGTAATTCACTAGTCTGCTTTTCCACAACCTCGATACGCTGCTGTAATTGCTGCAACTCTGCTTTGAACTCGCCTTGCAATCTTTGCAGCAAGATTAAATCTTCATTATTAACAGTATTAATTTTATTGTTAGCGTAGGCGTAGCCCGCACTTCGGCTGCGCTCAGTGACCACCGCAGGCATCGCATCGTTAATCTTCTCCAAACAAGCATTTAAACCAGCCGCAAATTCATAACGGCTGATACTGCGATTTCCCAGATAAGTCCCATCAGGGTATCCCGCAATGCAGCCATAGCGTTCTACTAAAGACTGCAAAGCACCAAAAGCCCAGTCGGAGGGTTGCACGTCTTGGAGTTGCGATACTGAGGTGACTTGAGACATTGGGTTGTCTGAGTCTGGAGGATGAAGAGATTGGGAAAATTCTTCTGTACTTTCCTGGTTCTGTACAACTTCTGCTACAGATTGAGTATTTTTTAATTCAGGTAAGTTAGGTGAACTGATAAATTGAATTTTGTCTCTACTTTTTCTAAGTATATTCTCGTACTTATTTTTTATTGTTGACGAGGTAGTTATATCTGGTTGCACGAATTCAGGTGGTGTAATTTCAGCAGGCGAGACAACTTGAGATAAATTATCCTGTGTTGACTGCTGCACCGGGTTTTCTGGCAGAATTACGGACTTTTCTGGTAAATTTACCGCAGATATTGGCACTGTTGTCAGCACACTCGCCATCAGTAGACTCATATCACTCCTGGTATTTCATTTGACTTGCACCAATACTTCTTTTGACAGATAAAGTTGGTGTATATCAGGAAATTTTTTGAAAAAAAGTGATAAAAGTTACTGTCTATCTGAGAGGCATCACCGTGTCAGTGGGAGAATGAAAGAGCAGAGGAGAAGTTGCAGTAAGTTTTTCCCCTCTGCCTCTCTGCACCTCTGCCCCAGATAGATTATTCTGGCTCGCTACAATACTTATTCATCTGATTCACTAATGTATCTGACTGTTTGCCAAGAGTTGTAGCTGTCGTCAGTGCTGAATCAATTTCGGCTCTAGCCTTTTGGATTTTTTCTCTGCCAGATTCTGAGGCTTGTGCTGTCTTGGTTGCACCAAGCGCTTTACCTGCTTTAGCGATCGCTTGACTAAGATTTTGAAAAATTTTCACAAAACTGCTTTGAAATTCTTTCAGCTTCGGATCTGTTAGCTTCAGTTCTCCAATGGATTTAGTTACAAAGTCTAAATCTTTAGATAGCTGTATGCTAGTTATCACTTGCGTTCCTTTATTTTTATCAATTAGAGAAGTTCCAGCATTCACAACTCGAATTAGTCGCTGACACTGAGAAACTTTATTGTCACTGCAACTAGCAACTAACAAAGCAATACTTAGGCTCACAGGAGCAAGAACAGTATATTTACGTAAAACAGACATTAACACCCCAACAGCAATAAAACCCACAATATAGTATCCAATATTACGGGTAAATGAGAGGATTGGGCAGAGGGGCAAGGAGGAAAAACTTACTGTAATTTCTCGCCTGCTCCCCTGCCCAATGCCCAATGCCCAATGCCCAAATCACCAATCTATCGGCAAACCCAACTGGTCTAAAGTAGCACCATCTTGTAACAGTGCTTGAATATCGCTGTCTATTTGAATACGACCACCAGACAGTACCAAAGCGCGTTGAGTGACTCTGCCTAACCAATTTAGATCGTGGGAAGCAATTAAAATTGCTTGCACAGGTAACTTTAATAATACTTGCCCCAAATGACGACGCCATGCTGGATCGAGACCGTTAGTTGGCTCATCCAAAATTAGAATTGTTGGTTCTAGGGCTAAAATTGAGGCTAGGGCGGCTAGGCGTCTTTGTCCACCAGAAAGTTCGTGGGCGGAACGATTGGCGTAAGCTTCTAGACCAAAATTAGCTAATAACTGCCTAGCGCGATCGCTAGCCTCTGCTGCTTTGATTCCATAGTTACGTGGCCCAAAGGTAATATCTTCTAAGATAGTCGGCATAAATAGTTGGTCGTTGGCATCTTGGAAGCTAAAGCCAATTTGACGACGCACTTGGGGTAAAGTTTGTGGTTCTACAGGAATGCCATTAATCGTTATTTTCCCAGATTGCGGTTGTTTTAAGCCGATTAAGTTCTCCAACAAGGTACTTTTTCCAGAACCTGTTGCTCCCATCAATGCAACGCGATCGCCTTTGTTCAAGGTAAAAGATATTTCCTGTAATACTGGCTCCTGGTGGGAATATGCATACACCAGGTTCTTAACCTCGACTACGGCTGCATGGGGATTATCGGTTGATAATTGAGGATTAGAAGTTAATGATTTCAAAATTTACAAACTCAATATGTAAGGGAGTAGAGACGCGATTAATCGCGTTTTAGTGAGAGACGCGATTAGTCGCGTCTGTACTAACGAGTGGGTTAAATCTTGTAAGAAGTTAGAGTTACACTAGCAGCGATCGCCCAAGCTAGTAATAAGGCAAAACGTTCTTTTGGTCTAAGGGTAGAATCTATGGGTAATTGTCCGTTGTAACCACGAGCTACCATTGCCGCATAGACTCGCTCGGCTCGATCTAGACTGCGGAGATACAAAGCTCCAATCATGGCTGCACTGGCATAGCGCAACCATCCTGTAGTTCCATTCAAACCGCGTAGTTGAGCGCTACGCCGCATCCGCGTTACTTCTGAGAGCAAAATTTCCATATATTGCCCAGCTAATAACAAGTTTTCCTTTAAAGGTGCTGGTACTGGTAAGCTTTTCAGGGCAATGCCGAAACTGTGGGGCGGTAAGGTTAACAAAAAACTATTCATCGTCACCAGACAAACCAGGGAACGAACTAGCAAAAAACTGGCTCGTTCCCATCCCAAGGGCAATGCTAGCAATGACAAAAAAATCAATTCTGTGCCGAGTAATCCTCCCAATTGGCGAATTGGTACGCGCAAGAAGCAAGCCCATAAAAGTGCGATCGCGCCATATACACTTAGTCCATACCAGGCATGATGCTTTAATAAAGCTGCTCCCACCACGATCGCTAGAGACAGTTGTAAGCGTAGCGGTAAGGAAAGTTTAAGCATTATTCGGTTTCACTACCTTGGCAATTCCAAAGGCAACAGCAAAGCAAACCGCAGCTCCCACCAGCCCAGCGATACTAGTGCCAATTGGCCCTAAACCCTCAATTCCATAGTCAGCTAAGGGAGTCGGCACAATTATCCGTACTTTCTCGGCTAAGTTAATGAAACCTGTATTTTCGGCAACTTTCTCCAAACCATCGGGCCATGCTGAAGCAAAGAGTGACAGCACCCCCGCAATCAAAAAAATGGTGACAATGGGCACTGACCAGCCACGAAACTCGTGCTGTTCGCCTGGTAACAAATCTGGTCGAGCGGTGGCCAGATAAGTCAACACACCTCCGGTAATCATTCCTTCGCCAATGCCAATCAAAATATGCACGCCAGTCATGGCTGGTAAAACTATCGCTACCGGTGCAGTTCCAGAGAGGGCTAATTCAATGGCACAAGCGATCGCAGCTACCACTACACTCACACCAGCGGCGATCCCAGCAGCCAAGGGTAAGCGCCCTTTAGACCCTCCAAACAGCCGTTGCAAGGTTTCGGTTAAAACCCAGCCAACCCAAACCCCAACTACTGCCATGTTAAAAATGTTTGCTCCCAAGGCTGTAATGCCACCATCAGCAAATAACACGGCTTGAATAATTAAAACTGTGGCAAGACACAACGTTCCAGCCCAAGGACTGCCCAAAACGATCGCAGCTAAGGTTCCCCCTAACAAGTGACCACTAGTACCTCCTGCTACTGGAAAATTGATCATCTGGGCAGCAAAAATAAAGGCGGTGGTTAATCCCAATATCGGGGCACGACGAATACCAAAAGCCTCTTGCGATCGCCCGAAGGCAACAAACAACGCTGCCACACTCGCTAAACCAGTAGCCCCAGCCACTGGAATAGAAACAAATCCATCAGGAATATGCATGATCTACCCTGTATTTTTAGAGGTTCATTTATTCAAAACAAGCAATAAAACTACGCCATCATTTTAATAACAAACAAAATTTTTCTCTTTTTTGCAATGCCCTACCGGGGGATTTTATAATGTTACTTTTGACATATTTTCAATCGAGTCTCTACTAAATACTATACTTATTTAGTAACATATTAATTTTTGTTAAACTGATTTTTTATATTGCTAAACGTTGACAAAATGGGACTGTACTTATTTCATTTCATTTTGTCGATCAAATTACTCCGAAAAAGAGATCGTAAATAAAATTTAACTACCTCTTACCTTATGGAGTAGTTCGTTTTTTCAAAAATCAAACAGAAATTTATAGCTATTCTTACATTTAAGAAATAGCTCTAACTATTTCTCCAAAATATGTTTTGATTTTTTGGTTTTGTAGTGTTTAATTAATTCCTTATTGCATCAAAAAATAAGTTTTTATGGGTGGAACGAGCTTATGTAATCAACATTTGCACTTTATTTTTACCTTGATGTAAAAACAATAATGTATAAGCACATTAACCAAATTTCCGATACTCCATACTAAATTAATATTCCCTGTAGTCTCATTAAAAAATTATAAAGATATGCTGAATAAACTGTATATTTGCTGACTTAGTTTACTTAAAAGTACATTAGGCTTTGCTAAAAATACGTAATTCTTCGTATAATATCATAAAAATAAGGGGTAAGATGTAAAATTTAGATGAATTTAGGAAAATACTAGAAATCAAAGTGCGGAAATTACTAAATTTTCAGGGCAACTAACTGTAACAAAAGGATTCCTCAACTTTTGAGTAACTAGGTTCAATCAATAAAGTCACCAGATGTTTGATTCTATTTTCCACGGACTTTACACACCCTCGTTTTGCAATTTGGAATATGAAAACAAACTCATCAAACTCGTTGTTAACAGTATCAACTGGCCCGCTAAAGATTTCAGAGTTGCCCCCCAACCCCGTGGATACAGATGATAATTCTATTTATCTTTCTCTAGTAATTCCTACTTATAAAGAGCGTGACAACATCAAAAATGTAGTCAGCATATTGAGTCAATTACTGGATGAATCTATTGCAGGAAAGTATGAACTAATAGTGGTAGATGATGATAGCCCAGACCGAACCTGGGAGATAGCGCAATCTTTAACGACAGAATACCCCCAGTTGCGAGTGATGCGACGCCAACAGGAACGGGGGCTATCCTCAGCAGTGATTCGTGGATGGCAAGCAGCGACAGGCAGTGTGTTGGGGGTGATTGATGGAGATTTGCAGCATCCACCAGAGGTACTAATACAACTGTTGCATAATATTGAGCAAGGAGCAGATTTGGCAGTAGCTAGCCGTCATGTAGAAGGAGGCGGTGTTAGTAGCTGGAGTGTTGTTAGGCGTTTCTTGTCTCGTGGCGCTCAGTTGTTAGGCTTGGTAATTTTACCGGGGGTATTGGGCAGAGTTACTGATCCGATGAGTGGTTATTTTATGGTGCGTCGGAGTGCGATCGCAGGTGTAACACTCAATCCAGTTGGATATAAAATTCTCCTAGAAGTAATTGGCCGGGGAAAAGTAGACCAAGTTGCCGAAGTTGGGTATGTATTTTGCGAACGCAAAGAGGGCGAGAGTAAGGTGACATGGAAGCAATATATAGATTACATCCACCATTTAGTGCGATTGCGGCTTTCCACAGGTAAAGTAGGACGATTGCAAAGAAAAGTCAATTTTCCCATCGGTCGATTTGTCCGTTTTGGGTTTGTTGGCTTTAGTGGTGTGTTTGTGGATTTAACGGTGTTTCACTTGCTGCGTACTGTAATTCATTTAGGTTTAACCCGCAGTACGATTCTTTCGGCCGGAGTGGCAATCGTAAATAATTTCTTATGGAATGATATATGGACTTTTAGTGATATTTCTCAGAGGCAACGTGCTTCGCATCAACGTTTCAAGAGATTCTTGAAGTTCAGTGCGGTCTGTTTGGCAGGAGTTATATTACAAGCTTTAATAATTAACTTTCTCTATAATATCTTGGAAATAAATCAGTATTTAGCTAAGTTGATCGCGATCGCAGTTGCTACCATTTGGAATTTCTGGGTTAATTTGAAACTTAGCTGGCGCGTCACAGACGTGAAATAATCACAACGAGGGATTTGAGCTTTAGATTTTTGTTTTTAGATTTTAGAACGAACTTAAATCTCAAACGTCAAATCTACAAATCCATGACTGTGAGGCCCAGCAATGAGAGTTCTTTTCCAAGGTGCATTTTATTTTTACAAACAAATTATCTCGTTGCTACCTGCATCTGCTATACATTTCCTGCCTTTGGCAGATAAAAACTCTGGCTCACAACGCAAGCATTGGCATAATTGGCATCGCCTTCCTCCTTTCTGGGTTCATCTCTTGGCGATCTTAATATGGTTGATTGTCGGCATCAGCTTGCGCCTAATCAACTTGACTGCAAAGCCTCCTTGGACTGATGAGTTTGCCACCTTGGTGTTTAGCTTGGGGAATACTTTTATATCAGTTCCCCTCGATCGAGCGATCGCACCTGATATCCTATTACAACCACTGCAAGTAAACCCAGCTGCAACGATTGGTGATGTCATTCATAACTTAGCCACACAAGATAATCATCCACCACTGTATTTTGTGCTGGCTTACCTGTGGATGAAGTTATTTAACAGCGATGGAGGATTAATATCGCTGTTTGGTGCGCGATTGCTACCAGCTATATTCGGTGCTGCCTCCATTCCGTGTGTTTACGTATTAGGTAGAGTAGCGTTTCGTTCGTCATTAGTGGGGCATTTGACTGCTGCGATGATGGCAGTATCACCTTATGGCGTATTTTTAGCACAAGAAGCGCGTCATTACACTTTGGCAATCTTATGGGTAATTGGTTCCCTCACCTGCTTAGTAATTGCCACACGTCATATTCAAAACCGCACACCTTTACCTATATGGGTAGCACTTTTCTGGATAGTAACTAATACTTTAGGTATTGCTACTCATTATTTTTTCAGCCTTACCCTTTGCACAGAAGTCGTAGTTTTGATTTTTCTGGCTTGGCTTCAATTGCAAAATAGCAGCAAATTTTCTCTTTTCTTCTCTCCTAGCTGGCGGCGCATCTATGCCGTTGTCATCGGTACTTGTGTAGCGGGTTTAATTTGGATACCAACCTTGTTAGAGAATGAAAATCGTGGTGCTTTGACCGAGTGGATTCGAGGTTCGCGCGTTGGACTAGATTGGTTAAGCCCAATTTTTCAAGCTTTAGGAACATTGATTGCCATGATTTCCCTATTACCAGTTGAATCTTCTCAAGCTTTGGTTGTGATTCCTTCTGGAATAGTGATGCTAACTTTCTTTATTTGGGCAGTCCCAATTTTGCTGCGTGGGATTAAAATTCAACTACAGCACCCAGAAAGCCGGATGATGATTCAGGTACTTGCTGGAGTCGTTATCAGTGCGATCGCAATATTCTTTATCTTTACGTACTTTTTGGGTATTGACCTCACCAGGGGTGCTAGATATAACTTTGTTTACTTTCCTGCGATCGTGGTTTTACTAGGTGCAAGTCTCGCAGTTTGTTGGCATCCTCCCCAGATGGAAACAGAGCCAGGGAAAAATGGGATAACAAGCATAGGTAAATGGGGAATAAACGGGAAAAAAGCCGTAATGTTAATTTGGTTAATGGGATTTTTCAGTGCAGTTACAGTAGTTTGCAATCTCGGCTATCAAAAATATTATCGTCCTGACCTGTTTGTGCAACTAATTCAACAAACATCCCCAACACCAGTACTGATTGCCACCACCCACAAAACTTATGTACACACTGGGGAAATGATGGGAGTCGCGAGGGAGATTAAACGTGCAAATTCACTCCAAAATCCCCTGTTTCTCCTTGCTCATCAAGATCGAGATCCGAATGCTTCCACCATTGCTCTGGAAAATACTTTAAAAAAATTACCACGACCTTTTGACTTGTGGCTGGTAAACTTTCACGCACCCGTAGCAGAAACCGTGAAAACATGTGTTATATCTGATACTCAATCTTTGCCACCCGTAGACGGCTACGAATATGAACTTTATCATTGCCAATAAGCTGGGGACTGGGGACTGGGGACTGGGGACTGGGGACTGGGGACTGGGGACTGGGGGGATGAGAAAGATAACAGGGAGAAATATTGAACAAGTTTCTCCCCAATGCCCAATGCCCAATGCCCAATCCCCAATCTATATGCATCTTGTGGAAGTTCCTCAAATCTCAATATCCATAGGAGACTAGAGAAAGAAAAACAAAATATATCTGACACGTTTTTCAAATAGCGAAAGCTGTAACTAGTTAAGGAGGATTTATGCGTGCAGTACTGATGGCGGGGGGTTCGGGAACGCGGCTTCGCCCGTTGACTTGCGATCTGCCAAAACCGATGGTGCCGATTCTAAATCGACCAATTGCCGAACATATTATCAATCTCCTCAAACGACATCAAATTACAGAAGTTATTGCAACATTGCATTATTTACCTGATGTCTTGCGAGACTATTTTCAAGATGGCAGCGATTTTGGCGTTCAGATGACTTATGCTGTCGAAGAAGACCAACCTTTGGGTACAGCAGGCTGTGTAAAAAACATTGCCGAACTTCTTGATGAAACCTTTTTAGTGATTAGCGGGGATAGCATAACAGATTTTGACCTGACGGGGGCGATCGCATATCACAAACAAAAACAGTCAAAAGCTACTTTGATTTTAACCAGGGTTCCCAACCCGATTGAATTTGGAGTGGTGATTACTGATGAGGAAGCCCGGATTCGGCGATTTTTAGAAAAACCCTCTAGTAGTGAAATTTTTTCTGATACCGTCAACACTGGTACTTATATTCTCGAACCAGAAGTTTTGGAATATTTGCCAGCAAACGTTGAATGTGACTTTTCTAAAGACTTATTCCCCTTACTGCTAGCAAAAGATGAGCCAATGTATGGTTACATTGCTCAAGGTTATTGGTGTGATGTCGGTCACTTAGATGCCTATCGTGAAGCTCAGTATGACGCGTTAGATCGAAAAGTCCAGTTGGATTTTGCCTATAAAGAAGTTTCTCATGAATTATGGGTAGGTCAAAATACTTACATCGATCGCACGGCTGTGATTGAAACCCCGGCTGTGATTGGTGACAATTGCCGTATTGGGGCAAGAGTACAGATTGAGGCAGGAACCGTAATTGGGGATAATGTCACTATTGGCGCTGATGCTAATCTCAAACGTCCCATCGTGTGGAATGGGGCATTTATTGGCGATGAAGCACATCTTTCTGCCTGTGTAATTTCCCGTGGCACTCGTGTAGACCGCCGCGCCCATGTATTAGAAGCTGCTGTTGTAGGTTCGCTTTCTACGGTGGGAGAAGAAGCCCAAATTAGCCCTGGTGTGCGCGTTTGGCCCAGTAAAAAGATTGAGTCAGGGGCAGTTTTAAACATTAACTTAATTTGGGGGAACACTGCCCAACGAAATTTATTCGGTCAACGTGGTGTTCAAGGATTAGCTAATATCGACATTACTCCAGAATTTGCCGTGAAATTGGGAGCTGCTTACGGTTCTACTTTGAAACCTGGTTCTAAAGTAACAGTTTCCCGCGACCAGCGTAATGTCTCTCGGATGGTGACGCGATCGCTGATTGCAGGTTTAATGTCGGTAGGTGTTGACATTCAAAACCTTGATGCTACAGCTATCCCCATCGCCCGTACAGTTATACCCACAATGTCGGTAGCTGGTGGTATCCACGTCCGGGTACACCCCGATCGCCCTGACTACATTTTGATTGAATTCATGGATGCCAAGGGCATTAATATCACCAAAGCCCTGGAAAAGAAAATTGAAGGGGCTTACTTTAAGGAAGATATGCGGCGGGCGCTAATTCATGAAATTGGCGATGTATCTTACCCCAGCCAAGTCATGGAGCGCTACTGCACTGCTTTTGAGAAACTATTGCATGTTCATACACTCCGCAACAGTCGGGCAAAAGTGGTGATTGACTATGTTTATGCAGTATCAGGGGCAGTTTTACCCCAAATGTTGGATAAATTTGGCGCTGATGCAGTGGTATTGAATGCCAGTGTCAATAAAACGGCAATGTCAATCACCGATCGCGAAGGATTGCTGACTCAGTTAGGTCATGTAGTGGAGGCATTAAAAGCTAACTTTGGGGTGCAAGTATCCGCTAATGGAGAACAGCTAATTTTAGTTGATGAATCAGGCTACCCAATTCGCGGGGAAATGTTAACAGCACTGATGGTAGACATGATATTAACTGCTAACCCCAGAGGAACGGTAGTTGTACCAGTTCATGCTTCCAGTGCTATTGAACAAGTCGCCCGTCGCCATGATGGCAGAGTGATTCGCACTAAAGCCAACCCTACAGCTTTAATGGAGGCTTGTCAGAAAAATCCAAATGTGGTATTGGGAGGTAGTGGAGAGACTGGTTTTATTTTCCCGCAACTGCATCCGGGATTTGATTCCATGTTCTGCATTGCCAAGATAATTGAGATGTTGACTATCCAGGAGCGATCGCTTGCTGCGGCGCGGTCAGAATTGCCTCGTGTAATTCACAAAAGTTATACAGTCCGTTGCCCGTGGACAGCTAAGGGTGCTTTAATGCGTTACTTGGTAGAAACTCACCCAGCCCAAAATCTAGAATTAATTGATGGAGTGAAAATTTGTCAACCCTACGATGACAGTTGGCTGTTAGTTTTACCAGATGCCAGCGAACCACTGGTGCATTTGTATGCAAATAGCAACGATCGCGAATGGGTAGATGAGACTGTGAGAAACTACCGCACCCGTGTTCAGACTTTTGTGGAAAGACAACAAGAATATCAACCCGCCGAAGTGTAATTCGTAATACTTCGGCTACGCTCAGTACAAGTTCGTAATTCGTAATTGAATTCTTTAATTACGAACTACGAATTATCTTGACCACCCGCCCATTCGTCACAAATTAAAGCTGTAAGGTAGTTGTCAAAAGATTTTGAGAAGGCGTTCGGAAGAAAAATTGGTCGGAGCCTCGTTGTTTTTCCGTTACAAAATAATGCCTCTAAAGTTGAACTGTCCACTATCCAAATTCGAGAAATTTAGTTAGAGTAAACTGAATACTTTCAGGTATTGGTCGTTTATTTCTACATTTGGGCGTATTGACAAAATACACTTATTTTTAAAATGTGACTCATCAGACTCTAGGCGATTACCTAAGCTAAAAAAGTCGTCAACAATATATCCTAAATTTTCAGAAAATTGGACAGTATAAGAATGAATAAGGTGATTGTCCTGGGTTCAGTAAACCTTAAGTGATATCCCACAAAAACTTTAAAATCACTTCCACAATTTCAATAAAATCGGCAATTGATACATATCCTCAAAAACTAGCTTTGCTCCTGCGGCAATCAAAGCATCGTGATGCGAAGAATTGCCTTGATTACTTCGTGGAGTATAACCAAATACCTGCATTCGGGCGGCAGATGCTGCTTGCACCCCCGTTACCGAGTCCTCGATTACCAAACAATTTTCTGGAGTCTTACCCATTTGGCTAGCCGCATACAGATACACATCAGGAAAGGGCTTAGGGCGTTCAACATGATGAGAGCTATATAGCTTGCCATCAAATTGATGCAACAATCCCGTTAATTGTAAAACGAATTGAATATGCCGAGGACTGCTGTTCGATGCTACACATCTTGGCAATGTAATCTGTTCTAAAACGGCAGCAATTCCCTCAGTTGCTTGGAGTTCTTGTTGCAATGCAGCGATTTCTCGTTCCTTACAGCGTTCAAGCAATTTAGCAGGAACTGGTTTTCCGTAGGTTTTCTTAATAATCTCCAAACAAGTTGCCAATGACTTCCCCATAAATTGTTGGGTGACTTCTTCATAGGTGATTGTCAATCCACCTTCAGTTAATGTTTCGGCAAAAATACGATTCACTATCGGTTCACTATTTACCAACACACCATCGCAATCAAAAATGATCAATTCCAAATTTGTCATAGCTTAACGAACAGTTACTTTTTTCAGTAATTGTAATCTAGACAAGTTCAACAAGTCGTGCGTACACATCTTTTGCACAGGAGTGCTTTGATAGCGTTCCCGAATAAATCCCTCCCATCACCCGCGCAAACACTGACTACACGAATGATTCCCGGTAAAGATGCATCCAAGCTATGAGAAATATATTCCCGAACAATTTGCAGTCGCTGCTGCAATGTTGGTGTTCACTATTGTAGAGATCGTGCCATTCAAACCAGTCTTTTGGCATAAGGGGCAATTTCCGTTTGATTTAAACTATCTTCTTGCAGAGTGCGTTATTCACTCTTAATATAAAAATACGGTAACTTGATTGAGTTACCGTATTTAAAGCAGCCAAAGGACAAGATCGCATAACTTCTGCAAGATCGAGTCTTGTATCGCTTTTAGTCTAAACTCTTTTGTTCAGGCGTTCATCTCAATACTCCTATTCGAGTCAGTGCGAAGTTTTTGACCAATTAAGGTATGAGAATTCTTGCTGCCTCGTCTAGTTTTCGGTTTGTTTCCTGAAATACTTAACAAAAGTTTACCCATCTAAATGAAAAAGACTCTCAATTATTCTGGTAGTATATCTTCAGAGTTATTGAGACTAATACTCATTAAGCGGGTCATGTATTTCAGCTATTTGCAAACTTTCTGAAAAGATAACGCTTTTGACTTGCGTGGCTGTTCAAACACTGGAGTAGATGCCTTGATGGGCAGATTAACCAACCTCTCAGGGCGACTTTTCAGCAGAGCACACAACTATTTATTTTTCAGGTGTCAATATGTCAAAAAAAATTGGTTTGTTTTACGGGACTCAAACTGGTAACACTGAATCTGATGCTGAAAAAATTCGGGATGAGTTTGGTGGTGATGTTGTAACATTACATCCCATTTACGAGGCGGATAGTAGTACTTTTGATGAGTATGACTTGCTGATTATTGGCTCTCCTACTTGGGATATTGGTCAACTTCAGAGCGATTGGGAAGGCTTTTTCTCCGATCTAGATGAAATAGATTTTAGTGGAAAGCTAGTTGCCTATTTTGGTGATGGAGACCAATATGGTTATGCCGATAACTTCCAAGATGCAATAGGAATTCTGGAAGAAAAGATTTCCCAACGGGGCGGTAAAACTGTTGGTTACTGGCCAACTGAGGGATATGACTTTGAGAATTCTAGAGCTTTGAGAAATGGCAAATTTGTCGGATTGGCGCTTGATGAAGGTAGTCAATCTGATTTAACAGACGAGCGAATTAAAACTTGGGTTGCTCAGTTAAAGACAGAATTTGGTTTGTAGAGATTTAGGGCGTACAGCTAACTGTACGCCTTTGTTGAAACTGATAATTTAATTTAGAAGTTCTAGGTATTTATGTCTGATTCATTTGATGTTTTATGGTTAAGTGCCAGTCCAGCTTTGCAGCGTTTTGATAAACCATTACTTGAATATTTATCTAGTTATATAAATGTTGCCCATTGGGAATATCAGCAAACTAAAGACGAAGCCAGTTCCATAGATCAAGCTGTAGATTTACTGTATGAATTTTTAGAATGCCGCGGCCCCGTGCATTTAGCAGGTCATGCTATGGGTGGTGCGATCGCCTTAACCTTTGCGCGGCGATTTCCGCAAAAAGTGCGATCGCTCACTCTGCTAGCTGTAGCTGCTCAACCTGCAAACAATTGGCAGGCTCACTATTACTTTCAACGACAACTTTTTAGCATCAGCCGTGAACTAATTCTAGCAAGCAGCGTTCGCAGTCTATTTGGCAATCAACCACCTCATACCACTAAAAAGTTAGTAGCTGCCTTAGATAAAGATTTAGAACAATCTCCCACGTCACACTCTTTATTTAAGTTGGTTTATTTACCCAAAAGTGGAGTTTCTATGCCAATGATGGTATGTGGTAGCAAGAGCGATCCGGTAGTCAACTCAACTGTATTGCATGACTGGTTAAATTGGTTCAAGCCAGAAGATAAACTCTGGGAATACCCAGAAGGGTATCATTTTTTTCACTATTTTTATCCTCAACAGGTTGGCGAACAAATTTTGAGTTTTTGGCAAAGTCACCATCCGCATTTACTAGAAGCATCTGCACTATCTTTTAGCACTTCTATAAATTAGTAACTTTGAGGTGCGATGTCTGACGACAGCCTTACGGCTACGCACCGATGAAATTTGGGGTGTAATGGGGTGCGTAGCTTGCCGCCGTAGGCATCGCTACTTTACAGTTGAAAGCACTTTTTTACCAATTCGATCGCACTTGTGAAAGTTAAAATGCTCAATATAATACTCTACAAAAATTATGCAAAATCTCACTAGAATTACTCGCAATCCTGAAGTGATGGGTGGCAAACCCTGTATTCGGGGAATGCGTATTACTGTTGGTACCATCGTCGGGTTAATAGCATCTGGACACAGTAATAGCGACATCCTCAAGGCATATCCCTACCTCGAAGAAGCCGACATCTATGAGGCACTTGCCTACGCTGCATGGCGGGCTGAAGAGATTGAAGTCCCTCTTAGAAGTGCATGAAAATTTCGATTGATATGAACCTTTCTCCTGATTGGGTTGCGGTTTTTGAGAGGTACAATATCTCCGCTGTCCACTGGTCTACAGTTGGCGATCCCCGCGAGAAAGATTCAATAATTATGCAGTGGGCAAGAACTAATGAATATATCGTCTTTACTCACGATTTAGACTTCGGTTCCTTACTAGCTGCCACAGGTGCCGATACTCCCAGTGTTATTCAGGTTCGTACCTAGGATGTTTTGCCGAATAGTATTGAAAATCTAGTTATTTCAGCCGTGAATCAGTTTGAGTCTTCACTAGAAATAGGCGCATTGGTCACTGTTGACCAAGCTCAATCTAGGGTGCGTATTCTACCAATTAGGCGCGGATAGTATTAGGGAAATATTGCTAACTCGGTTTCTGGATCAAAAAAGTGAATTTTCTCTGGGGTTAGCGATAACCAAAGTTGCTCACCAGGTTGTACAAATCGGTCTGGTGGTATTCGCACTTGTAGGTAATTCGCTGTAGTACTAGGTTTAGATCCTGGTTCGGCAATCTTAACAGCGAGAAAGGAATCATTGCCGAGATTCTCTACCAAATCTACTTGCACTGGTAGATTTTTGGTTGCAGGCATACTCAAGTTAAAGTGTTCTGGACGGATGCCTAAAATTAGAGTTTTCCCATCATATTTTTGTAAAGCTTTTCCCCAAACTTCTGGGAGGGTGAAACGAAACTGGGAACGAGTAATCAACTGCGGGGCATGAAATTCTACAGGAATAAAATTCATCGGTGGTGAACCAATGAATTCTGCTACAAAAAGATTGGCTGGGCGGTTGTAAAGTTCTAAGGGAGAAGCAACTTGCTGAATTTTACCCTCAGACATAATCGCAATACGATCGCCCATTGTCATAGCTTCTGTTTGATCGTGGGTAACGTAAATTGTTGTTGTCCCCAATTGGCGCTGCAATTTGACAATTTGAGCGCGGGTTTCTGCCCGTAGTTTGGCATCTAAGTTAGAAAGCGGTTCATCCATTAAGAATACTTGGGGGTCACGTGCGATCGCTCTTCCCAATGCAACCCGTTGTCTTTGTCCCCCAGATAGTTGTTTGGGTAAGCGATTCAACAATGTTTCGATTTGCAACAGTTGAGCAACACTACGCACCTGTTCATCCACCGCCCGTTCTTTGTCAGAAGTGTAGCGCAATCCTTTAGGTAACTTTCTGGTCGCTCCTACAAAAAGATTTTCCGCCCACGTCCGAAAATAAGGAGACGAGGAAGTATCTCCTCTGCTCCCCTGCTCCTCGGTCACTGAGCGTAGCCGAAGTGCTGCTCCCCTGCTTTCCCTGCGGCGTAACCCAAAAGCGATGTTGTCATACACCGTCATGTGAGGATAAAGGGCGTAATTTTGAAACACCATTGCGATGTCGCGTTCTTTGGGTGGTAAGTCATTGATCAAGCGATCGCCTATCCAGATATTACCGCCAGTCATCACTTCTAACCCGGCGATTAACCGCAGCAAGGTACTTTTACCACAACCAGAAGGGCCTACCAGCACCATAAATTCACCGTCTGCGATCGTCAGGTTAATCCGTCGCAAGACATTGAAACTTTCCGCCCGCTCTTGGGCTACATCGATTTTTTCCCCAGGCGTGAGAGGAGATTGGGTTTGTGAGGTAACACTTTCCCCTTTACGCGAGGAAAAACTTTTATAAACGTTTTCTAAAATAACTTGGGACACAACTAATTATTGTCATTGGGGATTGGGCATTGGGCATGGGGCATGGGGCATTGGGCATTGGGCATTGGATTTGGACTAATGACTAATGACCAATGACAGTTTAGCGCTCATCATAATACACCTTCAGGGTAAATACGAAAAGTTAAAAAAACAGCTAACACTATCAAAAGCAAACTACCCTAAATTTTAGGGCTGTTAAGAGGTGTTGTTATGACTACCTATGTACCTAAAAATCTTTCTCAAGACCCAAGCGTTAATCCTGTCCATGACATTGTAGACGTACAAACTACAGATTGTTGCATTGTGGGTGGGGGACCAGCAGGAGCAGTATTGGGGCTGTTGTTAGCGCGTCAAGGCATTTCTGTGATGCTGCTGGAAGCACACAAAGACTTCGATCGCGATTTTCGCGGCGATACAATTCATCCATCGGTGATGGAAATTATGGAGGAATTGGGATTAAGCGATCGCTTGTTAGAACTTCCCCATACCAAAATGCGCCAAATTAGTATTCAAACTCCTCAAGATACTCTCACATTCGCAGATTTTAGCCATCTGAAAACCCATTATCCCTACATTACAATGCTTCCCCAGGTAAAATTCTTGGAGTTCATCACCCAAGAAGCACAAAAATATCCTAGTTTCCATCTAGTAATGGGTGCGAATGTACAGGAATTAATCACCGAAAATGAAGTGATTCAAGGTGTCCGCTATCGAGGAGGCGGTGGTTGGCATGAAATTCGCGCAATACTGACAGTGGGTGCAGACGGTCGCCACTCACGTTTACGCCACTTGGGTGAGTTTGAATCAATCGAAACTTCGCCGCCAATGGATGTCCTCTGGTTTCGCCTACCGCGTCAGCCAGAAGACCCTGAAGGGGGAATGGGGCGCTTTGGTCAAGGTAAGCTAATTGCCATGCTTGACCGTGGTGATGAGTGGCAAGTTGCCGATGTCATCCCCAAGGGAGGCTATCAACAACTAAGGGCTGCGGGTTTGGAGGAATTAAAAAAATCGGTTGTGGAAGTAGTACCAGAATTCCAGCAACGCATTCAAAATTTACATGACTGGTCACAAGTAGCTTTTCTTTCAGTAGAGTCCAGCCGCGTCAAACGCTGGTATCGTCCAGGACTATTACTCATTGGTGATGCAGCTCATATAATGTCCCCTGTGGGTGGAGTTGGGATTAACTACGCGATTCAAGATGCTGTCGTTGCAGCGAATGTACTCAGCAAACCGCTCAAGAACCGACAAGTACAACTTAGCGACCTAGCAAAAGTACAACGTCAACGCGAATTGTCCACACGCATTATTCAGGCGTTTCAAACTTTTATCCAAAAGCGGGTATTGGCCCCGGTTATCACCTCAAATCGCACCTTTGTACCACCCGGATTTTTGCGCTTACCCATCTTGCGCGACCTTCCAGCCAGGTTGATCGCCTTGGGTGTTTTTCCAGTTCGCGTCAAGGCTTAATTCTTGGCAAGAAATTTTTCTATTTAATTAACTTAGTGGTACAATTATACTACTCTATGCAGAATTGAATGCTCAATTTAGTCAAGCGAGGGTGGCGAACAGTATACTCAATGCTGTTCAAAGCGATCGCTTGGCTTTTATGCTAGAAAGGACTAAAAACTCACGCATTATTAAAAAATGCAAACAATTAAACATATTTAGATATTAATTGGCACTACATAGAAAAATCCCTCTTTTTCAATCAGTACTTTTTGCAGTCAGGAGTAATTTTAATGAACAGCTGCGTTTTGATGGCGGAAATTATGAACGAGCCGCAACTCCGTTATACAGCAGATAATCTGGGAGTCACGGAAATGCTGGTGCAGTTTCCCAATTCCCAGAAACCAGAAGATCCGCCAGCCACCCTGAAAGTTGTCGGCTGGGGGAATTTAGCGACAGAAATTCAGCAAAATTACCACCAAGGCGATCGCGTCATCTTGGTAGGACGTTTAACTATGAATACTGTCGATCGTCAAGAAGGTTTTAAAGAAAAACGCGCTGAATTGACAGTACAACAAATTCAATCTGTTGGAGGT
Organism: Nostoc sp. DedQUE07; assembly: GCF_034530975.2. Lineage (NCBI taxonomy): Bacteria > Bacillati > Cyanobacteriota > Cyanophyceae > Nostocales > Nostocaceae > Nostoc > Nostoc sp. DedQUE07. Next base: position 76,583 of record NZ_JAVRCC020000002.1, on the reverse strand, counting down.
AGTTTTAATACCGATCCATTACCCTCAACAAACGTAACTCCATCATTTACTGAAACTGCTCCTCGACAACCATCAGCATCTCGTCCAGCACAGAAAGAGGTTCCCAGTTACGAGTCACCACGTCCAGCACCTACTCCAGCGACAAATCCTGTTGGCGTTGCTCCCCAAACGAAAACTTACGAACCCGTACCCCAACCGACAAATTATGAGCGAACCACTTATCCAGCAGTGAAAGAGGAAGAACCAGATCCAGATGATATTCCCTTCTAAAGTTGGTAGTTGAGCGTGTATTCAATTTGCTAACTAATGATTACGATTAGACAATTTCTACAAATAGCCATCCTTTAGGGTGTGCTATTTTTTTGTTTGCGTTGACGCTTTGCATCTAGTTATGAGACATCGCTTAGTTTAGTTATCGAGCAGTTATGGATAGAGAATTTTAATTTCTAAATCCCAAGCTTCAGCCTCTAGTTTACAATTTAATAAACTTCATCATGGCTGCCAAGATCAATCAATAAAATAACCATTTCTAACAACTTATCATCCTCAGAGAAATTAAAGATAATTCTACAATCATAAGTAACAGAACAAGACCACAAACCCGCTAAATTTCCTGTTAATTTATGAGACTTCAAAGACGGTGTAAATGGATCATATGCCAAAAGCCTTAATACATTAACAATTTGATTCTTTAATTGCGGGTTTTTCTTTGTAATCTTCCTAAAAGAGCGCTTAAATCCACTACTCCAGACAACTTCCATCATCATCTCCGAGTAAATCAGCGATCAAATCATCAACGCTTCCTCTATGAGCTGTCCCATCCTTAAAAGCCTGCATTACTTCCTGAGCATTAGCCAAAATTTCAACCCGCCGATTCTCAATTCGTTGCTGGCGAAGAAACTCAAATAAATACTCTCGATCTTCTGTGGGCAAACTTTCAATAGAATTAATAATTTCTTGTAAAGTCATCATAGAACCTTCTAATCAAGTAAATCCTACCTTTACTAATTCTATTTTAATCTCTATTTCCATTGCCTCAGCTTCTTACATTTTGTCAATTTTGGCAAAAATATGATGTGGCACAGCGGCGGCAAATATTTTTGGAGGCCAGAAGCAACGATTAGCGATCGCTATTAGCTAAGGCATTGACTATGATGCTGGATTTGGAGATGTCTATCAAGAGAGGGGCTTGAGTTAAGGATTTACTGCCAATAATTTTTAGTATTAGCAGGTTATTTAAGTTAGCTTAAACTGAGAATTTTTGATTTTTGATTGTACATTTGATTTCAGTCGAAAATCAAACATCACTATATTATAAATCATTTAAAATCTCCTATGTTTACATTTCTCATTTATAAACTAAACTTTTTTATAAGAGGGGCTTTGCTCAATTTCAGCAATAGGCAATAGTAAGGTTCCCTCAATTTTCTCACGAATTAGGCGACTCATATAACAATCGCTATTAAGACAATCGACTAATAACTTATTACCATCATAATATTGATTTAATAGTTTCATTTGTTGATTATTGAATTGCCAATCATATCCCAAGTTACGGAAATCAATTATTAATTTACATACCCGATTTCTTAATTTTTCAGCCCAATCTGTCCCGTTCTCCAACCACCAGTTTTCAAACGATATTCCAAAAATACCTGGATCAGGCAATTGTGCTTTAACCTCTAATAATAAGTTAGACAGTAAACTATTAAGAGATAAGTTAGAATCGAACTCCTGTTGAGATTCTTGTTTTCTGAGTTCACTAAGCCGCTGCTCAAGAGTTTGGATCTTCAATCCAAGTTCTGAGTGTATCTTTTCAAAAATTATTTCATCTTCAACTTGTTCTATATCAATATTGGCTTCATCTAGTGAAAATTGTAACTGCCCCATTAATTCCTCAATCCCTTCTTTGTAAGAATCTATCTCCTCATTTATTTCTTCAAGTTCATCATTAATTTCTTCTAATGTATCTTTAATTTCATCAATTTCATTTTCTTCGGCTTTTAATTGTTCTTTTTCAATGTCTTTAACTTGTTTTTTTATGATTGCACGTTTTGCTTCAAGTTCTTCTATATCAGCCATATATCCAGTATTTTCAGCCTCGATTTCTGAAATACTTAAATTAATCTCTTGAAGTAAACTCAATTCATCTTCAACTGCCTCAATAGAAGTCAAAGTATCCAAATCATTAATTTCATTAAATTCTTGAAGAACAAGTTCCCCATTTCTGTTAATAGTGAGATCATTATCGATTGCAAAGGCAAGTGTTCGATCTGGATTAATAGTAGAACCAAAATCAAAATCTAGTTCTACAATAAGTTCTCGAATGTTTTCAAGGCTAATTGTTATTGTTTCTTCAAAAATTAAGTCTGTAGCAAGCTGTTTAGCAAAATCTATAATTTGATTAGTTACTCGTTCAAGAGACAATGCACGCGCAAGATCAAATGCGAGATAAAAGGCTCGAACAGCTGATGGTTTATAGAAAGAGCCTATTTTATGAGACTTTTGGCTTATCCAGTTTAAAAAGTTTTGTAAATCTTCATCATTCTCTATAAGACTATCAATATTTCGTTTCATTAAACTCAACAAATAATCTGCATTACGAAGCATCCCTACAGTTAACAAAAAAACTTCACGCCAACGAGGTTCGATGAAGTGGCTACTTAAATCCTTTAAAGCTTTTTCTAAAGGTTCTAACCCAAGAACTATCTCTCGTGCGGTGAAATACTCATGAAATGTTAAATGGGAAAACGAGTAAATTCCGCGTGCGCGTTCAGTTAACAATCCATGTTGAGCTTCAATGGATTTTAGTATTGCTTCGCTATCTAGTCTAAGAGCTTCTGGATCAAGTTTTGCTTCGGGCAAATTCTGAATATAGTCAGCAATATATTGTTCTAGTTCTTTTTGTTTAAAGAAATAGTCACCTCTCTCAAAAGTGAGCCTTGCAATTTGGCTGAGTAGGTCTTCTTTACGCTGCAAGGATAATTGTTCATATATTTTATCCCGTTCAATATTACGTTTTGCATCCCATTTTTTCAAAAGAATATCTAAACCCTCTTTATAAAGTTCTGAACGATTAGAAGGGAAATCTGCTTTTTCCCCAAAAACTAAACATAGTAATGTCAGCAATAGAGGACTAGTTGCTAATTCCTGTATTGGTTCATTTTCTTTCACTTTTTGAATAAACTTATCAACTTTAATTACATCTTTAATTTGGAACCATTTTTTTGCAAAAGTACATATTTGATTGATGTCAAAATCTGCAACTTCTACTTCTGTAAAATGTTCAAATACATACTCTTTTGCTCCAATACGACAAGTTATAACAAACCAATTAGTATTGAATTTCTCAGAAAAATCTTTAATCTGTTTGATGATTCTACTAGAATCTTCCTCTCTAACTTCATCTAATCCATCAAGTAATATCAATCCTCTACCTTGGGTTAATATGTTTTCTACTTGATCAGGGGTAACATTATGTTTAGCAAATTGTAACAAAATATAATCCAATAAACTTGGGTACTCTTTAGAATTTTTAGTACCAATTTTTCCTGATAGTTGATCTGTTTCAGCAAAATCTTTTAAAGTAATAAAAATAGGAACTTTATCAGCTTGAAAATCACCTAAATTGCATCGAATTATTAAATATTTCAAAAAAGTTGTTTTGCCTGCTCCTGGCTTACCTAAAACTACTAATTTTGAATATTTTTCTACAGCTTTAGTGCCAATTACCCGTTTTTAAGATATCCTTCCAAGACCAAATCGATCAAAATTAACTTGATTACAATTCTGTTGCAAGTCCGAAAGACCTAGACGACGACGGCTAATAATTCTTTCAAGGATATTAACATTTGTATATACCTCTTCTAACCCAATAGGTTGATCCATGTCCAGCACGCGCATAGTGCCGTACAACTTTTGGACGCTACTTCGTCTTTTCCTTCTGACTTTTGTAACTAAATCATCAATGTCAGAATTTTTATCACGATTGTTGTAACCTGGCTGTAGTTTAGTCTTATCGGGATCGATATTTTCTGGTCGCTGAACGATCTCATTCCAGTCCAAGTCTAGTCTGCGGCAAATATCATCAATAAATTTGGAGCGATCAATAGTTTCTCCCTTAAAGAATTTGCTAACAGTTGATCTAGCAATACCAATATCTTCAGCCAGTGCCTTCTGGGTTAAACACTCCCGGTTCAATGCTGCTTTTGCCCTGTCGATTCCTGCTTCTGAAGCCCTGAGTGTTCCTCGATTCATTAGACTTACCCGTATATTTATATGCTTCTTGTTGTCATCATTGCTCATTCTAAAATATCTTTCACAAGTCAGACACGAAATACGAACTCAGTTGCAAAGTCGGACAGATGCGCGGACAACCTCAGTCAGAGTAACGGACATCTGAGTAGGAAACTGAAGATAGTCAAAGTTTAACGAAGTAATTGTAATTATGAAACCTACTAGCTTCAAGCTTATCTTTCTAACAGTTGTTGGTATTACTCTCCTGTCAGGTGGTACATCTCTCTGGCTTGCCAGCCAACCCACGCCTACTAAACCCCAAAAAGGAATGTTTGAAACTACACAAAACACTTGGCTGATGGGAACTGGAGCTATTTTCGGTTTGTTAGGTGGGCGTTCAGACTCCACTAAGACCAACAAATCCGACTCAGAAAATTAGCTCGAATAACTAACATTTTGCACTATTGTTGATAAGGTAGAGTGGGCATTGCCCACCCTATACAATAATCATGTTTTTAGACTTTGATTTTGGCAAGAAGATGGTGGTGCAAGATAAAAGTAATGACGATTTATAAAATACTCCTGTTCTATGGCAATGCTCACTGGAGATGTCAAATCAGGAAAACGAGAACAAGCACTGCAAAAGCATAACTTAACATTGCAGACTGGCAACGCTCCTTAACCAATTTACGGATTTGCTCTCCTTGCTGTTTTGTTCGTGGTAGCAACTTTCTGTAGTTAATGCTGTTATGTAAAGACTGGAACTCTGAAAAAAGAGGATACCATGACCCGATCGCAATTTGCCAAAGTCACAAGCAGTTCTATATCACAAATGCTTGTATATTGTGGAAGTATGTGATAAAACTGCCAAAAAGTGTAAATACCATAATTTACTTACATATACATCAAAACTCTTGCTAAAATCCAGATAATTTTAAGTTAGAATTCCTACCCAACTCCTATGAGAGAAACTGTCCTAGAGGTTCGCAATCTCCAAGTTGAATTTCCCGGTGATGGCAACACTGTCAGAGCATTGGATGGTATTTCCTTTGCGCTGCATCGAGGTGAAACTCTAGGAATAGTAGGAGAATCGGGAAGTGGTAAATCGGTGACAGCCTTAGCTGTGATGGGTTTGTTGCAAACTCCTGGCATAGTGAGTGGCGGTGAAATCTGGTTTCGTCCGCAGGAAAATGGCAACCCCATCGATTTGGTAACATTGCCTCCTGAGCAAATGCAGTTACACCGGGGTGGCGACATCGCCATGATTTTTCAAGAACCGATGAGTTCGCTTAATCCGGTTTATAACATTGGGTTTCAGCTAACAGAAGCGATTATGCGGCATCAAAATGTGTCAGCAGCCCAAGCACGACAAATTGCGATCGCAGGTCTGCAAGAGGTTAAACTTCTACCTAGCGATGAGGAGATCCAGCAGCAGTATATCGAAACTTGGCATCAAACCAACGCCAAATTATCTAAACCAGATGGGCCAAAGTTGGCACAGTTGGTTAAAGAACACAAAGAAGCCATGCTGGAACGCTATCCTCATGAACTTTCTGGAGGTCAGTTGCAACGGGTAATGATTGCAATGGCAATTTCTTGCAACCCATTAATCTTAATCGCCGATGAACCAACCACAGCTTTGGATGTGACGGTGCAAGCGACTATTTTGGAGTTAATGCGAGAATTACAGCAAAGCCGTGACATGGCAATGATTTTCATCACCCACGATTTAGGGCTAATTTCAGAAATTGCTGACCAGGTAGCGGTGATGTATAGAGGTAAAGTTGTCGAATCTGGTACTTCTGGGCAAATTTTCAGCAGTCCCAAGCATCCATATACTAAAGGTTTGATAGCTTGTCGCCCCACACTCAACCGCCGTCCCCAAAAATTACTCACTGTTTCCGACTACATGAGTGCAGAAGAGACGCCAACGGGACAAGTAGTAATTCAGCCGAAAGAACCCGCACAACCCACAGAAGTTACCAAAGAAGAGATTGCTGCAAGATTGGCAAACTTTAATGAGAAAGAACCCCTGCTGCAAATCCGCAACCTGAAAGTTAGTTTTCCAGTGCGTGGGGTGTTCGGTAGTATAAAAAGTTATAATATGGCAGTTAATGGCGTTTCTTTTGATGTTAAACCAGGAGAAACACTAGGTTTGGTGGGAGAATCTGGTTGCGGTAAAACGACCCTTGGCAGAACCTTGCTGCGATTAATTGAACCGATGAGTGGTCAGATTATCTTTGAGAAACAAGATATTACTAGCCTCAAAGGAGAACGGTTGCAAAAACTGCGGCGAGAAATGCAAATAGTCTTCCAAAATCCTTTTAGTTCCCTCGATCCCCGGATGAAGGTTGGGGACGCGGTAATGGAACCTTTGTTAATTCACGCTGTTGGGAAGACAAAACAACAACGACGCCAGCGAGTAGTCGAACTTTTAGAACGGGTGGGGTTGAGTGCAGATGCGATTAACCGCTATCCTCATCAGTTTTCTGGCGGTCAACGCCAACGGATTTGCATAGCTCGTTCTTTGGCGTTAAATCCTAAGTTTATCATCTGCGATGAATCAGTTTCAGCGCTGGATGTTTCAGTACAGGCGCAGGTATTAAATCTTCTCAAAGAATTACAGTCAGACTTTCAGCTTACCTATATTTTTATTTCTCACGATTTAAGTGTAGTGAAATTTATGAGCGATCGCATTTTAGTCATGAATCGCGGTCAAATTGTTGAAGAAGGGACAGCCGAAAGCATCTACCAAGAACCTAAAGAGGAATACACGCAAAAATTAATTGCTGCGATTCCTACTGGTAGTGCTGAACGGGTGCGAAATCGTCATCTACGGGCTTTGTAGAGTTTATATTACTAAAGCTGGTTGGTGTAGTTATTTACAGACTGGCTACCGTGATTCACTGCATAACGAATCGCACCTACTCCAAGATGTGCTGTTGAAACCCCTACCCTAGACACAAAAGCTTGGGGAGTTACTACCCGGAACTTTTTTTGATAAATCACCTTCCCATCTTAATATAAATATTATTTTTCAACTCATAGAATAAAAACTATGAAATTTTTCAATGTGGATTTTGGTTTAGTCCAGACTCCCCTGATTCTGGCATTTGTAATGTTTGCACTGAACATACCAGTACACGCCCAAAAACAGTATAACTTACCAGAAAAAGAGGATTATAAACACAGCTTAAGTGTCAAAACTCAATGTTTTCAGGATTTACAAAGAGATATCTCTGCGGAGAGAGTTGCACGATTGTGCCGTAACTCAACCCGTTATACAAGCCAGTGCTTTCAGGAATTAAGAAATTCTACCTCTTTGGAACACGCTGAAAAACTATGCCGTATAGCAACACCTTATACCAGTCAATGCTTCCAGGATTTGCGGAATGTGACATCAACGGAACAGGCAACACGGCTCTGTAATTTTGCTCTAGAGGATACAAATCAATGTTTTCGAGTTTTGAACCAACAGATGTCAACAAACAGAGCAGAACAGGAATGTTTACCTCCTCTTACTTCCGTTTTACAGGCTTGTGTAGATTCCCTGACTTTTGATGCTCAAGGACATCCTACTGGTATTTCGGAAACGATAGCAGCGATTAATTGTCAAGAAACTTTACTATTGAGATTTCCCCGTTCCAACAGTGATTGGAACAGAGACTAGAATATTCGACGACACATCTAGTTCAAAAGGTTTGCAAGGTGCGACCTTTTGAACAATACATTTTAAATACTATTTCGTTTCCCAAAGGTGCGACGATACAAAGCCAGCTTGTAAAGGCAATACGCTTGGGTTAAGAGGTTGTTTGAAAAGTGTTTCGCTGTAATTATGGACACTTTTAGATCCCCCCTAACCCCCCTTAAAAAGGGGGGAACCGGAATTAAAGTCTCCCTTTATAAGGGAGATTTAGAGGGATCTAAAACTTTTGATACCGAAAAGAGGACTTTTCAAACATCCTCTAAGCCAATTTATCTATTAACGGTAGGCTGTTATTGAGCGGTGGAGGCTTCGGGAGCAGGGGGAGAGAAAAAAGTTTAACTGAACTGTATTGCTTGCAAAGGCAAATTATATCAAATCCGGCTGATTGCACATAGTTTCAATCAAGTAACAGAATGGGTTGTAACTTATTTTTAGTGTGGTTGTTCAACTGGATTTGATATTATTAGTTTCTGCAAACTTATCTGAACCTTATTGTGTTAGGTTTATTGGCCGATTGTTGTGGTTACAAACAGCTTTTTGGTAACACTCCATTATTTCTATCTGGATGATCTCGATAGTATTCAACCTGACACTTTAAATTAGGGAAGTCTTTGTCATTTAAAGGTTTGTCCCTGTCTGATGGATAGAGCAAAGCCATTCCCATCGCTGTCGGTGTAATGAAGGAGTTAGTCAACAGCAGACTCTCGTGAAGAACCTTTTTAGGACCTTTTTTCCAACTAAACAAATCGCCCAACACCGGCACATCACCAAAAATCCCCTTCCACACCGTGCCGATAATAGGTACGTAAGCACGTCCCCCATTTAATGTACTTTGGTTAGAGAATGTTGAAAGAGCGAAAAAATCCACGGACTTGGTGTAAACACTGGTTTTCACGTCCTGTTTACCGATACGTGATAGTGGGTCTTGTGATCTGTTTTGTTCCGAACCACTAACTAATGGATCAACGATAGTTAAATCGATTTTGAGTTCAGCAGAATTCATATTTCGTAACACATTAGGAGTTACCGTCAATGAAACCCCAGTTTTCAGCTCACGAAATACAGCGTTTTGCTCTTGGAGGGCAGCAACTAGGCCAATAACCTGCGCCACAGGCAGAGAGCCAACTGATGGCTTTATGGGAGTTGCCGATATTGATGACGGTATTGCTGGAACAAAATTGTCAACCTGCCCTGTGAGATTTTGAGCCTTTGTGAGCAAATCTGAAAGCTTCAACGGTGGAGTCACATCGAAGGCACTAATCGAATCCGAACTCACCACCGTTTTTATCCCACTCAGACTAGATACACTGGTTCTTCCCACCTGTGCATATTCCACGTCCTTATATTCACTCACAATATCTTGGATTTTGTGCAAAGTAGGGATAACAAAAAAATCTTCTATATCTTGGTTTAATGCATCAACAGTATCTTGTAAGCGATTATTAAAGACATCGGCTGATTGTTGCAGATCGTAAGGGTTAAACTGATCTGGTTCATTAATAAAATGGGCATACTGTAGCGCAAAATCAAGTATTGTAGCGCGACTTACCTGGGCGTACTCGTCTTCAAAATCTGTCTTCCAATAGTCATAATGATTTGTCTCCCAACAGCCTTTAGGGAAGGAATAGGGATTTTTTGTCTCCTTTTGATCTCTCTTTTGATCGCTCTTTTGATCTCTCTTTTGACCTCTGCACATTGGCTTCAGACCACGAAGAGAAAAAACCCTTTCGAGTGGCTGTCTTCCTTGCTCTTTTAAGGCATCTAAATAGTATTTATAGCGGGGATCATCTTGAACAGACTTCGTAAGTTTATTAGCTATTGTTTTGGTATTATCGCTATTTCTAGTTTGTGCAGCCACCAAGCGTAGGACTATATCCGTCAGAGATAGAGGGCGATTTTTACTCAAGGCTGATTTATACCCTAGATTATCAATAAGTAGTTTTTTGAACTCAGGATCAAAGTCCTTTTCATATATCTGATCTCTTGCGTATTCCTCAACTCGAGCATACGTTTCTCGCACTAACTGTTGAGTTTGATTAATTTCCTGGCGTACTTCCGACATTACTTTAGCTAATTCCTTGGGATTATTGCTGGAAATCTGGATTCCCCACATCTCCATCGTGATACCGGGACGGGGAAGATCAATTCCAGCAATCAATCGGTACGCAGAGTTTCTTGCTTCTTTTGAACCATAGAGAATGATATCATTATCAGTACTGTCAGTAGATGTATCTATTATGAGATCCCAATTTTCTTTTTTGTTCACTTCATTTAAAAGTTGCCTTAAAGCGTCTGTATTACGAACGTAATATAACTTTATCCTTTGACTTCCTCTACCTTCTTTATTTTCTGCCATTGGCATTGTTTTATTAGGAAAAGTAGTAGGTTTTTGAGCTTGAGCAGACAAATCACCTCCAAGTACAGCAATAGCACCCAGACTCAGCAAAAAAGAAAGTTGGCGATTATACATATTTACCCTTCTTAGTCAATACTCTCAATAGATACATCTAGCCTTTTCAAGGTGAGCATCTGTACTATCAAAGTTTTTACGGCATTTCAGGCATCATCTGGAATTGAACAAAGAGATTATATATTCAACTCAAAATTTTTGGACTGGAAATTAAGCGATGCCTACGGCGGGCTACGCCTACGCAATGCCAAAATACCAAAAATGGCTTAAAACACCATTTATTTCATAGTACAAAAGTTCACCTTGAAAGGGCTAATAGATACATCTAATTGTACAGTGTGTAAGTCCTAAGTTTTTGACGTTTCCATCTGACGATAAGACGGCGGTATTTACGTTGATACCAAGCAAAACCAGGTCTAGAAAAATAGAGAAGCGAAGCATTTTTGCTCAATTATGACTCCTGCTCATTTTTTTTCAACAGATATTTGTGCAAACAAAGTTAATTACATCTGCAAGTCCAGATTGAGTTTTCAAATTAGTAAAAATAAAAGGTTTATCACCGCGCATTTTTTTAGCATCTCGTTCCATCACACTTAAATCTGCACCAACATAGGGTGCAAGGTCAGTTTTGTTAATCACCAACAAATCAGATTTAGTAATACCGGGGCCACCCTTGCGAGGAATTTTATCACCAGCCGCAACATCGATGACGTAAATCGTTAAATCCACCAATTCGGGACTAAAGGTAGCAGCTAAATTATCACCGCCACTTTCCAAAAAGACCAAATCCAAATTGATAAAACGTTCTTCTAACTGTTCAATTGCCGCCAAATTCATCGAAGCATCTTCGCGGATGGCAGTGTGAGGGCAACCACCAGTTTCTACACCCAAAATGCGATCGCTTGCCAACGCCTGAGAACGTACTAAAAACTGAGCATCCTCCTGAGTATAAATATCATTCGTCACCACCGCAATCTGATACTGCTCACGCAAGCCCTTGCACAAAGCATCAACTAATGCCGTCTTCCCCGAACCCACTGGCCCAGCAACCCCCACTCTAAATGCATTCATAACTCCTCACTCCTGTACAGACAAAGATTTTTCGCGTCTCTCCTAACTCCTAAACAACCTTGTATACTGCGTTTCATGCTGCATACTCGCTAGCGACAAACCCCAACTACAACAGGCGAGTTGATCGTCCTCTAATGCGAGAATTTCTAACGCCGCAACGCTAAATAATGGTTGCAAATCTAGTAATAACTGCTGTCCTGCTGTTTGTCCAAGGGGGATAAGTTTCACGCCAGCAGTAATCAAATTACTTGCCCAACTATGCAGATATCCAAGTAATCCGGCTTTGATACTGATTTGCCAATGGGCAATGGCAATGCCAAAAGCGATCGCATAATTGCAAGGATTCCCGACAGCATTAGCAATAGGTATAATCTGCGGTTCTAGTTTACCAAGTAATTGGATCAGCGATCGCCCCATTTGCCAACTAGAGGCGCGTAATTCTTCTGTTTCCCTAGCTGCGGATAACCACAGATTCCAACGGTATAGCGATTCAATATCACCCATTTTTGCAGCTTGCTGCGATCGTACCATCACCGCCGCTTCTAGCCGAATTGCCCCGTAGAGTAACTCTGCTTTTAGCCAATCTTTGAGATGTAACTGGTTAGCGATCGTACCATTTTCCACCAGGATTTCCAAGCCTTCAGAATAGCTATATGCTCCCACAGGTAAAGCGGGGCTAGCCAGCTGCAAAATACTCAAAAGATGACTATCAATGAGCATGATGGTGTTGTCCATAAGCTCCTAATTCTGGCTGAAACGGTAAAATTTCCTCTTTAACTTCTAACCCCAGTTGTTCCAACATCGTGTGTAAAACAGAATCTGAAGACAAGCGTAAATAAGTTGAGGTAATTTCTACAGGTACATGGCGATTTCCCAGATGGTATGCCGCCCGTAGTAATAAAAGTGGTGTTTGGGCAAAAGCAGTCAGCACTAGTTCTGGTTTGGCAGTAATTCTGATTAAACTGCTATCGGTTTCTTCTTGCAGAATGTCGCCATCGTGTAAGACAGTTCCTCTGGGTAAATGTAAAAACACAACCTTACCATCTTCCGTTTCAAAACGATGACGACTGCGGGTACGTTCTTCTGCTGTCAGCGCCAGAGTAAAAGTGACTGCGGTATCGCGATTAGGTGGTTTAAGTTGGGTAAATGTCAGTATAAGAGTTTCGCCTGAACTTCCGCTTTTCATTAGACATCTCCAGAAATTAATTAAATATGCATTATCCAGAACCTTTATAGAGACGTAGCAATGCTACGTCTCTACATTCCTTTTTGGAGATGTCTATTATGATTCTAGTGTGAACACCAATTAGTACCTTCCTATTCCCTATCACCTGTAACCCTTTGAGTGATGCTCGTACTCCTACTCTTAACTATCTACAGGAGAAGCAAGTCGTTAATTTTTTGGTGTACGGTCTGTGGAATCTGACGTATTCCATTTATGCCACAGTTGTTTAATTTTTTTAATGTTCTCTTTTGTTTTTATTGCCTCCCAACCTTCTTTAATAGCTTCCTTCTCTCTATCAGTTAACCTCCAGGATAAAGGCGGACGATACCGACCATCTTTATAAAATTTAGATACTGCATTTTCAGATTCTGAGGGGAAGAAAATGGGAAAGTATTGGATATCTACCTTGTTCTCCCATTTTTTGACCAGCAAATCTGCTTCCTTTGCATTTCGAGATGCTAAAACCGGATCGCGTACCTTGAACATTGCCAGTAATGGCCCTAAAGTCGCCATAAACCAGCCTCCATTCCCCTCCACGTTTTCCGTTGAATCAGATTCTGGAAAAGGATTGATTTGCAATATCAGGACTCTTTTTATATTTAAATTATTTTCATCTGACCATTCATTAAGATGTTCATCCAGCCATTCGGCTGCCGTTACAAAGCCAGAGTTATCGAAATAGCCCCCATCAGCAACGTGATAATTATGCTTTGGGATGTTTACACTGCTGCGACAGATAGGAGAGACATAGGGAAAAGTTGCTGATAGTCTTGCAGCCGTCACAACATTCACATCATAGGCTCCATAAAGAGTATTAAAGTCTTTATACTTTTTCTCAGGAGTGTTCCCAAATGTTATTGGAGTCATCAGAAACCGCCAGCCATTTTCGACTAAAGTGGCATTGAATACAGGAATAGGAATTTCGCCATCAAAAATCTGTTTTCGCCAGGTTCCAAAGGTTTTTATTTTCTTCGTATCCTTCATTTTCTTCATTTCCCCCTGCCAGTCTGTCTCAACTGCTGTACCACGATCAAACTTTCGACGAACAAGAAATGGAAATCCTATGAATCGCCATAAGTCCAAATAAACCAGACCCCAACCAACGGCATCTAAACTATCTTTAGTAGCAGCATAAAAACTAGCTGTTACTTTGGTTTTGGTTTTCTTTGATATTTCTTTTTTGCTCTCTTCTAAAAAACCATCTTTATTAAAGTGATCTAGATAGTACATTGTCCCTACTGAACCGCCTGAGACAGCACTAATCAAGCCAATTGCTTTGGTAAATGAGTTTCCTAATAATTCCTGGAAACCACTTAACACTTGCACTGTCCATCCTGATGCTTGAATTCCGCCACCACTAGCACAAATAATTACTAAAGTTCGTTTTCCATCTTGATGTTGGAGACGCTTTTCTAAGATTTTTTGGAAGTTATTTGAATCGCTATCAACTTTTTTATTGTCTTCACTATCCTCAAAATTCTTGACTTGATAAAAGTGATTTACATCAAATACAACATAACTAACTACTGAGAAACTAATAAAGATAACTAGTACAGGAATACGGAAGTAATCAAAATAGAATGTTGCACCTCCATAGAAAAGTGTCACTATCGATATAATCAGTAGCACATACAGGAGTGCAGGTGCTTCAGGTCGCTCTGTTTTTGATTCTGGCTTAAAAAGCAAACCAACCGTAATGTAGATAACTACTGCAATTATCAAATAAGCGATCGCTATCAGATGCCCCGCACTCAATTCACCAGTTTGAGGGTTAATATAGCCAAATGTATGATGTTTGGTTATGAAAGAAAAGATATCAAAAAGCATTTTTTTTAAAAAAACATTTGAGCTTAACCATTGGCTGATAAAACTAACAAAAAATAGTTGGACAATGCCGAATCCGGCACCTACAAATGTTCCCCACTGTATGTCTTCATCCTCCAGCTTCTCTTTGGACAGGTCTCTTACAGTAATGCAAATGTATAAACTTAAGGCAATAGCTATTGCATATTGCCAAAATTCAGAAATTTCTATTATTCGTGGTACATCAAAGCGATCTGGTGCGTTATCCAAAATGATAGCTGTAACTGAAATTACTGACGTTCCTGCTCCAACTGCGCTCATAATTATGACTGCTAGTTGCCACTTGGTGCGAAGTACAAATAGGTTCCTCAACATGGTTGGTAGCCAATCCTTGGCAAGTTTAGGAAGAAGCAGAAGGAATAAACCCATCAAAATAGGCAGGCGCAGGAAGAAAAGATATTTCCAGACAGCATCGGAACTTAGTGTCCATGTTGCTAAAACTGCCAGCACTGACAAAAACCAGATAATTTTTTTCATATTTAAACCTCAACTTGTTTTTGTCTTATAACTAGATTCTAAACTTTGTGATTATTTTTTAATTAAAAAAATATAAGTTACTTTTTTTATATTCACAGCTAAAGAATTAAGCCTGTTGTTTAACTATATTAATAACCTACTCCTGATTGCCCTGTTGGTGAGAAAAAGCGAGTATTCATTGAAATTAATTATAAATTTTGCGTAATATTATCATTAAAACTTAAAATTCATTAATACATTTTTATGCTCTACGCAATATGGGCAAAATCTCAATGATGTGCAATCTGTAGCCTTTTAGGAAAGTTGGTTAGGACACACCTACACAGTAATTGCGAATAAATTAAGTTCTGAACACGACTACATAAAACAAATTGGTTCCCAGTTGTAAGCCATCGACATAAACACCTTTTAATTAGATAAAATTAAACAAACAAAGGTAACGAGCCAAATGGGGACAATCATGAACCATGCCGTTGAGAGAGTACGCTGGACAATTCACAATTTAGAGGTTCTACCAGAAAATGAGTGGACGCGCTATGAAATTATTAATGGAGAACTCTTTGTGACTCGTACTCCTCACCGCCGTCATCAACAAGTTTGTGTAAAAATTGCTCGACAACTCGATGTTTGGTCAGATTTGAGTGGTTTAGGGGAAACAATTGTGGCTCCAGGCGTGATTTTTTCGCAAGCAGATAGCATTATACCGGATGTAGTTTGGGTAAGTCGAGAACGACTGGCGCAAATTGAAGATGAAGCAGGGCATTTGACAGGCGCACCAGAGTTAGTAATAGAGGTTTTATCCCCAGGTAAACAAAACGAACTTCGAGACAAGGAAGCAAAACTGAAACTTTATTCAGTTCAAGGCGGGCGTGAGTATTGGATTGTCGATCGCTTCACTAAACAAGTCGAAGTTTATCGACGAGAAAAAGCACAGTTGGTTTTAGTTGCTACTTTATTAGGCGATGATGAAATGACATCGCCACTTTTACCCGGATTTTGTTGTTCTATTCGTTTCTTTTTTCCTGAATAATAACAAATTTAAAAAAATATTTTTGGTAACAAAAAGGTTTAATTAGCAACTTCATCCTGTGAGCTACTAATTGGTAAGGTAAACCAAAATGTTGCCCCTGCATTCAATGCACTGTTCACACCAATTTCGCCACCGTGAGCATGGATAATTTGCTTACATAGATACAACCCTAATCCCAAACTTACAGAATTGCCGATACTTGTACCCCGAAAGTAAAGGTCAAAAAGCCGATCGCTTTGTTGTTGACTAATGCCCACGCCATTATCACTAACAGTACAATAAATCATGTCATCCTGACGGGTAGCATTGATTGTCAAAAGCAATTCAGGGGGATTATGTTTCAAAGCATTGACAATTAAGTTAGAAAAAACTCGCCATAGTTGCGTAGGGTCGGCATTCACTAATGGCAAATCTGCGGACACCAGATTTGTCAGCTGGGCTTGATTTTGCTCTAGCAATGGCTCTAAATCTGCGATCGCAGCTTCGACAACTGCCAGTAATTGTACGGCTTGACGTTGTAAAACAACACCTTGCACCTCACTGATATGAGTTTCCATCAACGAATTAATTAATTTCAGTTGGCGATCGCAACTTTGAATCATCCGCTCTAAAATTGAGCGGGAAATCGTAATATTTTCCTCTGAACGGGCCAGCAAATTCTTCAGTACCATTAAAGTACCTAGTACTGGGTTGCGTAAGTCGTGGGAAACTGCATGGAAAAACACTCGTAGTTCTTCTTCAGTTTGCTTGCGCTGGGTAATGTCTTCAATCAAACCTTCGTAGTAAAGCAGTTTTCCTTGTTCGTCACGGACTGTATAGGCTTTTTCGGAAATCCAGACAATACTCCCGTCTTGACGATAAATTTGGGACTCAAAATCGGAAACGCTGCCATACTTTTCCATCAGGCGCACAAATTCTGCTCGGCGGTTTGGGTCAACGTACAATTGTTCAATATCAGTAAAATTTGCTGTCACGTCGTCTACTAAAGAGTAGCCATAAATCTTCGCTAAAGCCGGATTTGCCGTAATGTAACGTCCATCGGGACTGCTTTGAAAAATCCCTTCAACAGCGTTTTCAAAAATACTGCGATATTTAGCTTCGGCAACCTTGAGTTTTTGGTAGGCAGATTCTAGTTCTTGGCGGGCGAAAAATTCCGAACGTTGCAGGCGATCGTACAGATAAACACCGAAGTCACATATAGTACAAAACCAGAAGATATATAAAATGAACGTTACATTATATATTTCTGGGTGGTCGGGGATTGGTGTTTTTAGCCCAAGTACTGTATTCACACCAAAATAGTAAATCAGCACACTCACTTGAGTCAGCAAGTGAAGAATCCAGCAAACAGGCATCAACACAGCTTGGCTCAAGAACAACAGCGACCAGCCGATGGTATCGGGTAGTGCAAAACCTCTGATGGTTGCGAATAACTGCGACGCTAAACTAAGTGACCAAGAAGACCCCAAAAATAATAAATCTGGACGATGACGACCTAATTTAGTTTTATGTAAAGCAAAGCAAATAATTATACTTGCAAGCATTACAACATTAATTACCAGGCGTTGAGTTCTAAGTACTTCTGGCAACGGCTGCAACTCTGCAAATGGAAAAAACAGGCCGTAAATATCTCGCAAAGTAAAAGACAACAGACAAATCAGCGCCAGCCATAACCATAAACGTAATCTTTGCCACAAAAAACGGTTACGCCAAACTCTGTAAAGAGTAACGATTTCATCAGTTGTTGGTGCAAAAAAGGTTTTTCTCCACCACCTTTGCACTGTTGTCAATGGAGTAGCCAATAGCATCCGAGCAACTTTGCCCATATCTTGAGGGTGTTTCCTTTACTCAACATTGCCATAAATAACACCCTCTCATTTTTTGGTGATTTATGGGCGATTTGTTGCGGATGAAGTTGCCAAAGGTAGTGTAAACCAGAAAGTTAACCCACGCTTGCGGTTATTTATAACCCCGATTTCGCCGCCATGCGCCTTAATAACTTTCCGACAAAGATACATTTTTAAGCCAATGCTTGTAGAGCAACAGTCTTGAGGATCGCGGACATGGAGATCGAAGAGGCGATCGCATTCTACTTTACTCATTCCCACACCGTCATCTTGAATCTGAGTGCGAATCATTCCCCCTTCAACGGTGGCGCTCAGGGTAAAATTTAATCCTGGCGGATTATTTTGTAAGCTATGTGCGATCAAATTTACCACAACTTTCTGCAATCGAATCTCATCTGCCATGACTAACGGTAAGTCTGCCCGAACCAAGTTCTTCAGAGTCGCTTGATTTTGTGTCAGCATGGGTTCCAACTGGGCAAATGTACTTCCCAGTAAGGTGCTAAATTGCACTGGTTCGAGTTTGATCTCAATACCCTGTTTTTCACAGGAATTAATTTCTAGCAATGAGTTAATCAT
Organism: Nostoc sp. DedQUE07; assembly: GCF_034530975.2. Classification (NCBI taxonomy): domain Bacteria; kingdom Bacillati; phylum Cyanobacteriota; class Cyanophyceae; order Nostocales; family Nostocaceae; genus Nostoc; species Nostoc sp. DedQUE07. The sequence goes on along the minus strand of NZ_JAVRCC020000002.1, from coordinate 58,142 downwards.
TGTTAGTTGGCGATCGTTGCCCTGAATCATTCGCTCGATGATTGAGCGAGATATTGGGATTGGGGATTGGGAATTGGGCATTGGGCATTGGGCAAGGTTATTTTCATTGTCCCCTTGTCCTCCTTGTCCCTTTGTCCCCTTGTCTCCCTGCCCCCTGCTCCCCTGCCCTTGATTTAACAAATTCTTTAACACCATCAAGTTACCCATCACGGAAGTTCGTAAATCGTGGGCAACTGTGTGCAAAACTACATCTTTGACACGATGTAAATTTTCAACTTCTTGCATTTTCTGCTGCAACTGTGCTGTCCGTTCTTGGACTTGGTATTCTAAATTAGTGTTGAGTTCTGCTAGCTTTTGGCATATCTGACTTTGTTGAATCGCGATCGCTAGCTGTTCTGACATCTGCTGTAACAAATCAATTTCTATGGGCTGCCAATGACGCGGCCCTGAGCATTGATTGGCAATTAACGCCCCAAATAATTCATTGCCTAGCATAATTGGTACAGCCAAGCTAGCCTTCGTTTGGAATTTTTGACAGTGTGCTTTTACTTTGGGAGATGCTGATATTTGCGTTACGTCTTCAACCACACGCACACGATTATCTTTTAATAAGTTTCTTAATTCTTGTAGATAAGCTTCATCTTTAGTAGACCAACCTGAAACTGATGGATATTTAGGATCTACTGATTCAGCAAGAGTTTTGACTCCTAAATTAGCATTATTTAAACCAATGAAAACTCGATCTGCTTGCAGAAATTGCCTGACTTCCGTCACGGTGGTTTGAAGAATTTCCTCTAATTTCAGTGAAGATCGAATTCGCACTAGGGTTTCTGCCAACAAGCGATCGCGTTGGGCACAAAAGCGTAATTGTGCTTCTACTTGTTTGCGTTCTGTAATGTCGTGATGCACTGCTAAAATGGCAGGAATACCATTCAAATCAATGACTTCGGCTGACAGCAGCGTTGTAATTATCTCGCCAGATTTTTTCCGAAAATCAATTTCTAAGTTACGAGCAACTCCCGTGCTTTGCAACTCTTGCACTAAGTTTAGGCGATCGCGATCGTTTACCCAAAGATTTAATTCAAAAGAAGTTTTACCAATTGCCTGATCTCGCCCATAACCGGAAAGATTCACAAAACTGTCGTTAACTTCGATAAAGCGTCCTTCTTGCAGCGTGCTAATGGTAATTGAATCGGGGCTGCAACTAAAAGCTTTCGCAAATTTTTGGGCAAGATTTTGTAAGGCGACTTCCCCTTGTTTGCGATCTGTGATGTCTCGGACAATTGCTAGTACCTCATCTGTACCACTAACTACCAATCGCGCCTCATAATCTCTGTTTCCCAAAGATGTTGGTAGTTGATATTCACAAGTTTGCAAAATTCCCGAATCTAAAGTTTTAGCGATCGCTACTTGGCTAATGGCTGCAACATCACTCGGCAATAACTCTTGCAAATTTTTTCCAACTATTTCTTCTCTCGAAAGAGTGATATTTGCACCCTCACTTTTCAAATCTAGATACTCGCCATCGCGGCTGATGCGAAACATCAAATCGGGGATAGCATCCAAAATTGCTTTATATCGTGCCTCACTCTCAAGCAATTTTTCTTGGGCTTGCTTTCGGTCTGTAATATCCATAACCAAACCATGCCAAAGAAAATCACCTGCTGCTTGTAATTCTGGCTGCAAAGTACCTTGAATCCATTTAAGTTTGCCACTAGGCGTAATAATCCGACTTTCCCAATGCCAAGGTGTAAGAGTAGTACGACAAACAGCAATAGATTCTGTAAAAGCTTTTATATCTTGTGGATAAATCAGTTTGCATAACATCTGAAAGTCTGGCTGTATAGCCTCTGGTTCTAATTCATACAAATATTTACAACCAGAACTAATATAAGGAATAAATACAGAACCATCCTGCCGTTGCAGAATTTGGAAAATCATTCCCGGTAAATTGGCAGCAATTGTTTCCAGCAGAGGGATCTTCTCTGGTAGAAAATCTGGTTTCTGCGATGATTTTACAATTTCATCCACTCTTAGACCCTTTGATATATAAGCAATTGGCATAATATTCAAGGTAATCATAGCCATTGTAAAAGTTTTTTAGCTGTCAGCGCGGTCACTAAGAGCAAAAAAGTGGCTCTACTTTCAGCGTAGTTCTGGATGCTGCGATCGCATTCACCCAATCGGGTGAACCATTTGTCAAAGAGCGAATGACTTCAGGAGTGCTGACAGAATACCCTGAGATAATCAACTTCGATCGCAACAATCAGATAGAAAGTAGTTGAACGATACATTTAATCTAGTTTTACCTAAAGGCAAAAACTAATCATGGGCAATCCAAAGTCGGGGTACTTTGCAATAGATTTGAGGAGCGATGAATGCAATTACAACAGACACAACTTTTAGAAGAAACACTATGGGAAGCAGTTCTCAATCGAGACTCCGCTTTTGAAGGTAAGTTTTTTTACGGTGTTCGCTCTACAGGCATTTATTGCCGACCTATTTGCCCTAGTCGCAGACCGAATCGGAATCAAGTTTGTTTTTTCCAGTCGGTACAAGATGCTGAAATTGCAGGTTTTCGACCTTGTAAGCGCTGTCAACCACAATCTGAAATAGTTCCAAATACAGCCAAAATCTTAGCAGTATGTCGATATATTGAAGCACAAGTTGACCACATACCAACCTTATCGGAATTATCCTCTCAGGTAGAAATGAGTCCCAGTTACCTACAAAGAATATTCAAGCAGATAATTGGTGTATCGCCTTTTCAATATGCAGATGCGCTGCGTAGCCAGCGATTGAAACAGCGTCTTCAGTCGGGGGAAGAAATTGCTGATGCAGTTTACGATACTGGGTATGGTTCAAGTAGTCAACTGTATGAGAAAGCACCTAAACAATTAGGAATGACACCAAAAATTTACCAACAAGCTGGAAAAACAATCAACATTGTTTATGCGATCGCTCCATGTTCGCTAGGATATTTGCTGGTGGCAACAACAGAGAAGGGTATCTGTGCCGTTAAACTAGGTGATGAAGCAGACAAGCTTGAACACATTTTGAACCAGGAATTTTACCAAGCGCAGATCGTGCGTGACGATCGCACACACAAGGAATGGATACAAGCAATCCTCGACTTCATTGCAGGAGGTGAAACAAATCTTGATTTACCACTTGATGTTCGTGGGACAGCATTTCAGAAACAGGTTTGGCAAGCATTACAAAAAATTCCCTATGGCGAAACCCGCACTTACACTGATATCGCCCGTAATCTTGCCAAGCCCCAAGCAGTCCGCGCTGTAGGTAATGCTTGTGGGGCTAATCCGATCGCGCTAATTGTACCGTGTCATCGGGTGCTGCGGAGTGATGGCAGTCTTGGTGGTTATCACTGGGGAATTGAGCGCAAACAAAAACTGCTTACACAAGAATCGAAATTTCTCAAAGATGACTCAAACACCTGAACTAGAATCGTTGACAGAAGAAAGTCTTACCCGTGGTTTAATGGTGCTTGCCAAACTCGATCGCGATTTGGCTCGGATTTTAGAAACACTGGGGCCTCCACCGATGTGGAAAAGAGAAGCGGGTTTTACAACACTTCTGTGCATCATTCTGGAACAACAAGTTTCTGTAGCGGCTGCAAAGGCTATATTTACCAGATTATGTGGGGTTGTTGTCACTCTGACACCAGAAAATTTTCTGATATTGGATGATGTTCAATTAAGAGCGATTGGATTCAGTCGGCAAAAAATTTTATACTGTCGTGGGTTGGCGAATGCTATTGCAACTGGTCAGCTTGACCTCAGCAAGCTGGAAAGAATGGACGAAAATACGATCAGAACTGAGCTAAAGCGTCTCAAAGGTATCGGAGACTGGACAGTTGATATTTATTTGCTCATGGCGCTGCAACGTCCTGATGTCTTTCCTAAAGGCGATTTAGCGATCGCGATCGCTCTACAAAAACTCAAAAACTTGGCGACGCGTCCAACACCATTGCAACTAGAAGAAATGACACAGCACTGGCGACCGTGGCGAGCAGTTGCAGCAAGACTTCTATGGCATTATTACCTAAGTAATCCCAAATAATTGCTCACTTCTCTAACCAGACGCTGCGCGAACCCAGAAGCGTCTCGTAGAGATAGATGGCAGTTCGTATAATAAATATAAACTAAATGGCAGAAACTCAATTAAGCCTAACACCAGAAAATGATAAAACTTCAAAAATCCTGCCGATAATCATAGTAATAATTGCATTATTAGCTTTATCTTCAACAGCAATATTTATTAAAGTCGCTGTTAGAGAAATGAGCGCTGTTGCTACATTCTTTAATCGTTTATGGATAGCGACTATTATCTTTGGCTTATGGAATGGAATTAATCAAGTACGGACTCAAATTACAGAAGATAAACCTGTATTACCACAGCAGCCTTATCCAATCAAAGAGATAGCGCTTTTAATCGCAGTGGGTCTAGTTCATGTATTAGGTCGATTATCTTGGACTTGGGCGTTAACTCAGACTGGTGCTGCGAATGCTAATGCGTTAGGTAGCCTCAATCCGCTATTTACTACTTTAGGGGGATGGCTATTTTTTAATCAAATTTTTGGGCGCAAATTTATCATCGGTCTGTTCTTAGCTATAATCGGTGCGATCGCAGTCGGATTTGAAGATTTATTGCGTTCTAATAATAATATTACAGGTGATGCTGTTGCCCTAACATCATCGATATTTTATGCAGCAAACTTTTTACTTATCGAGCAGATCGGCAATAAGTTTTCAACTATCACCATTCTCCTGTGGCGTTGTGCGATCGCAACTTCATTGATGATACCAATAGTGCTAATCTTAGAAAAACAAATTTTCCCAGTTACTTTGTCGGGGTGGTTAGTAGTATTTGCGCTAGCTGCTATTTGCGAAGCCTTGGGTCATGGGCTAATTGTATACAGCCTGAAAAATTTTTCATCAGGATTTATCTCTTTACTCTTACTACTCAATCCAGTGATTGTTGCGATTCTTGCTTGGATACTTTTCTCGGAAAACTTGAGTATTTTTAACTTGTTAGGATTGGCTCTAATTTTAGGGGGTATATATCTCGCAATTTCTAATAAAGAAGCTGTGCAATCTAAAATTAATCCCCAGATTCAATCTCCAGCAGAAATAGATTCATCGCCAGTTCCCCAAAATAATACCAATTTGAAAAAATAATGCGACAAATAGACCATATTGTAGAGACGCGATTCATCGCGTCTTTACCCAAGGATGTGTTGCAATATTATTGAATAGCTATAAGAAATGATGGCCCAGCTCCCCACAGACATCGCTGCAAGGCTTCTATGGCACTACTACTTGAGTAATGCCAATAGTAAGTCGGTTATAGTTTACCAGTGAATACCTTCTCAGCCGGGCCTGTCATGTAAACTCGTTGGTCGATTTCTGACCATTCAATTTGCAAGGGGCCACCAGGTAATTCGACAGTGGCGGTGCGATCGCATTTCCCAGTTAACACACCAGCTACCAAGGAAGCACAAGCACCAGTCCCGCAAGCTAAGGTAATTCCAGCACCCCGTTCCCATACCCGCATTTTCAAATAGTCACGACGTACCACTTGAATAAATTCCGTATTTATGCGTTGAGGAAAAACTGGGTGATGCTCAAATTTCGGGCCGATGGTTTCTAACTCAATTGCTGCGACATCTTCCACAAAGGTAATGCAGTGAGGATTTCCCATATTTACACAGGTGACTTCCCAAGTTTGCCCCACCACCTCTAAGGGCACAGAAATAACTTTTTGTTGGGCGGGTGCGAGAGTGGTAGGAATTTCGCTAGCGAGTAACCTGGGTAAACCCATATCTACTTTAACTTGACCATCAGATAAAAGTTGGGGAGTCATTACACCACCCAAAGTATGAATGCGATATGAGTCTTGATTTCGGGATTCCCCTTCTAAATCTGCTAAAAAGCCAGCTAAACAGCGAATGCCATTGCCACACATTTCTGGTTCAGAACCATCAGAATTAAAAATCCGCATGGTGTAGTCAGTGCCGTTTTCTCCAGGTAGGGCAAAAATTACACCATCAGCACCGATACCAAAGTGGCGATCGCACAACTTGATGGCTTGCTCTGGAGTCACTACAGGCACTGATGACGAGCGATTGTCAATCAAAATAAAGTCGTTGCCTAGACCATGATACTTAGTAAATTCGATTGCCATTTCTTCAAGGATGAATTATCAAGGATTAGTTACTCTTTATTTTGCCTTGTAGGTTCATCTTTACTAAAAATGCTTACCGAATTTGACACCACTTTACCCAGTATTAGACAAGTCCAAAACCTGATTAAACAAACAACGCCAGTAGAGTTAAAGCTGCTGACTGGTGATGTACTCACAGGAAAAGTTTTATGGCAAGATCCACAGTGTATCTCTCTTGCGGATGAAAATAGTCAGCAAACCACCGTTTGGAAACAAGCGATCGCCTATATCAAGCCGAAAGTGAGTTAGGAGTGAGGCAGAAACACCACAACCTATCGCTTTATCATTTGCTTCACTCGGATTAAAAATTCAAGCCCACGGCTTAAGCCGTGGGCTTGGAATAAAGATGCCTTGCACCTCGCATCTCGAAGCAATTCTTTATTTATTGTGGGCTTGTATCCCATAATTAAAGTTGTGTATTTTTAATTATTTCATCACTAGACCCAGGTTTTTGCAGCACAAACCCACCGATTGCGTCCTTGTTCTTTAGCTTTGTATAAAGCTTTGTCGGCGGCATTAATTAAATCTTGAGATGAAGTTTTATCTGTTGGTTTCTGAATTGCAACACCTAAACTGACGGTCACAAAATATTGAAAATTATTCTTCTTTTTATGGGGAATCTTTAATTCTTGAATAGATTTTTGAATCAACTTAGTTACTTTAATCGCACCTGATTCGTTCGTATTTGGCAAAATTACAATAAATTCTTCACCACCATAACGAGCTAGTAGATCGGTAGGACGCTTTAATACAGATTGTGCTGCACGAGCAACTTGTATTAAGCATTCATCCCCAGCTAGATGTCCATAAGAATCGTTATAATCCTTAAAATAGTCAATATCAAATATAATTAAAGATAAATAATTTTCATTTAGTATTAGTCGATCCCATTCCCGATCTAAAAACTGATCGAAACAATGACGATTGGCGATTTGGGTTAGAGCATCTAGTTTACTAAGTTTTTCTAGCTGAGAATTTGCTATTTCTAAAGCATTGTTTGCTTGAGCAAGTTGATTAGCTTGAGAGCGGAATTGCTCTAATAACTCAGAATGTTCTAAAGCTACATTAAACTGAGCAGCTAACTGGTGGATAAATTGAATTTCCGACTTTTTCCATTCGCGCGGAAAATGGCACTGATGAACGCATAGTAATCCCCATAAAGCTTTTCCTTTCATTAAAGGTGCAACAATTTGTGCCTTGATTTGAAATTGTTCTAACAGTTGAATGTGGCAATCTTTTAGCCCAGCTTGATAAATATCTGATACTACCTGTATACGCCCTTGGTGATAAGCAACTGCATATTTTTCACCAAAACAATTATCCTTTACCTTGATGGCGATCGTAGAATCGTAGTCAGGCAATACATTCTCGGAGACAAATTCACCAGAGGTATAGTTCGATCCCAGATCAAATCGAAAGATACTGACGCGATCGCTACGGAGAGCCTTACGAATTTCTCGTACAGTAGTCTTAAATAAAATGTCTATATTCAGAGATTCACGAATTTCAGCAACTAAATTAAACAGAATATCCTGCTGCTGATTTGCTTTATACAGTTCTGCTGCTTTTTGTTCTGCTTGAGCTAAAAATTCTGCTTGTTTAACTGCAAATCCTAACTGCGTCGCAATCTGAGACAAAAACTGAATTTCTAATTGTTTCCATTCATGTGGCTGTGAGTGCTGATAAGCAGCAAGCACTCCCCACAGTTTTTTTCCCACAAAAATTGATGCAGTTGCATAAGCTCGAATATGGAACTGTTGTAAAATTTCTAAATGGCATTGAGATAAGCCTGCTGCGTAAACATCTGAAACAACTAAAGTTTCATTATTACGATACCGTCCACCTTGATTTTCTTGTAGATAAGAGTCATTCCAAACTGTATTTTTTCCTAATGTATCTACATCATCCCATCCAGTCTCTGCAAACTCAAAGTCGCTAACAAATTCTCCACCCCAGTTTTCATAGAAACGATAAACGGCAATCCGTTCGACTCGGAGTAACTTGCAAGTTTCCTTTGTGGTTGTACGAAAAATTGTTTCTAACTCAAGAGAAGCTCGAATTTTACTAATAACTCGGTAAAGCGCCCTTTCTTGCTCTTCTAGCTGCTGAATTTGAACTTGTTTCTCATGGAGTTGAGTTTCTAAATTACTAACACTAGGCTGTCCTAAAAGCTTACAGAGTAAATTAGCAGATGCTCTAGTAATAATACGTAAACTTGTGTACAACATTATAAGTATAATTTCAGGAATTTTTTTAAAATGAAAAGATACAGCTACAACGATGTAAAAACGTAGTTTTTCTTAGTTTATAACCATTATCGCGTAATAAAGTTTCGCGATCGCTTCTCTTCATCTGACTTTTGTCATTAAGTCTTAAAAAGCTTTATCACAAATAATTTGGGATAAAGTACTGTAAATACAGTACAGTAAATATCATTATCGCCAAAGTATCTGATAACTGAAAATATGAGATAAAAAAGTATTGTAAAGACAGAATAAATTTGTAAAAAATAAAACTCAGTTCTTAGATAGATTCAGTTAAGGACTTCCAAATAAAAAAATACTCACTCAAAAAACTGGCGAAAAAACTCTCTCCTCCTTATTCCTCTGTGTTCTCTGTGTCTGGAGTGGTTCGTTTATTTGAATAATTTATTTCTTGGAAGTTCCTTCTCAAACAAGGTAATCAAATTCAATAGACCAAAAACTTCTGCGATTGACAAAAATCAAGCAGATGACCCCATTAAATACTTTTCTGCAAAAGAGAATCAAAATTTAACGTGAGTTCGACAAGCCCTTTTTTGACCTCTCCCCCAACCCCTCTTGGACACCCAGAAAAGAGCTAAAACCCTAATTCCTCGTTGCTCCCTTTCCCTGTGGGAGGGAGAGGTTCATCGAACTCACGTAAATTTAGAGCAGTCAATCAATTTTGGATTTTGGATTTTGGATTTTGGATTGACCCGAACCACGAGGGTGTGGGGCAAGCCGAATTTTAAATTTGCGGAGTCTTAAAATTCAATCAGTCACTCTATCGGCAGGTAAAAAGTCTTTGAGCGCTTCTGCTTCACCAGCTTTTACCACTGGGATAGACAGGGGTACTGAATTTGCGATCGCAAACAATTGTTGTAGTTGACTCAGACCTGTCAAACCACCACATAACAATACTTGGTCGCCGACTTGCAAATCCATGCCGCCATCAGGATAGCGGATAAACTTGCCATCTCGCCGGATCGCCTGTACTTGGACTCCATATTGCTTGCCGATATCTAAATCTGCAAGGGTTTTACCTAGTGTTGGCGCGTCTGCATTGACTGTAACCCACTGACAAGCACTATTTTCTCCGGGAACAGCCACTTGTCCCTTAGCGAATTCTGCCAAAGCTGCCAGTTCTTCATCAGCTCCCACTACCAGCAAGCGATCGCCTTCTGCCAATTTGGTTTGATTTTTGGGATAATCGATTTCTTCGCCGTTAGCGCGGCGAATTGCCATCAAACTCACTCCTGTTAAATAGCGCATATCTGCTTCTTCTATGCTCATGCCAATTAAGGGCGAATTCGATGGCAGAGGATACCAGCGCTGATTTAAATCGCGGGTGGCTTGGCGCAAATCACGAGCAACTTCAGTTGCAGAGCGCTCTGGGCGCAAATCTAAATAATGATCGTTGCGGATTTGCTGCATTTCTCGTTGGACTACAGGCGGCGACAACAAGCCTAAGCCAGTTAATAAATAGGTTGCCATTTCTAAGCTGGCTTCAAACTCTGGTTGCACAACTTCCCTGGCTCCCAATTGATACAGCACCTCAATATTTTTATCCTGGGTAGCACGGACAACCAAATCTAATTCTGGGCGCAATTCTAAAGCGCGTTTCAAGCAAAGACGAGTACTTATGGGATCTGGGAGTGCGATCGCCATTCCTTTGGCATGATTCACCCCGGCAGTTTCCAAAACGTGTAAACTAACGCAATTACCATAGACATAAGACACCCCAGCCTCGCGCAACTGCTGAATTCTCCTCTCCGATTGGTCGATTACTAGCACAGGTAGGTCGTGTTGCTGCAACAACTTCACCAAATTCTTGCCGACTCGCCCATAGCCACAAACTACTACATGGTCTTTGAGAGGCAAATCTTCCGATACATCCTGCACCTCATCTTCTTCTAAGTACGGTTTTAACCAAGGCATTGATTCGGCAAAGTTAAATAAAAATGGCACTAGCCGCAGTACAAAAGGAGTCAGCATCAGAGTGACTGCGGTAGTTCCCAAAATTAATAAGTATATTTGTCGAGACACCAGCCCCAAAGACTGCCCTTCACTGGCGAGAACAAAAGAAAATTCCCCAATTTGCGCCAATCCCAAACCGGCGATTATGGCTGTTTTCAAAGGATAGCGGAACAGTTTCACTAAGGGCGTGATAATCAAAAATTTACCGACGAAAACTATTGCCACTAATACCAAAATTAATTCCAGGTTGTTCCACAAAAACACTGGGTCAATTAACATCCCAATGGCGGCAAAAAACAAACTGGCAAAGATATCTCGCAGTGGTTCGACATAAGTCAGGGTTTGGTCGGCGTACTCTACCTCAGAAATCATCAAACCCGCGACAAATGCCCCCATTTCAATGGACAGTCCCAAATGCTCTGTCAACAGGGCAATACCCAAACACAGGGCTACAACCCCTAATAAAAATAGTTCTTTACTTTCGGTACGGGCTAGCAGTTGCAACAAAGGTGGTATCAGCCAAATCCCCACAGCTACAGCCCCAGCAGCAAATAAAGCAATCGAACCTAACGCTGTTAGGACAGCAATGCCAATAGTTTCTGCTGGTTGGTTGAGGGCTGGTAAGACTGCTAACATTAGTCCTAGTGCCAAGTCCTGAACAACTAAAATTCCCAGCATCACTTGCCCGTGGGGCGTTTCTGTTTCGTTACGCTCCATCAAGCACTTAAGGACAACGGCTGTGGAAGACAGGGACAGAATACACCCCAAAAACATCCCCTTTGCAGGTAAGGCTCCCCAGGCTCCACTTAACCCGCAGACTAAAACTGTCACCAAAATCGTCAAAGCAATCTGGAGTCCACCTCCACCAAGAGCGATCGCTTTTACCTTCTTGAGTTCCGCAAAGGAAAATTCCACACCCAAGGCGAATAACAAAAAGGCGACCCCGAACTGTGCCAGAGTCTCTACTTGAATCAGTTCTTTAATCAATCCCAGTCCCGTTGGCCCAATGACTATCCCCCCAATGAGATACCCCAGCAGCACGGGTTGTCGTAAAAGTGCCGCTAATAGTCCGCCACAGGCTGCAACGCCTAGAACTAAAACTAAATCAACAATTAACCGAAAATCTTCTTGCACCAGTTTTAAAAGAACTATTAAGACCTATTAATTCAGAATACAAAGTTTTACAATCTCAAACAGCTTGTTTGCTGAAGGGGTGGCAAAATTTGCTTATCTTAAAAGGGGCAGACAGTAGGTGAGCAGAAAGGATACATCAAGGTTTTTGCAGGTATTTTGATTCACGAGTATCAAAGGTGGATTCATCCAGTTCAAATACTCGTCAACGGAGTAAAAAGGTGGATTCATCCAGTTCAAATACTCGTCAACGGAGTAAAAAGGTGGATTCATCCAGTTCAAATACTCGTTAACGGAGTAAAAAGGTGGATTCATCCAGTTCAAATACTCATGCACGAGTATCAAAGACTTATTGTTGCATTATTTAAGACGCATCTCTTCTGGCTCCATGCCCAATGCCCCTTAAATTTTAGGCGAACCGAGGGCATTCAATAATAGTAGCGACCACGGCACTTTAATATCGGGTATGAGCCATAAGTACTTTCTCAGTACAGGCAATGCAACAGGCAGTACAAAACGCAGAGAGCGTAATGATGCGGGCTGATGCCCATTTTCATCTACAAGATTATATTTCTTAGCCAGTTCGGCAACAATCTGCACGCGTCCTGTACGGCGGATAACATTTGGCTCACCAGCAAGTGCAGCGATCGCTCGTCCAGTAAATAAGGGAGTTTCCCAGTTGTAGCGATCGCTTAAAAATGAGTTTTTCAGGTCAGTAGCATTTGTTTGATTCATTTGGGAAGCAAAACTAGAAAAAAGCTCAGTACCAACAATACCCGGCCAAATAGAAACAGAAGTGACGTTATGGGGTTCTAACTCAACAGCCATATTAGCAGCTAGGCGATCGCAAGCTGCTTTGCCAACACCATAAGCTATATCAAAGAAATAAGACATCCCGCCCCATGAGGAAATGGTGCAAATTAGTCCAGAGTTACGCTTAGTCATCATCCGAGCAGCAAAAACACTTGCAACATAGTGGCTGCGAAGACCAACGTTGTTGCTAGCATCCCAAAGACTTGGTTCAGAATCCCAAAATGGCTGCCCATAAGCGTCTTTTACTGCCTGAACTCCTGAGTAAGCATTATTTACCAGTAGGTCGAGTTGGCCATTTTGCTCATCTTGAATGCGATCGAAAAGCAAACGCACCTGCTCATCCTCGCTGTGGTCTACTTGGACGGGAATGCATACACCACCGACTTCCTCAATGGCTGATTTCGTTTCACTAAGACTTCCTGAAACCCCCTCACTGGAAGAGTTGTTGAGGCTGCGACCCGTGACGTATACAGTTGCACCTGCTTCACCAAGACCAATGGCAATTCCTCTACCAATTCCCCGCGTAGCACCTGTTACCAAAGCCACTTTACCTTCAAGGTGTTTCATGAGCGCTCATTTCTAATTTTTTAGCGTTAAATATTGATTATTACAATATTCTTTCGTGGCTGTGACTGAAACAACTTCTACTTCTATCGGTTTTTCTTTAGTTCCGTCGATCAGAAATTCACTAGCTCCTTCACGAGGTTTTTTCGGATTTCCCCAATCATAGGTGTAACCTAAACCTGTCCAAGGATAATGTTCTTGACTAGCAACGGCATAAGAAGTTGTGTATATCTCTTGCAAAATCGGATAACTAGCAGAAATCGGGATTTTAAAAACATTACAACTAGAATCATTAATTTCTGGATCGACACATGGTCTACTTAAATCTTCAGCTTTCACCCACATTTCGACAAAATGCGTCTTATTGGAATTTCTATTTAAAATTAAGCCTAAATACTGCTGTAACCTTAGAGAAAGCATAATATTACCGGGAATATTTATACCGATCCCCTTACAATTTTGACAAAATTCCTTAACTTGAGGAACGGCTGTTAACCAAGTCCGTGCTTCTATACTTTTTTTTGTACCTACTTTCCAATCCTCTATTGGGTTTTTGACATATTTCCAACTCGCCATCAAATATTCAATTTTGCCGTTATTTTCTCTCCACTTTACTTGAGGATTAGTTTTTGACAATGACCAAAGATTTTTTATTACTTTATCTTCACTCGGTCTTTTTGCATCCTCAATCGCTGCATCTAACTGCCTTTTCAGCGCGTTATAACTTTCTGGTTTATTTTTCTCCAAATACTCATTGACATTTGGATTAGTTTCTAATTGCGCTACTAAATTCTTTCTGAGGTTTGATGTACTCTGTATGGGAATTTCTCTAGCTAGCAAACTGGAAGATCCGACTGCCAAAAATGCACCTGTCAAGCCTAAAAATACTTGAGTCTTTAATTTTTTCATTAAAATAATCCTGTGGATTGATAACAATAGGGAAAATGTTCTATCCTGGGTAAAGCCCAAAGATTGAATCTGATTTTATATTTATGTTTGGCTGAAATGCTATTGTGCTTAATATTTTTAATTAACTTTATCTGTATAAAAATTAATATCTATAGCAATCCTAAATCATTCGCGATCGACAAGATCCCCGACTTCGTAAAAGTTGTCGGGGATCTGCGGGTTCAGTATTTTTTACTCAGCACTTTCTTTTCCCAGCTGATATATCTGCGACAAGAAGCGATCGCACTCGATCTGAAAAATTTTGCGTATAATTACTTAAAAATTGCAGCAATTTTCAGATAAATCGACTATATCTTACGGATACAGCAATGCTCATTAGTCTGTTTCTGGAAAATATTATGAGGCTACACTAACAATCTCTCGCCTGTGGAAAATATTGTTTTCTCGTTTATATGAGGGGTCTAACCCCCTATTGATCGCGGTGGGAAGGGGTTTTGGTCAAGCCATGCTTGTTGGTAATCAACTTGAGCGTTTATTCACAGGATGACGCTGGCTAAACAAGCGATTAAACTATGGATAATGTCAAGCAATTGTTGCTTTTAACACCACTTACATAAATTTAATCTCATTGTTAAATCTAAAACCTCATTCTGTTAGATAAAATACCAGTTATGCCAGCGTATCAAGGAAGTTATGGGGAAACCACCGATTTAATTATTGGTGGTAACAACCAAGAAAACCTCGAATTAACAGCAAATTCTGCTCCTGTGGGTGCTCTTGCCACAAGACAAGGAACTTTTTCTACGTTTCTTGCTCCCCTGACTCAAGATACTTTTAAACAGGTCGTTAAGGATGTCGAGCAAAAATTACAGATTGTCCATCAAACCCTATCAATGCTGGATTCGCATGGGTTTGAAACCATTTTGCAAGAAATGTTGCATTCGATTACCTTGAAAACCGGAGAATTACTGGGGGCAGACCGAACGACAATATTTTTATTGGATGAAGAAAAACAAGAACTTTGGTCAATTCTAGCTGAGGGCGAGGGCGGTCGCTCTTTAGAAATTCGCATCCCTGCAAATAAAGGCATTGGTGGTGAAGTCGCCACTTTTAAAGAAGTTATCAATATTCCCTTTGATTTTTATAACGATCCGCGATCGCATTTTGCCCAAGAACAAGAAAAGAGAACTGGCTATCGCACCTACACCATGCTAGCTTTGCCACTCTTAAATGAACATGGGCAATTAGTTGCAGTAGTGCAATTACTGAATAAATTAAAATCTAAGAATCATTATGATGCTCCACTTGCAGAGCGCATTGATACCAAAGGTTTTACCCGTGCTGACGAACAATTATTTCAAGAATTTGCTCCTTCGATTTGTCTGATTTTAGAGTCCTCGCGCTCTTTTTATGTAGCTACTCAAAAACAAAGAGCAGTAGCGGCGCTAATGAAGGCAATCAAGTCCCTCTCTCAAAGCAGTCTTGACTTAGAAGACACCCTAAAGCGGGTGATGGATGAAGCCAAGGAACTGATGAATGCCGATCGCAGTACACTATGGTTAATAGACCGCGATCGTGATGAATTGTGGACGAAAATCACTCAGGATGATGGTTCAACCAAAGAGTTACGAGTCCCCGTAGGTAAAGGTTTTGCTGGGATAGTCGCGGCTTCTGGCAAAAAGTTAAATATTGGCTTTGATTTGTACTACGATCCTGACTCAGAGACAGCCCAAAAACTAGACCAACAAAATGGCTATCGCACCTGTAGCTTGCTTTGTATGCCAGTATTTAATGCCGATCAACAACTGATTGGTGTTACCCAACTCGTAAATAAAAAGAAATCCGGGGATTTTCCCCCTTATAATCCAGCTGATTGGCCCAAAGCTCCCGACTGCTTCCAAGCTAGCTTTGACCGCAACGATGAAGAGTTCATGGAAGCTTTTAATATTCAAGCGGGAGTCGCGCTGCAAAATGCTCAGTTATTTGCCACAGTCAAGCAACAAGAACAAATGCAACGGGATATTCTGCGTAGTCTTTCCAATGGCGTGGTGTCCACTGATAAAACTGGGTTAATTATCGCCGCCAATGAAAGCGCCCAACGTTTGCTAGGACTGGGAGTAGATGACCGTTTAGAAGGTAAATTAGTTACTGACGCGATCGGCATCAAAGAAGGCGACTTTAGCAAGTGGTATCAGGATGCTTTACATGCAGTTGACTTAAAAGGTCGTCAACAATATTACCCCGATCGCACGCTTATCGGCACTGGTACAGAGCAGCATAGTATTAATTTATCGATTAACACAATAGCCGATGCTAGCGACCAAGAGCAAGTCCGGGGGGCGCTGGTGGTGATGGAAGATATTAGTGATGAAAAGCGGCTCAAGAGTACGATGTACCGCTACATGACCCAGGAATTAGCCGAAGAATTGCTGAAATTAGATGACGCTAAACTAGGAGGCGATCGCAAAGAAGTTTCGATTTTATTTTCCGATATTCGCGGCTACACCACATTAACAGAAAACTTGGAAGCAGAAGAAGTGGTGAGTATGCTCAATGAATATTTTGAATCAATGGTGGAGGCAGTTTTTAAACATAAAGGCACTCTTGACAAATATATCGGCGATGCCATCATGGCTGTATTTGGTTCTCCTCTACCATTAGAAGAACACGCTTGGATGGCAGTACAAACATCCTTAGAAATGCGCGATCGCCTACACGAATTTAATCAACGTCGCCATATAGATAATAAGCCTAGAATTAAAATCGGTATTGGCATCAACTCAGATACCGTGATTAGTGGGAATATTGGCTCTAGTAAACGGATGGAATTTACCGCCATTGGTGATGGCGTTAATCTTGGCTCCCGATTAGAAAGTGTTAGTAAACAGTATGGTTGCGATATTATTATTAGCCATAACACTTTTAAACCTTGCCAAGATAATATTTGGGCTAGGGAACTAGATTACATTCGTGTTAAGGGTAGAAACGAACCAGTAGCCATATACGAATTACTGGGTTTGCGTTCCAATCCAATTGAAAGCGAAAAATTGCAAGTGATTGAGCATTATCACAAAGGACGCGAATATTACCTCAAACGCGATTTTAACCGTGCTAGAGCTGAATTTGCCCTAGTTTTGGCAGCAGACAGCCAGGACAAAGCTGCTATGTTGCATCTGTTGCGTTGTCAGCATTGGTTACAATCACCCCCAACAGAATCAGATTGGGATGAAGGAGTCTGGACATTTCAGGAAAAATAACTCCACCGACTTTTCGATTAGGGCTTGTAACTAATACCAATTTTAAAGAAGATATAGATTAACTGATTATTTGTCTTAAATATCTAAAATAATAGGCATGTTTAAATGGAGTGAGTTGCTATATTAGTAAATTAAACAATATGTTGAAAAATAACTTTTAGTAAATCTCCTTGTTTAAAAGGCTTAGTTAAATAGCCTGATGCTCTCACCATTTTAGCTTTAGCTCTATCTAGAAATCCTACTTTTTCTGACACCATAATCACAGGTGTATTTTTAAAATATGAGTGTTTACGCAGCAAAGAGCAGAGTTCATATCCATCGAGATTAGGCATGGATATATCCAACAAAATTATGTCGGGTTTTATACGAATAATCTGCATTAGAGCCTTTAAGGAATCAGTGACTCCAATAACAGAAAAGGTTTGCTCATCTAAATAACTTTTAATCGCATTCAATACCGTAGGACTGTCATCAATACACAAGATTGTGTAAATTTTTCTGTCAGCAGGCGGTTGGATAATTTGCTGACCTCTGTATTCATTAGTATTAATCGAGTAGGCTGCTGGTTTAAAGCTGTGTATTTTAGGCAATTTTGGCGTAGTTTTGGCTTTAGATTGTAGTTCATTTATTTGGAAAAATTGTGAGGTATGTGATTGATAACTTGATGATGTTTGACGATAAACCGCTTCTCTTTCAGAGACGCTAACGCGAACATTTTGGGGCGTTAAACATCGTTCAACTAATAAACGAACATTTAAATGACAAAACTTTGGCATATCATCCAGAAAACTCTCAGGAATAAATTCATAACTTCCCTCCTCTAAATTCAGAAATGACTCTAGAACTTCTAGCGCTAATTGCTCTATCAGCATTGCTGCTTGAGAAGAACTGATATATTTCTGATTGACTAACCAACAAATAGCCAGATAATCTGGGTTCGGTATTGCCTGATTTTCAATACCAGTTTCAAATATCGCCCGCAACTGATCTTTGATTCCGTCAGGGAGAGTAGAAATTTGCTGACTCAAACGTTGCAAATTTCTGTAAAGCGGCTCAAACATTTTCTCTGAGTAGCTGGCATAAATTAGTTTCCCCTCATCTACATATATTGACCAAGAGCCTGATGTGCTAAACACCTGTAAACAACCAGTAACCGACTTACCAGTGATTTTTTTCAACAAAGTTAGGGGCTGGAGCTTTTGAAAAAATCTGTATCTACTAATCGGAAGTGTCTTCATTGCGATCGCTCTGAAATAAAATTAACATTTGCAGGCAAAATTAGTGAATTACCTTTTCGGAATTCAGCGTGACTTTGTTGAAAGCACTATTCAGATAAATATAGCGGTCATATTTGAGTTAGTACAGAGATTCCACACCCCCCAACTCTTAATTCACCAATCTCTGTTAAGCTATAATCCACAACTTACAACTAAACCAATTAATGCTACTGACCAATAGCAAAATTGCCCGACTAGTTGCCAGGATATAGTATTTCAAAAATTAGATTGGTTTTCTGTATCTTTAGCTAATCTAGCCAATCTAACAGTAACTCAAGTGCCACACAAAGACCATTGGCTCTCGCCCATCAGTCACAAAAGTATCATTGTTATCCGTATTTTGTAGCCTAAAATTATAGATACTTGAATTCTCTTGCAAAAGTGTTTTGTCCCTAATCCTAAAGTCTGGAGCGACCAAAATTTACTGCGATCTAAAGGTAAATCTTTCTCTATCAAGACTTATAAGCATTAATTCCGCGCTGACGAAGTATGTTTTTATATCCGTGACGAAAGTCGTTGGGTACTTTTTCAACAAGTTTATTCTTGAGAGCAACTTCACAATCAAAAAAGTATTATTCAAAACTAAGCATTCCAAAAGCTCAATATCTTACTTAAGTTTGTGATTGTAGAGCAATTAGTCTTGGGATTTGGCAAAATCATCGCTTGCACAACAATAATGGTAAACCTCCGCCCAAGAATGATGCTGATAATTGCCGCCATGATGGTGTGTGGTGAGATGTGCAGGCGACTAAATCAGCAGAAGGGAATCTCTTCATAAGTACTGGAAACGGGTTTTAATGTTGTGTGAACCTAAATAGTCACCCTGCACAAATTGGAGTGATAAATTCAAGAACTTACAGGGAAATTCTTGATTAGTAGTAGATACCTTGCAAAATAGCTGTTTTCAGCTAGATGGTAGATAACAAGTAACATACTCACTAAAACTTAGATTACTATAATTTCCAAAAAAAATTAGCAGAAATATATAAACTTCATGATAATCAGTAAAGTAAACATGAAAACTAATTGATATCATTTTCCAGAAAATTGTTATAAATATTTATTTGTTAAAATGTCCGGGAAAGCTGAAAATGTATAGTAAAAGATAATTATATGTTTGCTTATTGAATCACACTTATAAAAAACTGAATTATTTTATATAGGACTCATATTTTATTTTTGAAAAAAACTCAGTACAGCTTTATTCCTTCTTCCCAGTCCCCAGTCCCCAGTCCCCAGTCCCTAGTCCCTACGATTAATTCAGAAATCAAATCAGATTGCTATAGTAGCAATTTACCCGAAAAATCCTAAGTTTGAAAAATCACAAATATAAATACAAAATTGTACGCTTAGGCATAGCCTGTCGTAAACATCACATTCATCAACCCATAAGATATATGTAGCGAAAAGACGCAAAGGAATTCTTTGCGTCTTTAGCGTGAGATTTATAAGTGGACATTCTCACCGTTATACTTTCTCCATCTACTTAAAATTGCTCCCGCCAGCACCAGCTTAAAAGTGTACCACCAGCTATCAACTTCACTACTTCTAGCAGCCAATAACTACCGTGTAGTAAATTCATTGTCGATGGAATAGCAGCAGCAGCTTCAAATAGGTTGAGTTGAACTCCTATAGCGCACATCTGCGGAGTTAAGAAATAGGTGTCAAGCACAGCGATAGTCAACAGCAGCACAGATAAAACAATACTGCCAATACTCCAGTGATATCGGGTTTTGCTCAAAGCTAGTGCCCCAGTCAGCACTACAGCAGCTGATAATAATTCCATCCGATTGAAGTTCCAAAAAATCGCATAGCCTGCTGTCGTAAAACCAGCTTGACTCATCATCCCAGAAAGATAAAGGCTAGGCATAATTACCCAGTCCAAAACTAGACTAGCACTGAGCCAAAAGCCCAAGGTCAATACGATCGCGGTTTGCCAAATTGGTCGTTTGAATTCAATGTTAGAAATAGCAGTCATAAAATAATTGCGTGTGTTGTATTTCTTTAGTTTCTAACTTCACAAGCAATTTGACAACTAATATCAACTAACCTTTACAAAGCGATCGCTCTTAACATTCTGAAGTTAATACCAAGATTTTTTAACCTAAGTTAATAAATCTTAAGATTTTATAAAAAGCAATTTAAATAGATTTTTTCTGCGAGAAATACTCAAGCATAACCCTTGAGCAACTCTTTAGAATCCATAACTCAATACGCTTGGGTTAAGAGTTATTTATGTATAGGTTGCCCTTTAATTATGAACTCAATCCCAATATTTATAAATACTTAACTTTTTATTGTAAAGTAACTAAGCGATCGCACTCACTCATTCCCTCCTTTGACAGCGATCTAAGACAACAGTAACATTGTCATTTTTGAACGCAGATATGATATAAAAACAGCCTGTGTTCCACAATATCTTAGACTACGCCACTTGCGATCGCATATCGTGGTAATATTTTACTATCTATGTGAATTAGTGTACTGTTGAGTTCATTCGGGAAATCGCGAGCTTTTACCCGTGAATCTGCCTGCAAATGTGAAACATTAGACCTATGAGCAAAAGTTTTTTTGCACTCTTGCGGGAAAAATGACTCATCTTTATTGGGGAAAGTGAAAATAACAAATCTTTCCCCCTTTCCCCCGCCCCTTTTCCCGACAATGCCAAGAAGTTTATTGTATGTACGTGCATCTATAACCGGCAAAAGCGACGGATTTCGAGCAACATCACCCATAATTACAGCAGTTTTTATGTATTTGAACCACACCTGTTGTAAGGGTGCAAGGACTTACGCCCTTACGGCGTGGTCTATTTACCTGAAAATAGCTGTAAATTCACCAGATGTCTATTATATCAAGTCCGGTTAATTACTTATGATTACCGCATCTGTGCAAAAATCCCAAAAGCCTCTTTCCCCCAGCAAGAACTGCGATCTAAATGATAAGTCTTTAGTCGGACACGATATTAGATATAGATTTTGATAATATATTCTTGTATAAAGTATCTATCTTGAGACATATTTTTTGTAGATATTTGGTTATCCAGTACACTTCGCATGGTGGATTGACTTAAATATATTTACAGATGTTATGATTTGTATTAATGTAATGTAATGATTTGTGTTGTACTTTTCAGTTACCAATTAGTAAATTAATTGTTGGTTTAAGCTGAAAAGGCTTAATTTAGGGCTAAGAAGGCAATTTCAGCAAACTTAGAAACCTTTAATACACACAAGTATTCCTTAAAAAAGTTAAGCTTTTGTTACAAGGAACTCAGATACATTTAAATTCAGAATTTTCGGGAGTTGCTAAGGAAAGTATGCTGATTATTGAGTATTAATTTTACCCATCAAAGAGGTATTGTGCTGACATTTTGAATAGAATGCAGTAAGTCATCTTTGTTTTTAGCCATTTTATGGTTTGAGACTTGCAAAAAAACAGCGAGATGAGGTTTAATCATTTCTGTCATATCAAATGTCAGCCTAGAGATAGACAATGATAAACAATATGAGTAGTTTACTAAGATATGAGTTTTGCAAGGTCTAGCGATCGGAAGGTTGTTAGAGACAAATATACTGGAGTTAATAAAAATTCAGGTAAACTTACTAAAAGTCCACTGTTATTATGAAGCAAATAGAATGTAGCGAGTTTAGTAATATAAGGTTTGAGACTAATGCTAATAAATAGCGAACTAACGATTAATCAGGGTTCTAATCTCAAATTGAAGCTTGGAGATCGACGATACAATCAGTTGTCTAGACTAGAATTTTTGCGGAATGGTACAGTTGGAAAGCCACTATATTTACATGTAGTGGAATAAATCTGAATTCAGATTAATTTCCCAAATTTCAAGTCAACAATCCACAGCAGAAGCAGGCAAGTATTGTGCGAATATACTGCTAGTAGGGCTAGTTGACTTGTTTGAGGTTATGCCGAATTAAAGGTTAACCCATCTACAGAATTTACTCAAATGAATGATGTTGTTTAAAAACATTGCCAGTCAGTAATAAACGTTAGCTTTTTATTAAAAGCTAATTTTTTCCTGTCTTTTATCTGAAAGGGTAAAAAGCATAGTTGTTTGCTGGCATACATTAGGGTAAATCGCAACTATTACCGAAATCTCACAACTTTTTAATTGGAATAAGGGCAACACAATGAATAAGGTACAAGCATCATTTGAAGCTACCGAAACTGCGTTTCACGTGCAAGGTTACGAAAAAATCGATTTTAGTCTTGTCTATGTGAACGGTGCATTTGATATTGAAAACCGAGAAATTGCAGATAGCTACGCCAAATTTGGTCGCTGTCTGATTGTAATTGATGCCAATGTTCATGAACTTTATGGCGATCAAATCAAGTCATATTTTAGACACTATGACATTGAACTGACAGTATTTCCGATCATCATTACAGAACCGGCTAAAACCCTGGCAACCTTTGAAAAAATTATTGACGCTTTTTCGGACTTTGGCTTAGTTCGTAAAGAACCAGTCTTAGTCGTTGGTGGTGGTCTAATTACTGATGTGGCTGGGTATGCTTGCGCTTCTTACCGTCGCAAGAGCAACTATATCCGCATTCCTACCACGTTGATTGGTTTAATTGATGCAGGTGTAGCAATTAAGGTAGCAGTTAATCATCGTAAAGAAAAAAATCGCTTGGGAGCATATCATGCACCTTTGAAAGTGATTCTGGATTTCTCATTCTTAAAAACCTTGCCAACTGCTCAAGTTCGCAATGGGATGGCAGAGTTGGTGAAAATTGCGGTAGTTTCTAACTTGGAAGTCTTTGAACTGCTATACGAATATGGCGAAGAACTGCTTTCCACTCACTTTGGACATGTGAATGCAACACCTGAAATTAAAGAGATTGCCCATAAAGTCAACTATGAAGCAATCAAAACTATGTTGGAGTTAGAGACTCCTAACTTGCATGAAATAGACCTCGATCGCGTCATCGCTTACGGTCATACTTGGAGTCCTACCTTAGAATTAGCACCTCAGATACCTCTATATCATGGTCATGCGGTCAATATAGATATGGCTTTGTCTGCAACCATTGCAGCACAACGCGGCTATATCTCCACAGAAGAGCGCGATCGCATCCTAGACTTGATGAGTCGTATCGGTTTATCACTCGATCATCCTCTTTTAGATGGGGATTTGCTCTGGTATGCAACTCAGTCTATAAGCTTGACACGAGATGGCAAACAACGCGCAGCCATGCCTCGTCCGATTGGTGAGTGCTTCTTTGCCAACGATCTAACTCGTGAAGAACTTGATGCTGCCCTAGCTGAACACAAACGTCTTTGTGCTAAATACCCTCGTGGCGGAGAAGGGGTTGACGCATACATTGAAAGTCAAAAAGGCAAGCTAGTAGGGGTGTGAAGATATGACGAGTGTTTTAGGGCGAGAAACAGCTAGACCGATAACGCCACACAGTATCTTAGTAGCCCAGCTACAGCAAACCCTCAAATTAGCAGAAGAGAAGAACATTCCTGTAGAGATATTAGATTCTTTGCGGCAGGGAGTTCAATTAGCGACGGGTTTAGATCCCTACTTGGATGATTACACCACCCCGGAATCGAGCGCATTAACAGCATTAGCGCAAAAAACAAGCATTGAAGACTGGAGCAAACGCTTCAGTGATGGTGAAACAGTGCGTCAACTAGAGCAAGAAATGCTCTCAGGACATCTGGAAGGACAGACATTGAAAATGTTTGTTCATATCACCAAAGCAAAGCGCATTCTAGAAGTAGGAATGTTCACAGGGTATTCAGCTTTAGCAATGGCAGAAGCATTACCAAGTGATGGGCAACTTATCGGTTGCGAAGTAGATGCTTATGTTGCTGAATTTGCTCAAGCTTGCTTTAGTGAGTCTCCTCACGGCGACAAAATTGTTGTAGAAGTAGCACCTGCTCTAGAAACACTCCACAAGCTGGCTGCTAGAAAAGAAGTATTCGATCTGATCTTCATTGATGCAGATAAAAAAGAGTATGTAGATTACTTCCAGATCATTTTGGATAGTAACTTACTGACTCTCGACGGTTTAATCTGTGTGGATAACACTTTGTTGCAGGGACAAGTTTACCTACCACCCGAACAACGCACCGCCAACGGTGAAGCGATCGCTCAGTTCAACCGCGTTGTCGCCGCCGATCCTCGTGTAGAACAAGTTCTATTACCCATCCGAGATGGTATAACGCTAATTAGACGCGTGGTGTAACAAAGTTTGTAGAGACGTTGCAATGCAACGTCTCTACAATAAACACAAAGGAAAGACTTATGGCACAATCAATTTCTTTATCTCTGCCTGAATCTCCAACATCATCAACAGGTGTTAGGGTAAAGGTAGTAGCTCTATTCAAAACTCTTGGTACTCTGACATTATTACTAATAGCCTTGCCGTTCAATGCGTTGATAGTATTGATATCTTTGCTGTGGGGCATTGTGCAATCGCCATTTACGAAAAAAGCTGTCGTAGCTGCTCATCCTCAGACTATCTTGGTAAGTGGAGCCAAGATGACTAAAGCATTGCAACTTGCCCGTTCTTTCCATGCCGCAGGACACAGAGTTATTTTGATTGAAGGTCACAAATACTGGTTGTCTGGTCATAGATTCTCAAAAGCGGTAAGTCGTTTTTATACAGTTCCGGCTCCGCAATCAGACCCAGAAGGCTATATCCAGGCGCTAGTAGAAATCGTCAAGCAAGAAAAGGTTGACGTTTATGTACCTGTATGCAGTCCTGTCGCTAGCTATTATGACTCTTTAGCAAAGCCTGTATTATCAGAATACTGCGAAGTTTTCCACTTCGATCCAGATATAACCAAAATGTTGGATGATAAATTTGCCTTTACCGATCGGGCGCGATCGCTTGGTTTATCTGTCCCCAAATCGTTTAAAATTACAGACCCTCAACAAGTTATTAATTTCGATTTTAGTCAAGAAACCCGCAAATATATTCTAAAAAGTATTGATTACGACTCCGTTCGCCGCTTAAATTTAACCAAACTTCCCTGCGACACCCCAGAAGAGACAGCAGCCTTTGTCAACAGTTTACCCATCAGTCCAGAAAAACCTTGGATTATGCAAGAGTTTATTCCGGGTATTGAGCTATGCACACATAGTACAGTGCGGGATGGGGAATTAAGATTGCATTGCTGTTCAAACTCTTCTGCTTTTCAAATCAACTATGAAAACGTCGAAAATCCCCAAATTCGTCAATGGGTGCAACACTTCGTCAAGAGTTTGGCACTGACTGGACAAGTTTCTTTCGACTTTATCCAAGCTGAAGACGGTACAGTTTACGCCATTGAATGCAATCCTCGTACCCATTCGGCAATTACAATGTTCTACAATCACCCCGGTGTTGCAGACGCCTATCTTGGTAAAACTCCCCTAGCTGCACCTCTGGAACCTTTAGCAAGTAGCAAGCCGACTTACTTCCTCTATCACGAAATCTGGCGACTAACTGGTATTCGTTCTTGGAAACAATTGCAAACATCGGTTAATACTTTAGTGCGGGGCACTGATGCTATTTACAGTCTTGACGATCCTGTACCATTTTTGACTTTGCATCATTGGCAGATTCCCTTACTTTTACTGAAGAATCTGCAACAACTCAAAGGCTGGGTAAAAATAGATTTTAACATTGGCAAACTGGTGGAATTAGGTGGCGATTAAATAATTTGTAAATTAAAGAAGAATTCAGTACATCATAGCCCCCTCCTCGCTTGCCTACAGTGTACACACAAGTTTGAAATAGCTGATTAACCAGGGTTTTACCCCACCCTAACCCTCCCCTTGGAAAGGGGAGGGAACTAGATTTCTTTTTTCCCCCCTTGGAAAGGGGGGATTAAGGGGGGTAAATCCAGGGTTTGGGCTTCATTACCAAGATGTGTCTACAACCGTAGCGAGGGGGTGGGGTTCTTATAGCCCACTCAACTAAGAACCGCTATATAAATTCTAACAATACATAGGAAGATGAATCATGCCAGTACTTCGTATCCTTCATTTAGTTGGGTCTGCATACAATAATTTTTACTGTGATTTGTCACGCCTTTATGCCCAAGACTGTCTCGCAGCAATGGCAGAGCGATCGCAATATGATTTTCAAATTGCATACATCACACCCGATCGCCAATGGCGATTTCCTCCTTCCCTCAGCTCTAAAGATATTGCTGACACCAAACCGATGACTCTGGCTGATGCTATACAGTTTCTAACAGCACAAAACATTGACCTCGTGTTACCACAAATGTTTTGTATCCCTGGAATGACTGAATACCGCGCTTTATTCGACTTGCTGGAGATTCCTTACATTGGCAATACTCCAGATATCATGGCAATAACGGCGCACAAAGGCAGAACTAAAGCAATTGTTGAAGCCGCAGGGGTAAAAGTGCCTCGTGGAGAACTGCTTCGCCAAGGAGACACGCCGACAATTACACCTCCTGCGATCGTTAAACCCGTAAGTTCCGATAACTCTTTAGGGATGGATTTAGTCAAAGAAGCTACCGACTATGATGTTGCCCTGAAGAAAGCATTTGAATATTCAGATGAGGTGATGGTAGAAGAATTTATTGAACTCGGTCGAGAAGTCAGATGTGGCATTATTGTCAGAGATGGGGAACTAGTAAATTTACCCCTTGAAGAGTATCTGTTAGACCCCCATTCCAAACCCATCCGCAACCATGCTGAAAAACTCAAACAAACGGACGATGGCAACTTGGGTTTTGCTGCTAAAGATAATAAAAAGTCTTGGATTGTAGACCCTAACGATCCAATTACCCAAAAGGTTCAGCAAGTAGCTAAGAAGTGTCATCAGGCTTTGGGTTGTCGCCACTACAGTTTATTTGACTTCCGCATTGACCCAGAGGGAGAACCTTGGTTCTTAGAAGCCGGGTTGTATTGTTCTTTTGCCCCCAAAAGTGTGATTTCCTCTATGGCGAAAGCAGCCGGAATTCCTTTAGATGAGTTATTAATCGCAGCTATCAATGAAACGTTGGGCAGTAATCAAAAAGTGTTGCAGAATTGCTCGTGATTTCTTGCTATAGGTTTTCCTGCTTGTAGTGGGTTGGAGAGCGATCGCAGCATTAATCAGCGATCGCTCTCCTATCGCTATTTGAATGCAGCTAGACTAAACCCTTATTCAACTACTAACAAATGTTTATAGCATTTCCTAATCACATGAGGTACATCAGAGCAAGCTCCTCGCTTGTTGGGAGGGGTTACTAAGCTGTTAAGCATATAAGAAAGCACATTGAGATCGCAGGGGGGCAGGGAGCAAGGGGGAAGATTTGCAGCTTTTATTACCATGAAAATGGTGCAATTTAAATGACGATTAGCTTATACCTCACTCAACAGAGAAACTATTATTCACAGAAACATACATATTTTAAAATATTTTCAATATACACAACTTAAGCAAATGTCTAATTCTCCCAGCAATCCTATAGGTTTTATTTTACTAACTCATACAAAACCTCTACAAATTTACAGACTAATAAATAAGTTAAATAGTATGTTTAACTATCCTCTAATTGTGTGTCACCATGATTTTTCAAAATGTGATTTATCTGTAGATACCCTGTCAAAAAATGTTTTATTAGTACGCCCTCATCTACAAACAAAGTGGGCAGATTTTACTTTAGTAGAAGCCACAATACAAGCACTTCAATTAATGTATGAAGTTCCAAATCCACCGGATTGGTTTGTATTACTCAGTGGCGCAGACTATCCCATTAAAACTGCAAAGCAAATATTGGACGAACTAGCCTCAAGTCAATATGATGCCTATATTCAATACGAGCAAATCACATATAAAACTTATAAATCTGATCTAAAACCGAATATGTTGTGGCTGAAAAATTCTTATCAACGATACTGTACAAAATCATTTTCTTTTCATTACTCAAAAACATATCTGGCACATCTGAATCTAGAAATATGCTTTGAACATCCACTATTGACAAAACCATTCCTTCCTTTTTCAAAACAACTTGCTTGTTTCAGTGGAAGTCAATGGTTTTGTGCCAATAGTAAAGCTGCTAAATACATTATCGATTTTCACAGTAAGAAAAATGCCTTAACCTTGTACTACAGTAAGCTTAAGTATACAGATGAGTCGTATTTTCAAACTGTACTTGCTAATGCATCTCATCTGAAGCTGCAAAACGACCGACGACGCTACATTGATTGGTCAGATGGAGGCTGTCATCCCAAGACATTGCTTATGGAAGACTTGCTAAATTTACTTGCATCATCTGCTCACTTTGCTCGGAAATTTGACATTGATATAGATAGTAACATTCTTGATGAACTTGATAAGATTACATCCTAGCGATTACATATTTTGAGGGTTTGTAGTAAGCATTTTCGTGTTGAAAAAATAAGGACTATAGTCCTTATCCCTCTCCTAAGAAACAAGGCAGGAGGCAGAAGGCAGAAGGCAGAAGGCAGAAGGCAGAAGGGAAGAGGATTTGACTTGTTTCTTAAAAGAGGGATTACCCTTCGAGTTCGTTAATCGCTCGTAGGGAAACTCCCTGGTTTAGGAGACGCTTTGGGTTAGCGTCTCTGAAAGAGAAGCCTCTCCCTTTGGGAGAAGATCGCGCGAACTTACTACGAACTTGCTTCTCGATCAATTTAAACTTGACACAGTAGTAGCGATTTTCAACTAGCGATGCAGTTCAACTCTAGGAAATATATCGCAGTCTATCGGCTCACCAGGTTTTTTGGTTTTGAATGAATTCAATTCTGGTAAATCAATTTCTTCAACAGGTCTGAAAGGCCATGCTTTCGGGCGGTGATAGTAAGTAACATCATCGCCAGTCCAATTGGTAACTACTGCACGTCGTTGTGTAGAAGATATGTTGGTTACTGAATGATGAATTGTCAGAAAATGATGAACCAAGCAATCTCCAGGCTCCATATCCCAAGACAAAATTTCGCGAGGTTCTGGCTCTACAAACCAGGAGGGGTTTGATCCTTCACGTAACTCTTTGCCCCATTGATGAGAGGCTTTGATATACTCTAATCGACCATTTTCTTGGTTGGCACTATCTAAAGCCAGCCAAATTTTACAACACTGCCAGCCTTGTATCGGCCAGTAAGGTAGGTCGTTATGCCACCCAACACGGCTGTTTGTTTTCGGCTTTTTAACAAAGAAACCGTCGGTCAAAAAGTTCAGTTTTTCTGATTTCAAGACTTGAGCGGCGAGGGATGCTAGCGGAGATTCAAAAGCCAAAGCACGGAAATCAGCATCGGTGAGCCATAAGCTACTGGTATGTTCCACATGACCTTCTGGTCTGGGAATACCCTTAACTTCTAAAGGGCCGGGGATTAATACATTCTTATCAACGGCTGTTCGCATCCGTTCTACCCAGATGTCATCCAAAACATTTTTGACGCAGATAACGCCGTCTCGCTCGAAAGCTTCAACTTGTTGGGTGGTGATTTTTGATTTGTCTACCTTAAGCATTACGAAAAAACGAATAAAGTCAGATTTATGTAATAACAGATTTCTAGAATCTGCTTTACTGACATTAACTTAGTCACTAAGTTATAAATCTTTATTACTGTAAAGTAAAGATAGAAGTTAGCAGTTCTTCCTATAGGCGGATAAATCTCCAAGTTGAGTACAACTTTTTGTGTTCATATCCGCAACAAAGAGATTTCATCCTAACTACCTAAGTCTTTTTTAACAATGAGTGGCACAAGTGAAGCTAATCGTAATACACCAGATACAATAAATACTTCTGCTATGCCAAAAGACCCAGCAAATTGAGCGATGAAGCCACCGATAGTTGCTCCTAAAGCACCACTTGCCCCAGCAACAGCTGCTGCGATCGCAAAATATATAGACTGATTTTTCACTGGTGCAATCTCTATCTGAAGATTGTTGTTACACAAGTCAACTCCTCCCCAATTAGCTCCAATAAAAATGTGTAACAGCGGCAACCATAGCCAGAGATCGAGAGGACTAGAACCCATCTTCAGCCACAGCCAAGGTATAACTGCAATGAGAATTCCATTAGAAATTAGAATCGGACGATTGCCTATTTTATCTGCTAATCTACCCCAGACGATCAGCATTAGCATGTGTGCTCCTGCTCGCAGACTGTTGTAGAAAGTTACCCAACTCACATCCAAGTTCAGTGTGTCTAGCAAGTAGAGGTTAAAAAACGGGGCACTTAGATTAACAGCAAATGTCCATGAGCCGAAATAAAGTAGAAACACCAAAAAATTAGAGTTTTTCCAAATGCTGCTATCTATCTGATTTTGAGAAGTTGGCATTTGCGGCAGAGAGATTGGTTCAGATATCTCAGCAGGTTCATTTGGTGCTAAGTCCGACTGAATCTCACTGGTTTGAGATGAGTTAGCATAATAAGTATTTTGTAGTTGAGGGTTTATATCAACCTGAAAATACTGACACCCCAAGCTCACAATTCCAAAGATAATGCCTAAGAACAAAACCACCCCATAACCTTGAATAGCTCCCCCGTACCAATGTGATACGGCTAGACCAGCTATTGGCAAACCGACCAACTCGGTTAAGTTAGCAAGGCTATTGCGTAGCCCGAAATATCTACCTCGTAATTGCCGTGGAACTAACATTGCCATCCAACTCAACCAAGATGCGGCTCCTAATCCTCCTAAAAAATTGCTGCATACGAGAATCAAAAGCGACAATATCACTAATTGGTTGGAATTAAGCCCTCCCCAACTAAAGCTAACAATGCCAATTACTAAAATCAGCCATAGTAGCCGACCAATCCCATGAGTGCGAAGCGAATACTGAAAACGGCTAGTGCTGCGTTCAGACAAATAAGCACCCATCGGCTGAAAGAGATTTACCAACATGGGGATAGAACTCACCATGCCAAATACCACTGGACTGGCATCTAACTCCACCAAGAAATTACCTAGCAAAATTGCGCCAGTACCAATAGAGAAAAGTGCTGCGAAAACACCATCGATAGTAGAAGCACTCAAACTGGTGCGAACAGCATCTTTAGGAATACGAGGACTGAGTGTTGAGCTAGGAGAGAGTGTTGTGGATGGTGAAGCAATCTGAGCAATTTCTATAGAAAGAGGCGCACCTGTTTCAATTTGAGAAGAATCCATAAATCTAGTATTTAAGAAAATAATTAGGATTTACGCATCATACACATGTACTATACTAAGTTTAGGCTTTTGAGCTGTAGATATCGGAGCTTATATGCCAAAGTTATTGGTATTTAGCGCCTACGTTATGATTATTGTTTCGGCTTTCTCGCTGTCTGGCTGTATACGCGAAAAAACAAAAAAAATTGTCGGATTTTCGCAAACGGAAAACATTGGGCCGTGGCGCATTGCCGAAACCAACAGCATTAAGGAGGAGGCCGCCAAGCGTCAGAAAACTTATGATTTTCTGATGACAGATGCTCAGGGACAGACATCGAAGCAATTTGCCGACATTGAGGATCTAATCGCACGACAAGTTGATGTGATATTTCTTGCACCACGCGAGTATGAAGGTCTTACGCCCGCCCTCGAAGCAGCGAGAGCAGCAAAAATACCGGTTTTTCTCATCGACCGTGAAGCAGCAGGAAGACCAGGCGAACATTTCGTCAGCTTTCTTGGGTCGGATTTTATCACCCAAGGCCGCCGCGTTGGTGAATGGCTAACCCAGGCGACCAACGGTAAGGCATCCATCGTGGAACTCACAGGAACAGCGGGTTCATCGGTTGCAATCGATCGGGCTAAGGGGTTTCGTAATGCGATCGCTAGTTATCCCAACATGAAAATCATCGCCACGCAGACGGCGGATTTTTCGCGAGCTGCGGCAGTGCGGGTCATGGAAAACATCATCCAGGCCAAAGGTTCCGACATTACCGCAGTGTATGCTCACAACGACGAAATGGCATTGGGTGCCATCCAGGCTCTCAAATCCGCAGGTATGAAGCCTGGTAAGGATGTAATGGTCGGTTCAATCGATGGTCAAAAAACTGCACTTGAGGCGATAATTCGTGGTGAGCTTGGTGTTAGTGTCGAGTCGAACCCGCGTTTTGGCCCGCTTGTTTTCGCCACGATGGAAGAGTATTTTGCTGGCAAGAAAATTCCTCCTCGGATTATTCTCAAAGACAGACTCTTCGACGTGACCAACGCCAAGGATTTCGTAGATGAAGCATACTAATAGCAATTCTCCTTGCAGGAGAGAGGCTTTAAATTCTCCCCCTTCCTTGGTAAGGAAGCAGGGTGGTTTCATACGAAAAAAGAAAAATACATAAGTCTTGATTTATCGTTTTGTGGCGTGGTTTTTACCCCTCTCCAAACCTCTCTCCGCTTCGGGGAGAGGCTTTGAAACCCTGTTTTAGGGATTACCAAGAAATAAATTATCCAATCTTGTGAGGTGGGCGTCTCGCCCGCCCAAGGCTTGGGGCGGACAAGATGTCCACCCCACAAGAAAAATTGTATGTTTTTTTATTTGGAAGTACCTCAAAACGACTTTGGAGTACCTCAACACGACTTTGGAGTACCTCAACACGACTTTGGAGTACCTCAACACGACTTTGGAGTACCTAAAAACGACTTTCAAGTACCTCAAAACGACTTTGCAGTACCTCAAAACGACTTTCAAGTACCTCAAAACGACTTTGCAGTACCTCAAAACGACTTTGCAGTACCTCAAAACGACTTTGAAGTACTTTAACCGAGCAGTATTGGTTCTCACCCTAAAATAGAAAAAAGATAACTTGGAATTTTCCTGAGCTTCCACGATGGACAAAAAAGATTACTATAGTGCGAAGTGAAGGATCTCCACTATCGGCAATTAAGACAAAAACTAGGTAAAGCCGATGAATCAAGCGACTAGAAATGTCCTGTGCATGACGGGTATAAAAAAAAGTTTTTCCGGCGTGCCAGCGCTCTGGGGTGTGGATTTTGAACTGAAGGCAGGCGAGATTCATGCACTGGTTGGAGAGAATGGCGCTGGCAAATCGACGCTGATCAAGATTATGACGGGGGCTTACCGACGGGATTCGGGTGTTATAGAGTACGACCAGAAAACCGTGGCATTTCAGAACCCGACCGAAGCGCAGGCGGCAGGCATTGTAGCTGTCTACCAAGAGATCCAGCTGGTGGATTTGAGAACTGTTGCTGAGAATATTTTTCTGGGCAGGGAGCCGCATCGCTTCGGCATCATTGATAGACGGGTGATGAATATTAAGGCCGCCGATATCCTGGAGCGCCTGGGGTTGTATATCGACCCGCACTCAGTGGTTGGTTCGCTGAATATTGCCCATCGCCAGATGGTAGCGATCGCCCGCGCTATATCCTTTGGGGCGCGGGTGCTGATCCTTGATGAACCCACGAGTTCGCTGACGGAAACTGAAGTTTCTGTGCTTTTTGATGTCATGCGGCGGCTAAAGTCGCAAGGGACATCTATCGTCTACGTCAGCCACCGTTTTGAAGAACTTTATGCCGTGTGCGATCGCGTGACAGTACTGCGTGATGGGCGCAATATCGTGACGCGATCGCTCTCTTCGCTGACTCGTCTGGAACTCGTTTGTTTTATGCTAGGTCGTAAACCCGAAGAGGTGAGCAAAGGAGTCACGGCGTTTGCAGGACACTCGCAAAACACGCTAAATCGGCCAGTGCTACTCCAAGCGGAAGCTCTCAAATATAAAAAACGGCTCAATGGTATTTCCATTGAAATGCGGCATGGCGAAATCGTCGGGATTGCAGGTTTGCTCGGCTCTGGTCGTAGTGAAACAGTGCGTGCCCTATTCGGGGCTGAACCCCTTGAAAGTGGAACTGTAAAACTCGAAGGTAGTCTTTTATCTCTGCGCGATCCTCATGATGCGATCGATGCTGGAATCGCTTTCCTTTCCGAGGATCGCAAGGCAGACGGCATCATCCCTGAGCTTTCGGTGCGCGAAAACCTCACGCTTGCTGCCCTGCCGAACCTGACGCGATGGGGCATCGTTTCCAGAAAACAACAGAACAAGCTTGTAGAGCGTTTCATGCAGCGTCTTGATATCAAAGCTGCCAGCGCCGAGCAGAAGATCCACGAACTATCGGGCGGTAATCAGCAGAAGGTGCTTCTGGCGCGATGGCTGTGCAAGAATACAAAACTTCTTCTCCTCGATGAGCCAACTCGTGGTATTGATGTTGGTGCAAAGCGAGAGATCCAGCAGCTGATTGCCGAACTAGCACAGCAAGGGCTGGGAGTTCTGATGATTTCCTCGGAAGTGGAAGAATTAGTTGAAGGTTCGCAACGTGTCGTCGTCCTGCGTGACGGGCAGTCAATCGCGGAACTGGGCGGCGAGCAGAAGAATATCAAGGCAATTCTGCACGCAATGGCGGAAGGCGCAGATCGTCAGGAAGTCGTCGGTGGACAATCCCAAACAGAGCAAAACCCAAATGAAGAGCAAGAAGTCTGATCTGGGTTGGGGAACCCTGTGGAATCCAAACTTCGGTGCATTTGCGGCACTCTTAATTCTCTATGTTGCGAACGCCATCTTTACACCGCGTTTTGCAACAATTAGCAACACATTGAATATGTTGCTCCAAGTATCCACAACAATGTTGGTTGCCGTTGGTATGACCTTTGTCATTGCCTCCCGTGGCATCGACCTGACGGTTGGCTCTACTATGGCATTGGTTTCAGTCATTGTCGCATTGCTGATTAAGTATGGGATGACTGTTGCCATCTTGTTCGCTTTCAGCGCTGCTCTATTGGTTGGTTCGATCAATGGCTTTCTGATCTCACGTCTGAAACTTGATGCCTTGATCGTCACCTTGGCGGCTCTGATCTTATGGCGTGGGATTGCTCAGGTTATCGGGGACGGTAAGCTCGTTCCTTTCGTCAATCCGACATTTGAAGCGCTGGGAAAGGGCTATCTCGGTTCTATACCAATTCAAGTTGTCATTGCGGCAGTAGCGATCGCGGCAGCTTTTTTCTGTATTCGCTCTACGCTTTTCGGCCGTCATATCGTTGCAGTTGGCGGCAATGAGGAGGCTGCACGGCTTGCGGGTATCCGTGCGGAGCGCGTGAAATATATAGTCTATATAATTAGCGCCCTGCTTGCTGGGTTAGCCGGACTTATCGAAACAGCGAGGCTGGGCATGGGCGATCCGAGTAAGGTCGGTGTCAACGCAGAATTTGATGCGATCGCCGCCGTTGTTGTTGGCGGTACGCCCTTCTCCGGTGGCCGGGCAAATATCCTCGGCACTGTTGTCGGGGCCCTTCTCATGCAGGTGATTTCCACAAGTTTCAATATGCTGCTGATTCCCTTTACCTGGTCATTGGTTTTGAAATCCGTAATCATTCTTTTCGCCATTTTTTTGCAGCGTCCGAGGGAGGTTTAACGCGTTATGGCTGCTACAAGGTTTCTTGCGCTTACGGGTTTGCGGCATCTTGCCAAGCTCCTCACCTCCCAGGGCGTGCTACTCATACTCCTTAGTTTGGCTGTTTTCGCATCCTTTCGTTATGAAACGTTCCTGACACCTGTCAATCTCATGAACATCATGCGACAGAATAGTATGCTGGCGATCGTGGCGCTAGGCATGACTGTCGTCATCTTGAGTGGAGGAATCGATCTGTCTGTGGGTTCCCTCGTTGCTCTAGGCGGTGTTGTTACAGCAATGCTTGCCGGACAAGGAAGCTTCGTAGCGATCGCCGCCGGCATTGCTAGTACCACGTTGCTGGGTGTGGTCAATGGTCTTCTCGTGTCTCGCGCACGGCTTCAGCCGTTCGTTGTTACCTTATTCACTGCCAGCGCTGCACGTGGACTGGCGTTGAGCATCACCGAGGAAAAGTCCATTGCAGTATCATCGACAGCATCGGGATTTATTTGGCTGGGTAGGGGATTCATTGGTTGGATTCCTGTACCTGTGCTGATAGTTGCACTCTTATATTTTGCAGCTTGGTTTATGCTGCACAGAAGCCGATTAGGTTTGCACATATTCGCTATTGGCAATAACGAGGAGGCTTCTCGGCTCATGGGCGTGAACCCAAACCGAGTGAAGCTGGCAGTCTACACATTTAGCGGGTTGCTTTCAGGGCTTGCTGGTATTATTCTCGCAGGTCGTCTAGGAGCGGGTCAGCCAGTGGCCGCCTTTGGCTGGGAGACAGATGCGATCGCCGCCACCGTTATGGGAGGAACGTTTCTCGCAGGGGGTCAAGGAAGCGTGTTTCCGACGCTAGTCGGTGTACTTTTACTAGGAATGATGTACAATCTTTTAAATCTTGAGGGAACCATTACTCCTTGGTGGCAACTCGTACTTCGTGGGGCCTTCTTACTTTTGGTCGTGCTTTTTCAGCAGCGTATTGTGCAGAGAAGCTGAGTTTATTGAAACGGAAGTTGTAGTTGTTCAGAGTTTCTGACTTTGTTCAATGGTTATTGACTCTAAGCGATCGCTTTACTCATGCTTGATTTTACTAAAAACTATCATTAACTTTTAACTGCTGGCAGATGTTTTTTTTCAGTTTTCCTACTCTGCATACTCAGCTTTTTCCGCCATGTCTCCATATAAATGTAAAACACTGGAGTCAGATAGAGAGTTAATATCTGAGAAAACACCAATCCACCAACGATCGCAATCCCTAAAGGACGACGCGCTTCTGAACCTACTCCTGTGCCCAAAGCAATGGGAAGTGTGCCAATTAAAGCTGCCATTGTCGTCATCATAATCGGACGGAAGCGAATCAAACAAGCGGCATAGATGGCATCAAAGGAATTTTTACCTTCCTTTCGCTGGGATTCAATGGCAAAATCCACCAGCATAATCCCGTTTTTCTTGACGATGCCCACTAACAGGATAATGCCGATGAAAGAGTAAAGATTTAAATCAACCTGGAAAATTAGCAGCGTCAATAATGCGCCAAAACCCGCCGAAGGCAGACCGGAAAGAATGGTGATTGGGTGAATGAAATCCTCATAGAGGATACCGAGAATCAAATAGATGACTACAATAGACACCAACAACAGCACGCCTAAATCGTTGAAGGACTGTTGAAAAGTCTGGGCTGAACCCTGAAAGCTGGGGGTAATTGTTGAGGGTAATAGCTCACTGGCTGCTTGCTTGATAGCATCTGTAGCCTGACTTAGAGACGTTCCTGGGAGGGTGTCAAAAGAGATAGTTGCAGAGGGGAGTTGAGCAACGTGAGTAACCGTGAGCGGCCCGACACTCTGGGTAATATTAGCGATCGCACTTAAGGGAACAAGTTTCCCAGTACTTGATTGCACATAGAGCATCGATAGGGCGCTAGGATCTCGTTGAAATTCCGGTTTTACTTCCAAGATTACATAGAATTGGTCATTTGGCGTATAAATAGTTGACACCTGGCTAGAACCATAGGCCGCGCTGAGAGTTTGTTCAACTTGTTGAGCGGTAATCCCAAGGGTTGCAGCTTTGTTGTGGTCAAATTTAACTTGGATTTGGGGAGTACTGAGTTGTAAATCGCTGTCAACGTTCTGGAGTCCTGGTAGGGTTTTGACCTTATCTACAAGTTTAGGAACGTATTGGCGCAGGTCTTGTAAATTCAAACTCTGCAATGTGAACTGATAAGTAGAATTGGTTTGTTGCCCCCCGATGGGAATAGCTGGCGGAGAACGGAGGAATGTCTTAACCCCAACTACACGTCTCAACTTGGGGGTTAACTCTTGAATGATTTCGTCAGCACTCAGTTGACGTTGAGAACGTGGCTTGAGCCGAATCGTAATTCGCCCGGAGTTCACCGAGGCATTCGGCCCACTTGCACCCACAATTGAGTCAACTGCTTCAATGTTAGGGTCTTGACGAATGATATCAACAACTTTTTGCTGATGACGGCGCATATCATCAAAAGAAATATCTTGCGCTCCTTTGGTGTTAGCCGTCAGTTGTCCGGTGTCTTCTGTAGGAATAAATCCTTTGGGAACGATGACGAATAGATAGACGGTCATTACCAGCAGAATACCAGAACCAATCAGTGTCATTAAGCGGTATTTTAAGACAGGTTTGAGCGTCCAATCATATCCCCGCAGTAGTAAATCAAATGCCCGTTCTGAAACTCGATACAGCAGATTTGGTCTTTGCTGATGCGAACGCAGAAAGCGACTGCATAACATGGGGGTGAGACTGAGGGAAACAAAACCCGAAACCAAAATTGCCACAGCGATCGTCACGGCAAATTCATGAAATAATTTCCCGATTATTCCACTCATGAACATAATCGGGATGAACACCGCCACTAGGGAAAGGGTCATTGACAAAATTGTGAAGCTGATTTCCCTCGATCCCTTCAATGCCGCGTTTAGCGGAGATTCGCCCATTTCTCGATAACGGACAATATTTTCTAACACAACGATCGCATCATCCACAACAAAGCCCACAGAAAGGGTCAAAGCCATGAGTGAAAGGTTGTCTAGGGAGAAACCCGACAGATACATTACAGCAAAAGTGCCAATAATTGCTACAGGTAACGCCAAACTGGGAATTAGGGTAGCTGTTAGATCGCGTAAAAATAAGAAAATAACTAAGACAACTAGACAAACCGAGAGAACCAAGGTAAATTTCACATCATTAACAGAGGCTCGGATGGTTTGGGAGCGATCGTACATAATCCCCATTTCAATGGAT
Source organism: Nostoc sp. DedQUE07 (assembly GCF_034530975.2). NCBI lineage: Bacteria > Bacillati > Cyanobacteriota > Cyanophyceae > Nostocales > Nostocaceae > Nostoc > Nostoc sp. DedQUE07. The sequence goes on along the minus strand of NZ_JAVRCC020000002.1, from coordinate 19,128 downwards.
TTGGGAACTTGTTCGCGGAGTGTAGGTAAAAGTTCTTGGATAGCATCAACAATTTTTACAGTATTAGCTCCCGGCTGCGGCTGCACAGCGAGAACAACAGAATGGCGATTTGTTACTTTGCGATCGCTATACAAATTCGAGACTTTGACGTTTTGTTCGCTGTCAATTACCTCTCCCAAATCTTGGAGCCGCACGGGCGCACCATTTTTGTAAGTTACAATTAGCTGGCGATAGCTGGCAGCATCGGTGAGTTGACCGTTCGCCTGAATCGTATAACTTTTGTAAGTATTAGAAAGACTACCAGTTGGCAAGTTGACATTTCCCTGTTGAATTGCAGTTTTTACCTGATTTAGACCAATTCCCCGCGATGCCAACTCTCGCGGGTCAAGCTGGACGCGGACTGCATATTGCTGTTGACCAAAAACTTGTACCTGAGCAACACCATCAATCATCGAAATTGGTTGACCAACTGTTACCTCTGCGTATTCATCAACTGTCGAGATTGGCTGTGTCTCGGAATACATATAGAGGAAGAGAATTGGCGAGACAGATGGGTTAACTTTGCGGTATGTAGGGGGGTGAGGCATTCCGGCGGGTAGCTGTCCGGCTGCGGCTGAGATGGCTGCTTGTACATCTTTGGCGGCATCTTCCACTCTGCGGCTAAAGTCAAATTGTAGGGAAATGTTGGTGCTGCCTGTGGAACTGGTGGAATTGAATGAATTGAGTCCGGCAATTTCGGTAAACTGTCTTTCGAGGGGTGCGGCGACCGAAGATGCCATTGTTTCCGGGGTAGCACCAGGGAGACTAGCGGAGACAGATATAAAAGGATATTCAACGTTGGGTAGGGCGCTGATGGGTAACAGTAGATAACTCATGAGACCGAAAATGAGGATACCCATCATTACCAAGGTGGTCATGACTGGACGACGAATGAAGAGTTCTGAAAGGTTCATGAGTTTTGTTCTCCCAGAAATGTGGTGGCGATGCGATCGCTTAGTACAGCTTTGCGTAAAATTATGGCGAATTGAGGGTTGAAATTTAAACGCAAAGGGGCGCAGAGGTAAGCGCAGAGGCACGCAGAGATTTCGCTATGAATTAATGAGATGTTGTACTTAGTCTGTGTTGTCTTTAATTTTGAGTTTTGAATTTTGAATTGTTAAATATCACGATCGCTCCCCTGTAAATGAGAACACCCGCCGAAACTTAACTTGATTGAGTTTCTTCCGCCACGATTCCATATATATATAGAACACGGGCGTTAAATACAAAGTCAATATCTGAGAAAACACCAGTCCACCCACAACTGCAATCCCTAAAGGACGGCGGGATTCTGAACCAGCCCCAAATCCGATCGCTATGGGTAAGGTTCCCATTAATGCTGCCATCGTCGTCATCATAATTGGACGGAAGCGCACTAAACAGGCTTGATAAATTGCCTCAGACGGTTTTTTCAATTCTTCTCGCTGGGCAACAATAGCAAAGTCCACCATCATGATCCCGTTTTTCTTGACGATGCCCACCAAGAGAATGATGCCGATAAAGGAGTATACATTAAGTTCGACATGGAATATTATTAGCGTTAACAATGCCCCAAAACCTGCTGAAGGCAAACCGGAAAGAATCGTAATTGGGTGAATGAAATCCTCATAGAGAATACCCAGGATTAGATAAATTACTAAGATAGCGATCGCTAACAGTAAACCTAAACTCGGCAGTGAACTTTGAAATACCTGGCTTGCGCCCTGAAAGCTGGTGCTAATGCTCTTAGGAATCACCTGATTAATCAGTTCTTCAATTTTTTGGTTGGCATTTCCCAAGGACGCACCTGGGGCGAGGTTAAAGGAAATGGTGGCGGCGTTCATTCTACCGTTATGATTGACCATTAACGGGCTGACTCCCTGAGATAGTTTGGCGAATGTCTTCAGAGGAACTGCTACTCCTGTGCTGGAGTTAATGTATAAGGTCAACAGAGCATTAATATCTTGCTGATATTGCGGTGCTAATTCCAAAATCACCTGATACTCATTGGTCGCTGCATAGATGGTTGACACTTGGTAGGAACCGTAAGCACTTCTGAGGGTATTTTCGATTTGCTCGGCGGTAATCCCATAAGTTGAGGCTTTATCGCGGTCAATGTCAATTTGAATCTGGGAAGCAAACTGTAAATCGCTGTTGACATCCTGGAGTTCTGACAAGTTCTTCATCTTGAGAACAAGTTGGGGAACATATTCCTGCAAGGGTTTGACATCAGAACTCTGAAGTGCAACCTGATAAAGTCCTGTGCTTTGTTGAGCGCCAATAGGAATCGCTGGAGGATTTTGCAAGAATACTTGGATGCCTGGAACTGTGGCAAGTTTGGTTCGCAAATTTTGCACGATTTCGTCGGCTCCTAGCTGGCGCTGCGATCGCGGTTTTAATCGAATAAACAAACTACCCGAATTGGCTGCAACTGCTGCCCCACTGCCATTAGCACTCGCTCCTGCGCCAATATTGGAGTTGACTGCATCTACATTCGGATCTTGACGAATCAGGTTAGCAACTGTCTGTTGATGCTGGACAAGATTATCAAAGGATGCATCTTGGGCTGCTTGGGTAATACCTGTAATTTGTCCGGTATCTTCGCTAGGAATAAAGCCTTTGGGAACTATCACTAACAGCCCAACTGTCACCGCCAATAGAAAGGCAGATAAAATCATCGTGGTGCGGTGATATTTTAAGACTTTTTTGAGACTCCAATCGTACAAACCGAGGAAGCGATCGAAGACATATTCGGAAGCTTGATATAACCGACTTTGATTAGCATGGTCTACAGGACGCAGAAAACGGCTGCACAACATCGGTGTCAAAGTCAAAGACACAAAACCAGAGACGAGAATTGCCACTGCGATCGTTACAGCAAATTCATGAAATAATCGTCCTAGCACTTCACTCATGAACAACATGGGAATGAACACTGCAACCAAAGAAAGGGTCATCGATAAAATTGTGAAACCAATTTCTCTCGACCCATTCAACGCCGCTTCTAGAGGACGTTCCCCCATTTCCATGTGACGGACGATATTTTCTAGCATGACGATCGCATCATCCACGACGAAACCCACTGAAAGGGTCAACGCCATCAGCGATAGGTTATCTAGTGAGTAGTGCAGCAAATACATCACTGCAAAAGTACCAATCAGCGAAACGGGTAATGCCAAACTGGGAATCACCGTCGCCGAAAGGTTCCGTAAAAAGATGAAGATCACTAAGATAACTAGAGCGATCGTCAGAATCAACGTAAATCTGACATCATCTACTGAATCTCGAATTGATTGAGACGCATCATAGAGAATACCAATTTCCACGGATGCCGGAATCTGCGATCGCAAATCCGGGAGCAATTTCTTAATCGTGTCTACGACCTGCACCGTATTGGTTCCAGGCTGTCTTTGAATGGTGAGAATAATGGCGCGAGTATTGTTGTACCAGCTTGCCACATTGTCATTTTCTACACTGTCAACAATCCTACCCAGTTGATTGAGATAGATAGGCATTCCATCTTTATAAGACACAATCAATTGGCGATAAGCAGCCGCATCCTCAAGTTGCCCGTTAGTTTGAACTGTAAAATTCTTGTGATTTCCCGAAAGACTGCCGGTAGGCAAATTGACGTTACCTTGTTGAATCGCCGTCGCCACCTGATCTAGCCCAATTTGCCGCGCTGCCAATTGCTGCGGATCGAGTTGAATTCGAGCCGAGTACTTTTGGGAACCATAGACGGCTACCTGTGCCACACCATTGATTGTGGATAGCTTTTGCGCCAGATAAGTCTCGGCATAATTATCTACCTGGGAAAGCGGCAGAGTGGGAGAGTCTAAGTAAAGGTAAAGAATTGGTTGGTCTGCGGGGTTAACTTTGCTATAGGTAGGAGGATTAGGTAAATCCGTCGCAATTTGCCCCGACGATCCCGATATCGCGGCTTGCACATCCTGTGCCGCATCATCAATATTCCGACTCAGGTTAAATTGCAGGGTAATTTGAGTCTGTCCCAGAGTGCTAGTTGAGTTAAGCGAATCGAGTCCCGCAATACTGGAAAATTGCTTTTCTAGAGGACGCGCAACTGATGCTGCCATCGTTTCCGGGCTGGCTCCCGGTCGGGAAGCACTTACCTGAATTGTGGGATAATCCACACTTGGTAAATCGCTGATGGGCAGCAGGCGATAACTCATGAAACCGAAAATCAAAATCGCCGCCATCACCAGAGTTGTCATGATCGGGCGGCGGATAAATGGTTCTGAGAGGTTCATGATTCACCTCCGCCTGAGCTACGGGAATGATGTCTTCTTGGCTGATTTGAGTCATCACCGCCTTGGGAATTGCCGGCTGTTTTAACGCGAACTTTGCTCCCGGAAACGAGATTCGCTTGACCATCGGTGACAATTTTATCGCCTGGTTGCGGCCCTTTCTGAATCACATCTAGCCCCTGAATGCTGCTGCTAACTGTAACTGGAACATTTTCTACCGTCATGTCTGGCTTAACTACAAAGACAAACTGTCCATCGGGCCCATTCTGCACGGCTTGGGAAGGAACAACCGTTGCATTTGGTTGTTCAGTTAGCGTTAGGGTTGCGTTGACAAATTGACCGGGAAATAAGTGTCCCTGAGTGTTATCAAAGTCGCCAATTAGTTGAATTGTCCCCGTGGTATTATCAACTGTGTTATTGACAAACGTCAAAGTACCTGGTATTGAATGAGATGGATTATCGGGGAACGTTACATCTACCTTCAGCTTGCCATTCTGCATATACTTTTGTACCTGGGGCAGATTTGTTTCAGGAATGGAAAAAGCAACTTGAATCGGGCGAATTTGGGTGATGGTAACAAGTGGAGTGGTGCTGTTGGCTTGTACCACATTCCCCTGAGTCACGAGAATATTGCCAGCGCGACCATCAATCGGCGCATAAATTTTGGCGTAAGATAATTGCACTTTGGTATTTTCTAATGCTCCTTGGTCGGAAGTGACAACAGCTTGAGCATTAGCGATCGCAGCTTGATCCCCTTTGACAACTGCGCCAGCATTAGTCAGCGCCACGCGATCGCTTTTCAAAACTGCTTCAGCATTAGCGATCGCTTCTCGATCTGCCTGAAGTGTTGCTGTAGCCGATTTGCTATTGGAAAGGTATTGCTGTGCTTGATCTAAACTAATCGCGCCCTTTTTATATAACGAAGTATAGCGATCGCTCTGTCCCTGAGCAAATTCTGCTTGCGCTTGATCCTTAGCCAAATTCGCCTGGGCTTGTCGCACTAAAGCTTGGTCTTTGACTAAAGTGGCTCTAGCTTGGTCTACCTGACCTAAATCTCTAGTTAATGCATCTCTGGCTTGTTGTACCGAGGCTTGATCTTTTGCTACAGTTCCTTGAGCTTGCTGGATTGCAGCAGCTTGCGATCGGTCATCTAGGGTAAACAAAAGTTGTCCCTTTTTTACATCTTGACCTTTCTTGAAATAAACTCCAATAATCCGTCCGCTAGCTTGGGGTGTAATCGATACTGTAGAACCCGCTTGCACATTACCGATCGCCTGCAATTGTATCGGAACCGTTTTTTGTGTCACCATTGCCACAGTTACAGGTGTAACTTGTTGCTTATTACGCCCCGATTTTTCACTTTTGTCTGACTTGGCTGCACCTGCATAGATGCCAAAAAAACCTAGTCCTGCCAGTAATAGCACGCCCAAAATTATCAAAGTAATCTTTTTCTTTTTTGGCGATCGCGGTAGCTCTGGTTGTATACTGTTTTCAGTCAAATCGTTAGAAATTTCATGGTTCATCAGAACCTCCAATGCATTTTAATTAATATTAAAAACCGTGAAATCCTTTACTACCTCAACTGCCGCCGATCCCAATTTCATTTGAGGCGGCACATCTAAATAATTCGTTTTTTCCGGTTTGCTCGATGTGCCTTGTCAAATCATGATGATTTTGTTTATTATAAATCAAACAAATCTATTTTTAAATACGTCTTAAGTAATCATATTTAAAATATTTCATTATTTTAAGGGATACTTTTTCACTTGCGTTTACTTATTATTTCTTAGCTGCCGATATAGAAGGTGGAGAGCTTGTTTTTCTATTTGTCTGACTCGTTCCCGACTAATACCCATGCGCTGACCAATCTGTTCTAGAGAAAGTTCATTTCCATCTATTAAACCAAAGTGTAAGTTTAATATTTCTTGTTGTTGTCTAGATAAACTTGACAATAAGTCTTCAAGTTCCTGATTGAGAGATTGCTCAGTAGTATAACCATTTTGAGAATATCTATAATCTTCGATTAAATCTTCTAACTTAACATCTTTTTCTGAACCAACTTGAAGATCGAGAGAGATAGTTTGACGAGCCAAAGTTAGATATTGTCGAATCTGATTAGGCTCCAAAGCAAGTGCATGAGCAATTTCCGTAGTGGTAGGAACGCGACCAAGTTTTTGAGATAACTCTCGCTGAACGCGCTTAATTTTGTTTAACTTATCATTAATGTGAATCGGTAATCTAATTGCGCGTCCTTGTTGAGCGATCGCTCTGGTAATTCCTTGACGAATCCACCAGTAAACGTAGGTTGAAAATCTGTATCCTAAAGCCGGATTGAATTTTTCAATCCCTCTTTCCAAACCTAAAGTACCTTCTTGAATTAAGTCCATCAGTTCTAAGTTCCGTCTCTGATATTGCTTGGCAATTGACACCACGAGCCGGAGATTAGATGCCATCATTTTCTGCTTGGCTTTTTTCCCTTGATTTAGCTTTTGAAGTAGTTCCTGTTCGCTTAACTGCATCCGAGCAGCCCATTCTGACAGTGTGGGGGTACGATTTAATTCAACAGTCAGTTTTTCGGATTCAGCAAGTATTTTTATCATTTGCTGAACTTGTTGGGCAAAAAAAACTTCTTGCTCTTGGGTTAACAGAGGTATCCGCCCAATTTCTTGAAGATAAACACGTACCGTATCAGTTGTAAATTGAGATGCTTTGCTTGTGTTAGCAGCTTTAGTATCTGGGAATGATGTTAAGTTACTCATTTTAAGTTAGCCTCTGCCGATTAATTGGGGTATTTTTTATTCGGGAAAAAGTGTAAATAATGACTTGATGAACCATAGAGGTTTTTATAAAAAAACCAGGTATCAAGTACTAATTCCAAAAGAGCAATCAATACCCAAATTGCTAATGAAACAATTACAGGTAGGCTGAGATCGGGAAATTTCCTTTGCAAATCGATAATGCCAAATAGCAGCAAAAATACCAGCGAAACTCCTAGAAGAAATGACAGCTTGACAATCGCGAGAATGAACCGACTCATTTCTAGGATGCGATTGTAAAGCCGGGAAAATCTCTCTAGGATTTCTTCCATGTTATTGATGACAAGTAAAATTTGTTGTTGGTGCAGATGGGTAGCTAAGAAGCATTTTTGCTGCACTTGCGTCAATTCATGTTCATTCTTGAAATCATCTAAAAGCTTGTCCCAAGGTAAGACCTGAGAGCTAGTTGACCAAATTGGGAAATCCTTTAAATGTAAGGGAACTAAATAGTTAATCAGAGCGATCAGAGTTTGATCGAAATTACTGAGTTCGGGGGGAAGAGACTGAGTTAGACGAATCAGTTGGTCAATCTGAATCTGGAGTGTATAGTAGTCCTCATATCTCCTTTGAGCGATCAACTGACTAGTAAAAGTAAGGAAAACAATTAACACACCCAATAAAGCAGCTAGGGACTGGGATACAGCAGAAAAGAATTCAATTGCTACCTGTTTAGGTACTGTCAGCCAAGGGGCGTTTTCCCGCATAGCAAAAACCAAGGTGGCAACAAATACAAACCCAACAATTGCTAGCTGATGGTGGGTAACAATAGCTATGATTGTCCGCATTAAAGGAGTGTTGCTGAGTTTAACCAGGATTTGCAAACCTGGGACTGGTTCGCAAATTTGAAGTCGTTGGGCTTTGCGAGTTGACATGATAAAAAGATACAGTTCCTAGCTTGTTAAGGAAGGCAGGAGGCAGATAGCGCAGCGTTAGCGAGTCTGCAAGTAGGTAGGTGGTCACTTCGACTACGCTCAGTGACCACTTACCATGCCGGCTTCATTTCCCACGCTGCAAACTCACATGATTAGCCCCAGACTGAATCAATTTGCTTAGGTCAGCAACAGCGCTAGCATACTGAGGATCGGCTAATGTCCCCAAGGTTCGGTTTTGCACTAAGGCTTTCTGTTGTGCCTCGGTTAATGCCACGTTAATATCTGGGGCAATGCCGACATGATTGATATCTCGACCTTTCGGTGTGTAGTATTTAGCGATCGTTAGTTTCAGCCCCGAACCATCTTCTAGTGGCTCTACAGCTTGAACTAAACCTTTACCGAAGGTGCGAGTTCCTACTAAGGTGGCGCGATTGTCGTCTTGTAGCGCTCCCGATAGAATTTCGCTGGCGCTAGCAGATCCCTTATCAACCAGTATCACTAAGGGTTTGTCGGTGAGAGGATGTCCCGATGCATCGTAGCTTTCTTTCACTTGGTCTCGATTTACCAAAGACACGATCGCTCCTTGCTTCAACCACATACTAGCAATTTGCAAACTCGCATCCAGCAGTCCACCTGGATCGGAACGCAAATCTAAAACGTAGCCTTGTACCTGTTGTTTTTCTAATGCTTGAATTGCCCGATGCATCTCTACGGGAGCAGTTTGCGTAAACTCTGGCAAACGGATGTAACCAATCTTACCTGCTGCTGTTGTTTGCGTGTTATAAGTTACAGGATGGATAGCAATATTGGCGCGGGTAAGTTTGAAAGTTTGCGATTGATTGCCCCGTTGAATCATGAGTACTACCTTGGTTCCCACTGGGCCGAGAATCCGCTTCACGGCATCGTCAATTTTCATCCCCTGAGTTTTTTGACCGTTAATTTGGACAATTACATCGTCCGGCAAAATACCCGCTTTAAATGCAGGGGTTCCTTGAATTGGGGCGACAACGGTTAAAGCTTTAGTTTTTTCATTCTGTGCCAGTTCCAGCCCTACGCCACTGAGGTTGCCAGAAATGTCGTTATTTAGGGCTTTAAATTCTTGTGGGTCGAAAAATTCGGTGTAGCGATCGCCTAATTTCGCCACCATTTCTTCAATTGCTCCATAAGCCTCTTTCTTAGAACTATAGGAACGGCTAATATACTGCTGACGAATTGCTTGCCAATCTTGATGATTAAAGCTGACATCAACATAGTTTTTATCTAAGATTTGCCACACCTCATCCACCAGTTTTTGAGAGCTAGGTTGTGGTTTACCTAGAGCTTTGGAAGTGTAGAGACTAGTTCCTACAAAGATTGTGGCTATAACAGCCAGTTCTATCTTGACGAGCAATTTTTGTTTAAACATACTTTATTTTTTGAAGAATAATACAGAATTCAGAATGTAATCCATAAAGGACTGAAACTCATATAGCAATCCGATTTGATTTCTGAATTAATCGTAGGGACTAGGGACTGGGGACTGGAGATGGTGGGGCCCCCTCTGGGGATAAGGGGTAATCAGGGTGGTTTCATACGAAAAAAGAAAAATATATAAGTCTTGATTTTTCATGTATAACGATAGATTTTGACCCCTCTCCAAACCTCTCCCCGAAGCGGAGAGAGGCTTTGAAACCCATTTTTAGTTTTTCTCTCGTTGTATGAAACCACCCTGCTCTGGGGATAAGGGGTAATGGGGACTGGGAAGAAGGAATAAAGGTGTACTAAGTTTTTTTCAAAAATCAAATATGAGTCTTATAGTTGCAGATAATTTCTTCTAAATTCTCACAGATTACTCCTGAATTCTGTTTTGATAAAACTGTACAAAACGGTAGAGAATAACGATTGATTTGGAAAGTATAGAACCATTATGCAATCATAATTACGAGTGACAAATGACAAATACTTCGACTACGCTCAGTACAAGTGACCAATGACCAATGACAAATTACGAATTATCTTGAGATTTTCCTTTACGGTGGGGATAGGCAGTCTTAAAAATATCCTGAATTTTAGTCTTTTGTTCAGCAGTAAGATTTAGGCTGAACACTGCTTTACGCATCTTTTCGCCTTTTTGTAATTTCGTTGACAATTCCTTTACCTGATCTGGGGTAAGAACTGCCTCAACTTGCTTGCGAATTTCTTCGCGCTTTTGAGCGCGTTCTGATGTATTCGATGCCGGAGAGTTTGTCGTAGAAGTATCAGATACCTTTGTGCCAGAATCATTCCCTTGAGACACATCTGGAGATTTAGAACTGCTGCAACCTGTCATTCCTCCAATTAAAATAGATGCAAATAGCAGGGTTGGTAAAATTATCTGTTTTTTAATCATTTACTTCTCTGGTTTTTGTTGTGTGTAATAGAACTGTTCTGACTCAATTTCCGTTTATGACTGTTTAGAAGATGTTTGAAAAGTTGCTGCTTTACTCACACCAGCTAATCTTAGAAGTTGAAATGAGTTTGCACATGAGCTAGAATTCCTAACCTGACCAGTAAAAAAGTACTCAAATTATTGTGACTTTTTTCCTAATTTAGAAATAATTAATTAGTCGGAACGGCTCTATCGATAGTAGAGACAGATTCGTTATATAGAAGAATGGGTACTAGGTGCTAGGGACTGGGTACTGGGTACTGGGGAAGAAATTATGAGTAAGATTTGGTTGGAGTCTGAATTCCGATTCAAATCTTCCCAATCCCCAGTCCCTAGTCCCTAATCCCCAGTCCCCAGTTCAATATTTCCCTCTAAAATAGTGAAAATACCTATGGTTTTGTTACAAAGACCATTGAGTTGGAATTCTATGGTTAGCTTGACCTACCCATCTTTTCGTCTGTTGCTTTACCTAGAGTGGCTGTTATTAGCCACGGCAGTGTTCATGGAAGTGCTGCTGCCGTTTCAGTTGTCCTGGTCTTTGCCGCTAGGAGTTCTGGCGATCGCAACTTTCAGCTTGATGGGTTTGAGACTACCAATGGTGAAGCTGGAAAGCAAATTAATTTATACAGTCCTGGAATTCGGTTTAATTTTGCTACCAGCCACTCAACATACTTTATCGACTCGCTCCGTTTTCCTGCTGTGTCTGGTATTGGTGATGCGGAGTTGTCTCATATTTAAGCGATCGGGACAGTTGGTCGTCTTAATTTTATCTCTGCTTACTTATGGAACACTACTTTTATCAAAACCGATTGTACCTGAGAATTTTCTGCCAGATAAGCTGATCCTCATGTCTTGGGATTGGCGATTAAGTAATATATTATTGTTTAGCTTAACGTTAGTATTCGCTTTATTGTTAATTAACGCCCTGCTTGCAGAGCGCCAAAGTCGAGAGCAGTTAGAAATTGCCCATCAGCAATTAGAAATCATCAATCAACAACTGTGCCAGTATGCCCTGCGGATTGAAGATCAGGCAACCTTGCAAGAACGCAACCGAATTGCCCGCGAAATTCATGATGGCTTAGGACACACTCTCGCTGCCCAAACCATTCAGATTAATAACACTCTGTTGTTTTGGCAATCAAATAATGACAAAGCATTAACATTTCTCAAACAGGCAAAAGAACTGGGGGCTGAAGCGCTGTTAGAAATTCGGCGATCGCTTTCGGTTTTGCGTTCAAATCCTTTGCAAGGGCAATCTCTCAAATCAGCGATTGAAAAACTGCTGATAGATTTTCAGCAAACCACAAGTATTGAACCATCTTGTAAAATCGATCTCCCGCACACCCTACCAACAGAAGTAAACACGGCTTTATTCCGCATTGTGCAAGAATCGCTGACAAATATTTGCAAACACGCTGAGGCAACAAGTGTCACCGTTAAACTTCTGGCTCACGCTGGGATGATTCATCTGTCAATCGAAGACAATGGAAAAGGTTTTAACCCCACTCAAAATACAACCGGGTTTGGATTACAAGGGATGCGAGAACGGTCGATTGCACTGGGCGGTCAGTTAAATCTCCACAGTCAACTAGGAACAGGTTGCTGTATTTCTGTTTCTTTACCACTCTCAAAGCTGTTGGTGTTTTAGCTTATGATTCGGATTTTATTAGTTGACGATCAGCATCTTATTCGCCAGGGACTTAAGAGTATGCTTGAGTCGAATGCAGAGATGGAGGTAATTGGTGAGGCGGAGAATGGACAACGGGCACTCGAACAGATTGCCGCATTGAAACCCGATATTGTACTAATGGATATCCGAATGCCTGTAATGGATGGAGTTGCCACCACAAAAGCGATCGCTCAACAATATCCTGACATTAAAGTTCTCGTCCTCACCACCTTCGATGATGATGAGTATGTTTTCCAGGCGATGCGGCTGGGTGCAAAGGGCTATTTGCTCAAGGACACCGAACCAGATGAATTAATGTTGGCAATTCGATCCGTCTACAAGGGACAAACCCTACTCGGCCCGGGATTGTTTGAGAAAGCACTCACGCCGATTACCGCACCTGTCCAGTCTTTGCAAACTCCTCCAGAATTAGCGCAACTTACAGCCAGAGAATTAGATGTATTGCGGTTAATTGCTTGTGGAGCCAATAACCGAGAAATTGCCGAATCGCTGTTTCTTTCAGAAAACACTGTTAAAAATTATGTTACTAATATTCTCAGTCGCTTGAGTTTACGCGATCGCACTCAAGCCGCTTTGTTTGCCCATTCGTTGTTTAGTGGACTGAAGTAGAGTCTACTTGGACAAGGGATATATCGTTTACTAAAAAGACAAATAGCTGAGAAACGCAATCGAGAAGGCGTTATATCATGTCAAAGCCATGACTGAAGATTAGCTGTATCTCTGACTGCGTTAGAACTTTGGCGCGTCCGTGCCGATTTATTTTCATCGCTAGACTGTAGACCCTGCGATCCACAGCCTACAACGATTTGACACTTGATCGCGTGGAAACATTGTCTGTATTTGCGGATCAATTGTACTGCGACGGCAAAATGCTTGACTCTATCTACAATCCACGTTCATTTTCCGCAGTGTGCATAAATTGATTTCATTACCCCGATATAAGAAGTAGAAGCAAGGCTTATGTCCTCGCTAATACAAAACCCCGACTTTATTAAGGTGATTTATGTCTGCTGTGATAACTCCCACACAATCAAAAATTTGTCAACGCGTAAGTTCTAGAATAGAGAAAGATGTTATGAATTTTTCAAAACGTTTCTCAACACCTTTAGTATTTTTCTTTTTGACATTTAGCGCATTACCTGCTTTAGCTGATAATTGTTCAGTAACCGATCGAGTCCCATTGCCACCATGTGTTCAAGCAGATTATGTTGATAATGGAGCTGTTCTAACTAATCGCTGTCCTTATACAGTTACTATAAAAGTTGATATAGCTAACGGTAGCGATCAACGGGTAAATGTTCCTAGCAACGGAGGAAGAAGAGTAGTCAGTACTACAGGAAGGTTTAATTTGAAATGCTGTCCCAAATATAACAAATGTAGGGGGTAGTAGTGGGATTTTGTAAAAAAGTGGACAAAGAGACAACGGGCGACCACCGGGTGTCACCGCCAATAGTTGTAAGCTAAAAGTAAGCTAAAAGCAGCCTCTATCAATACTTTCAGCAATTTGACCCCGTAGCACCCCCGCGTAGCACGGGTTTTTTTTTGGTGGTTGGATGCGATCGCAGGAAATAAACCAATTACGATTGGACAGGGATACAGTACGATAGCTTGGATTCCAGAAGATTCTGGAAGTTGGGCACTACCTTTGAGGCATGAGCGAATCACCAGTTGAGACAGTCCGATTGAGAAAGCAGTTGGACAACTGAAAAAAGTATGCGAGCTAATGCCTTCTAGACCGATTTCTGTTTGGGACAGTGAATATGGTTGTGCCCCGTTTATCCTGAAAACATCTGAGATTGCCACAGATAATAAGAGTACGGTTGCGTTCAAATCTGTGTTTATGGGGTGCACCACCAGCTTATAAAGGTTCGGGTCGTCCTCGAAAACATGGTGCAAAATTTAAACTAAATGAAGCCTCTACATGGGGTGAAGCAGCATCTGTCTTGGAAGTAAATGACCCGAAATTGGGACGAGTTAAAGTCAGTTCGTAGCCCCGCCTGCAAAGAGGGGCTGGGGGTGGGGTGCAGTGATTATGGAAATCATAACTAATTACCCGGACATAATATTAGACAATAAGTCTATTGCACATTGTGTATTAATGCACAACCACTGAATATAGATATTTTGACATACCCTTTCAGGGATAATTCTTGTTATACAGCAGCCTACAGGGAGAACTAAATATGACATCTCCAGAAACGGTTACATGGCTACAAAAACGCACGTCTTTAGGAATTCTCTCGCCTGAAGTATTAAATGCGATCGCTCAAGTAATTGAAGAACGAGTTGTACCAGGCGAAACTGACTTAGTTAGTGAAGGCAATTCTCCAGAAGCCCTTTATATTCTTGTAGAAGGTCAACTCGAAAGCAATACCACCAATCAAAACAACCCAGCTTTAGCTTGTGGATTTCTCCCCGGTGCAGTGATTGAACTCAAAGAATTGCTGTTGGATGAATCAACTCCATTCACAATTACGACAGTAACCGAATGTCACTTGTGGGTTGTACCTGCTGCTAAATTTCGGGAATTAGTCACTCAATACCCCGAAATTACTCAGGCTTTTTCGCGTCAATTGGCTCAAGAATTAGCTCAGGTAACATCTGCACTTGGCTATGAACAAGAACGTTCTATTGCCTTGCGTCCATATCTAGTCACCAAAGCACAACGCGGAATTGTCGGTACAAGTCGCTATGCTGTGCGGTTGCGGGAGCAAATTCGAGAAGCAGCTGCCGATCGCAAATCAGTAGATATTTTCGGAGAACCAGGGTTAGAAAAAGACAATATAGCAGCTCTCATCCACTTTGGTTCTCCCAAACGGCGAGAACCAATTATTAAAGTAAATTGTGGTATTCTCCAAACTAGCGGTGCAGATTTATTTGGTCGTGCTGGCGGCAAACCAGGGTTGTTGGAATGGTTGGGAGAAGGTACTCTAGTTCTCAACAATATCCAAGAATTGCCCGAAGAATTATTACCTGCGGTGACGGAGCTGCTCAAAACTGGTAAATATACCCCCGTCAGTCGTTCTGGAGATTCAACACCCGAACCTCGTCCCAGTCAAGCCAGAATTCTGATTGTTTCAGAAAAAACTCAGCCGACAGTTGAACGTTTTGTTGGTCACATTATTAAAGTGCCACCGCTACGGGTGCGGAAAGCTGATATTCAGACACAGGTCGAATATTATACCAGTCTTTATACACGCTCTAGAGGGATTTCTAAACCGCACATTACCCCAGAAGCTTTGCGTCGCCTCCAGTCTTATGATTTTCCTGGCAATCTCAGGGAATTGAAAAATCTGGTAGAAAGAGCGATTGCCCAAGCTGAGGGTGCAAATGAATTAACAGAAGAAATTTTCTGGCAAGCCGAAACTAAGAAAAAACGATTTCGGGTAAATTTGTTAAATGCCTATCCTAATTTGCGGCGATTTTTACGTAGTGACTGGTGGCCCGATCGCATTAATTATGGTTTTACTGCAACGGCTTTTGCGATTATTGTGGCAATATTATTTATTGGGCCGCAAACCCGCGATCGCAATTTCGTCTTAAATCTATTTTGGGCTTGGTGGTGGCCTTTCTTCTTGTTTCTCTTTCCCTTTTTGGGTCGTATTTGGTGTTCTGTTTGTCCCTTCATGATTTATGGAGAAATCACCCAAAAGCTCTCTTTATGGCTGTGGCCTCGAAAACTCAAGCGCTGGCCGAGAGAACAAGCTGAAAAATGGGGCGGATGGTTCCTCTTTGGTTTATTTACCCTAATTTTCTTATGGGAAGAACTCTGGCATTTAGAAAATACAGCTTACCTCAGCGCTTGTTTGCTGCTATTAATTACTGCTGGGGCGATGATTTTCTCGGCTATTTTTGAGCGGCGGTTTTGGTGTCGCTATCTCTGTCCCATCGGCGGGATGAATGGTTTATTTGCCAAACTCTCAATGACGGAACTCCGGGCACAGCAAGGGATATGTTCTGCCAGTTGCACCACTTATCAGTGTTATAAAGGCGGGCCGCAAAAGGGCGAAGGTATGGAAACGAATGGATGTCCTTTATACTCACATCCAGCCCAATTAGAAGATAACCGAGATTGCGTACTGTGCATGACTTGCCTGAAAGCTTGTCCCCATCGTTCCGTTGAGTTCAACTTGCGTCCCCCTGGAATTGAATTGTGGACAACTCATGTACCCCGTACTTATGAAGTAGCATTATTGTTATTGCTGTTGGGTGGTATATATTTACATCGCTTGCCAGAATTGCAATCTTGGTTAGGCTTACAACTGGATTTAACTGATTTTTGGCAGCACTTGGGATTATCGCTGCTAGTGTTAATTATTCCAGCAGCTTTTACCTTTGGCGCTTATAGCTTGTTCCAACTGTTCAACGCTAACCGTAAGCCTCGAAAATTTGTAGAGCTTGCATATAGCTATCTCCCATTAGTTTTAGGAGGAAACTTAGCTCACTATCTGCGTTTGGGCTTAAGCGAAGGCGGACGGATTTTACCCGTAACCTTTGCGACACTTGGTTTGAGTGGCGAACAATTGCCAATATTGGTTGCTCACCCTGCTGTGATTGCCTTTTTGCAAGGTGCAACAATAATTTTCTCCGTGTTAATGACTATGGTATTAACACAAAAAATTGCCAAGCAACCAGTGCGATCGCTCATACTGCAACACCTAGCAGCGATCGCTTTGGGAGTTAGTATGTGGGCAATTATCGTCTTTTGAGCTTTACATCTTCCACCAGGCGGTTTTTAATCGCCTGGGCTAGGTGGAAAATGTGAGTTAAGAACATTCTTCCCTACGAACGTGATAGAAAATACTTATAGGATTTATGATTTTTGACTCATAGTGTAAGGATTACAGATAATGCACGTTATAAAAAGAGCGATCAAACCTGCAACTTATATATCATTCCTCCACATCTACCAAACGACTTGGGGGACTGCTGGTGATATTTGTTTAATCCGTGAATCTGTAGCTAATGATAGTACAGCGAAGTTTATCGGGCACAAAATCCAATTAGTAGTTCCAAAAGGGCTAGAGCGCGATCGCATTGCCAACTGTCCAATAATTAAAGTTGCAGGTAATGTCGGCGACGGACATCCCAAAGAACACCCATTGGAATGGGAAGCTTATGAAGGTGTAAGTGAAGAAATAGCTTTAGCGGCTCTCAAACCTTGGGGCTTCAAGTTAATTGAACTCTAATGTATCAAACCAGGCTTGTAGATCTGCGATCGCCTGAAAATCCAATAATGCTTCACCGAGATTTTCTAATTGTTCTAAAGAGAGAGTTTCAATCCGGTCTAGCACCTCTTGGGGTAATTCTCCCACCCGTCGAGTAAGTTGACGGAGAATGAGCAATTGCCCTTCTGCTTTTCGTCCTTCTTCCCGTCCTCGTTGTTCGCCGCGTTGTTCGCCGCGTTGTTCGCCTTCAGCGAGAATTTCTTGATAAATTACTGACTCGCGCATCATACCCTCCCGAAATAATTGTCGAATCAAGTCTTGATTGTATTTTAACCCCGCTAAGATTTGGGTATAAGCGGAAATTTCTGGTCGTTGTCTTGGCTCAAGTTGATTAACTTTGCTCACAACTTGTTGCAATAATGTTTGGGGTTGCGTGGTTGCTGTCAGTGGTGCTAACGGTAACAAAGCAGGATCGTTGAGGAATGGTTCGGGATTTTCTTCCCATAAGCGAATCACGCGATATTCATGACGGGTAGTTTCGACACAGAAGACAGTTTCAATTACTGTTCCTGGTGCAGGGGGAAGCAATAATACGACAACTTGCGTTATTGGTAGACGATACAAACGATACAAGCGTACCCAATAATCTAGCATCCGCAAGGGTAGGGGTGGCGTAGATTCTAGTTTGGTTTGAAATTCCAGGTGGAGAATGCGTCCTTGTAATTGTAAAAAAGTGACATAATCAGCGCGAATTGGTTCGATACTCAATTCGGTTTTGAGTACTGTGACGGAAGTTTGCGGTGTACCTAATACCCAACTGGCAAAGGTAGCAGGATGTTTTTCGGACAGGAGTTTGCAGAGGTTATCAAAAGACATTAGCGATCGCTAACAATCAAACGAGGTATTGTTATTATCTCGTGCAGTGGTTTGAGTAGGCGATGTCTACGACGGTCACTGACTTGTACTGAGCGCAGCCGAAGTAGCTTGTCGTTGGCACAGCCTCTCGTAGAGAAGTGCGGGCTGGGCTATTCGGCGTCGCACCATCGCTCAAGGAAGCTCATTATTATACTTTGGGCGTATCTTTTTAAATTCCTGTACCTGTAATAATTACATTAATATTCCATTTCTAGCTAGGTTGAGTTATCAGACGATAAAAAGATAACTGTAGCGGTTCCTGATTTACTAGTAAAAAACTTAACTCCCTTCTCTTTCCCTACTAAAAAAAGGGCAGAAAGAGCCTTTATATCTAAAAAAATTACGAATTACGAATTACGAATTACGAATTATACAAATGTATTTGCACATAATTAAAAAGCGATCGTCGCCCTTTTTCCTTTTTCCCTTTATCTTGCTGTTGACACTCCTCCTCGCCCTGCCTTGGGTAAGCGCGAAAGAACTGCCTAAGCCAAAGCCGGAAGCGTGGCAGATTAACGGTATCGTTGCTGCCCTTGATGATGGATATAACAGAGTTAAGGGATATGCATTCAACAAATTAGCTGAATACGATCTCAAAGATTTAAAATCTTTGGGGAAGAAACCGGAAGATATTGCTCAAAAAGCTGCCAAAATTCTCAAAGATAAATCCGTTAATTCAAATGTTCGTTACGGTGCAGCAGTGGGATTGGGAAATCTGGGGGAGGCTGCCAAACCCTACGTCAAAGACATCCTCGACATCTTCAAGGATAAAACCGTTGACTCAATTGTTCGTTCCGGTGCAGCAGTGGGATTGGGAAATCTGGGGGAGGCTGCCAAACCCTACGTCAAAGACATCCTCGACATCTTCAAGGATAAAACCGTTGACTCAATTGTTCGTTCCGGTGCAGCAGTGGGATTGGGAAATCTGAGGGAGGCTGCCAAACCCTACGTCAAAGACATCCTCGATATCTTCAAGG
>NZ_JAVRCC020000001.1:300649-336416 GCF_034530975.2 Nostoc sp. DedQUE07 | reverse complement strand
TTACTACACCCACTCAGCCACACCCCACACCCAAAAGCCTTATATATAATGGGTTTGCCGTTAACAAGCGTGCCATTTGAAACTACACCCTACACCCTACACCCTAACCCCTGCCCTGACCAGGTTTCAGCTTTTCTTAGTGCTATTCGGAACTTAGACTTTAACAATTTTTGCAGATGTCTAAATCATCAGGAGTCAGAGAATGTGACTAAACGTCAGCACCGCAAACACTGGAAAGGGCCCCCGTTGGCATGGCGCAACTTAATGCAGAGTAAAGCTCGCTTAAGCGTGGGAGTTTCAGCCATCAGCTTTGCGGTTTCCTTAATATTTATGCAACTTGGACTCTTTGGCGGAGTGATGAAGGGAGCGACGCTCCTCTATGACAGCCTCGATTTTGACATTGTATTGATTTCATCCAAGTCGCCAGAGTCTACCAATGTTCCACCCTTTCCCCGACGTTATTTGTATCAGGCGGGAGGGATGAATGGCGTTGCTGCTGCTAGACCGCTATACCTGTCATTTGGCTCGTGGCGCAATGTAGAAACGACGCGAATACGAGCGCTTTTGGTTTTGGGGTTTAATTATCGAGATCCTGTGTTGCGCGTGCCAGAAGTTTATCCGTATTTACAAGACCTGCAACGCCAAGATACCTTGCTAATGAATCGCTTTTCACGCTCCGAATTTGGCCCGAGAGAAGTAGGTCTGAAAACTGAACTGAGCAGGCGACAAGTTGAAATTGTGGGGTTGTTTAGCTTAAATAACACTATCCGTGCTGATGGCACTGTGATTGTTAGCGATGGAAATTTTATTCGTCTCAATCCGGGGCGATCGCTAAATGATGTGAGTCTGGGGCTGCTGAAAGTTGAGCCTGGTGTAAACGTTGATGAAGTCGTACAACGCTTACGCCAAATCATGCCGGCAACGATTAAGGTGTTCGATCGCCAGGAAGCCATGGACAGAGAGCAGGAATTTTGGGTTAAATCTTCTTCGCTCGGTTATATCATTGGTGTTGCCGTTGTCATGGCTTTTTTAGTTGGGACTGTCATTGTCTATCAAGTCCTGAGTTCTGATGTCACTGAACGCTTGCACGAATACGCAACTTTAAAAGCCATTGGATATACTAATTTGCGTTTGCTGACAGTCGTTGTCCAAGAAGCGGTTGTGCTGGCGGCGCTGGGGTTTATTCCCGGTTGTCTTCTGGCTTTGGGCATGTACCATGCCATTTTTATTGCCACAAGACTACCAGTCGCCATGACTGTTAGCCGGATGTTATTAGTATTTGGCTTGACGATTCTGACATGTAGTGCATCTGGACTTATTGTTGCTCGCAAAGTATTAGTTGCAGATCCCGCTGATGTTTTCTAGAAAAAAGGTTCGAGTTGTCCTTTTTAAGTTTTCCCTTGCTTGGCGCAACCTGCTCCAGCGCCGATCGCAGTTTTTCACAGCATTAGCCGCGATCGCCTTTGCGGTTTTTCTGATGTTTTCCCAACTCGGATTTCAGAATGCAATGTTGAATAGTAACGTTGCGTTTATTCAGGTACTAAATGCTGATTTAATCATGCTCAGTCAGCGACGCTATGTTACCGTTATTGACGAAACCTTTAATCGAACTCGATTATATCAAGCTAGACAATTTGAGGGCGTTGCCGCCGCTTATCCTCTTTATATCACTCTCGGTAGTTGGAGACGTTCTGGAACTGCTGAGGAAAGGTCTATCCGAGTACTGGGATTTAACTTAGACGATCCTGTTTTTCTTTTGCCTGAGATTCAAGCCGCTGAATCCGTTCTCAAAATGCCCAACACTGTATTGACCGATAGCAGGTCTCGCAAAGATTATGGTTCTATGCAACCGGGTGTGACGACTGAGCTTTCTGGTGTCAACATCAAAATAATTGGCACGTTTGAACTGGGTGCTGACTTTGTAACTGATGGTAATTTAATTGTCAGCGATCTTAATTTTCTGAGAATCTTTGCAACTAGACCTTCTGGCATTGATTCCAAGCTTCGTCCATCGCTCAACGATGTTGATATTGGTCTAATCAAAGTGACTCCAGGAACGAATAGCGATCGCCTAGAAAAGTTTTTAAATCAAGCTTTACCATCTGATATAGTTGTTTACACCAAACAACATTTTATTGCCAAAGAACTAGATTATTGGATGCAATCATCTGGAATTGGGGCTATTTTTGGATTAGGAACAATCATCGGTTTTGTGGTTGGTATTGTCGTAGTTTACAACATTATCTATAGTAATGTTACAGATAATCTACCTCAATATGGTACTTTGAAAGCCATTGGTCATTCTAATTTTTATCTTGTCAGTATTGTTTTTCTCCAATCTATAATTCTTTCATTTTTTGGTTTTTTTCCGGGCTTTTGCTTAAGTTCTATTTTTTATAAATTAATTTCTACGGCTACAGGGCTGCAATTAGAAATGGATTTTAACGTTATCAGCCTCGTGCTATTTTTAACAATTTTAATGTGTGTGATTTCCGGACTGATTGCCAGCAGAAAACTTAAAAAAATAGATCCTGCTGATATTTATTAACAAATATTTTGAATAGATATTGATATAAACTGATGTCTACCGAACCAATTATTGTCATTGAAAAACTCAACCATTATTATGGCAAGGGTCAATTACGCAAACAAATATTATTTGATATTTCCCTGAAAATTTATCCTGGAGAAATTGTGATTATGTCCGGCCCCTCTGGGTCTGGAAAGACAACACTGCTGACTTTAATTGGGGGATTGCGTTCTGTTCAAGAAGGTAGCCTTCAGATACTAGGACACGAGTTAAGCAAAGCCAGCAATCGGTTGCTGGAAAATGTCCGCAAGCAGATAGGGTTCATTTTCCAAGCTCATAATTTGTTAGGTTCCTTAACCGCAAACCAAAACGTGCAAATGTCTTTGGTGTTGAATGATGCGATCGCAATGGAAGAAGCGCAAGAGCGATCGCAAGCAATATTAGAGCAAGTGGGACTGCAAAAGCGGATTCATTCTTATCCACACCAGTTATCGGGCGGACAAAAACAACGAGTGGCGATCGCGCGGGCTTTGGTAAACCGACCCCAACTGATTTTGGCAGATGAACCAACAGCAGCGCTAGACAAAGCCAGTGGTCGAGATGTGGTGAAACTAATGCAAAAACTGGCAAAGCAGCAAAATTGTACCATTTTGCTAGTAACACATGACAACCGAATTTTAGATATTGCCGATCGCATTGTTCATTTAGAAGATGGTCGTTTAGCCTCGCCTACAGAGCAAGCAATTTTAGACATTGAGAGTACCACAACCTCATTAGTTAAAGCGAAAAAAGAGGAATTGAGCCGCACGCTCGAAGAATTAACAATCCCTCAGTTTTTGAGTTTGCTTCAGAAGCTCAAAGAAGAATTTGAACAAGTTTTGCAAGCAATGAATATTCTCAGCGAGCAAATGCTAAAAGCAAATATTGAGGAAGTGATTAGGGCTTTAGCCTGGAAAATTGCCCAAATTATGGGTGCGGATAGAGCAACTATCTTTGTGGTCGATCGAGAAAAAAATCAGCTTTGGTCTAAGGTTTCTCGGAGTGAAAATGAAGAAGCGGTAGAAATTTTCCTGCCGATGAATGATAGTATTAGTGGTTATGTTGCCACAACTGGTGAGAGTGTAAATATAACTGATGTTCAGCAAAATCCTCAGTTCTATAGAGAAATCGATCGAGCAACTGGATATCATACTTGTAATATCCTTTGCTTACCCATGTTCAATAGCAAAAACCAAGTATTTGCAGTGGTTGTGTTGACTAACAAATTAGGAGGTAGCCCCTTTGATGCCAATGATGAACGTCTACTTCGCGAACTAACTGCACCGCTCAGTGTAATTCTAGAAGGTACTCTCTCGGTGTTACAACAATAGAGTTGTTGGGAATTGAAGAAGAATTCAGAAGTTAGAATAATATTTACCCTAAATAAGCTTTTTTAACTCGCTCATCACTAATCAATTCTGATGCTGCTCCTGTTAAGGTAATAGAACCAGCTTCTAAAACATAACCGCGATCGGCTATTTGCAGCGCCAAATTTGCGTTTTGTTCAACTAACAAAATAGTCACGCCTGTAGCCCGAAGATTTTCAATAATAGAAAAGATTTCCCGAACGATCGCAGGTGCTAAACCTAAGCTAGGCTCGTCTAAAAGCAATAGTTGTGGTTTACTCATGACAGCGCGAGCGATCGCTAACATTTGTTGTTCGCCACCACTGAGTGTTCCTGCTAGTTGATTGCGTCTTTGTGACAAGCGGGGAAATAGCTCAAATTGGCGCCCAATATCTGCTTTGATCTCGGCTTGATTGGAGCGAATATAAGCACCTAAAAGTAAATTATCAAATACAGTTTGCCGCGCTAATACTCTACGTCCTTCAGGACAATGGGCAATACCAAGTTGTACAACTTCGTGAGTTTGGCGACGAGTAATATTATGTCCATTATAGATAATTACGCCACTCTTAGGATTAACTACTTTAGATATGGCACGGAGTGTAGTTGTTTTTCCAGCACCATTAGCTCCAATTAGAGTAACTACCTCGCCTTTTTGAATAATTAAATTAATCTTTTTTAAAGCTTGGATACCGCCATAATTTACATCAAGTTCTTGAACTTCTAAAATTGTATAGTTTGGCTTACTATCGGCTTTCATGGGCGGTTTACATGCAGAAATGTTGATTCAAAATCTAAGATACATCAATCATACATTTCTTAAAACAGTGCCAAGACATTGCTTCAACTTCAAACTAACGCCATAATACCGTAATCTTTATGATGTACCATTAATTACTGATAAATATATCAAGCGTCCAGTGGGAAAAGTAGCAGATATTGGTAGCAAAGGACTAATTAATTTAGCTCCCGATGCATGGGTAAAGTGGGTAACACAACGTCCTGAAGTTGTGGCGAGAGAAATTCTCGGCTCTGAGTTTCACTGGATTAGCCGCGAAACAGATGTGTTAGTGAAAGCATACAGTGCCACTGACGGAGATTTTCTTGTACTCAATGAACTACAACTGCGTTACACAACACAGATGCCTCTACGGATGAGAGCTTATGCTGCCTTGGCACAAGAACGCTATCGATTGCCAACTTACCCAGTACTGATCAACATTTTACCGCCTTCATCCAACTTAACTATTGTCAGTAGTTACGAGCAGGAATTTTTAGGATTACGTGCTATCCAAGATTATCGCACGATCAATTTGTGGGAAATCGATGCTGAAATAGTCTTTGAGCAACCACTACCATCGTTGTTACCCTTTGTGCCAATCCTGCGAGGAGGGGGAGAGGTATCAGTTGTGCAACGCGCATTACAGGCGCTACGAGCAGACGCACAGTTGAACCAATTAGAATCATTGCTGGCATTTTTTGCTAGCTTTGTCTTAGACACGCCTTTAGTACAACAAATCATGAGGTGGGATATGGCAGTATTGCGAGAATCGCCTTGGTATCAAGAAATTGAGCAAAGAGGTATTCAGCTAGGTCTTCAGCAGGGTGTACAACGGCAGTTAATCCGAGTATTGCGACGACGCTTTGGTGAAATTCCTCATGAAGTGGAAGCAAGGCTTGAGGGTGAAAGTGTGGAAAAATTAGAAAATTTAATGGATAGTGCGATCGCTGTAAGTTCTTTAGACGAATTTATGGTAATTTTGTCTACGTAAATTCATTCATTTCCCAAATAAGCTTCAATTACAGCCGGATCGTTTCTGACTACAGATGGTTCACCCAAGGCAATTAATTGACCAAAATCTAATACAGCAATGCGATCGCACAAACCCATAACCAATGGTACATGGTGTTCTATAAGGACGATCGTCAAATTAAAGCGTTCGCGCAGGCTACGGATAAATTCACTCAATTGCTGCTTTTCATTTGGGTTCATTCCCGCCGCCGGTTCGTCGAGAAGTAAAATTTGCGGTTCTAAGGCTAAAGCACGGGCAATTTCTAAGCGACGCTGATCGCCGTAAGCAAAGTTTTTGGCTTTCTCGTCAGCGCGATCGCTTAATCCCACCAAATCTAATAAATCGAAAGCTTTTTGCTTAGTTTTTAATTCTTCGCGAGGCGCTGGTGGTAATCCCAAAACACCTGTAATCATATTACTTTTGGTGTGTAAATGTCGGGCGATTATCACATTTTCTAACGCCGATAATTCCCCAAACAAGCGGATATTTTGGAAAGTACGGGCGATACCTAAAGCAGCAATTTGATGAGGACGCAGTTGAGAAACTTCTGCACCTTGATAAATTAATTGGCCACCAGAAGGTGGAATAAAGGCAGTAATCAAATTAAACAGTGTTGTTTTGCCAGCACCATTAGGGCCAATCAGCCCAAAAATTTCATGTTTATTTACACTAAAAGATACATTATTTACCGCCACCAAACCACCAAAGCGACGAGTTAATGCTTTTGCTTCTAAGACAATATTGCTGTTAGCTGCTGAAATACTATGTGACATTTTCGCATATTATTATGAATTATAAAACTTACGCAATAACTCTCTAAAACTCTTATTCCCTTGTGCCCTTTGCGTGCTTGACGGTTCGTTTTTTTCTTTGAAAAACATCTGGAGTAATTAGCCCTTGAGGGAAAAAGATTGTACCTATTACTATAAGTAACCCAAAAATAATTAATCTACCATCTCGCAAAAACTGTGCTAACCAATTAGGTAAACCACCAGTATCAGCGAGGCTTCGCAGAATCTCTGGTAAAGCTGTAAATACCATACCTCCAATTACCGGGCCTAAAAAAGTTCTCGAACCACCAATTAAAACAAAAGTTAAATATATAATGCTGGCATCAAAAGTACCTTGACGAGCATTCCAGGTATTGAGGAAGTGAGCGCTAATTGCACCTACAACCCCTGCAAGCATAGCCCCCAATGTAAATGCCAAAACTTTGTAATAAGTCGGATCGATTCCCATTGCACCCGCAGCTAATTCATCTTCACGGATAGCGATAAAAGCCCTGCCGACGCGGATACGTTCTAAACGATAAAGTAACACCATACTAATTAATAGTAAAGGCAGAGCAATCCATAAATATTCGAGTTGTGTTTGGAAAGGTTGAGGAATGCCAAAAATTCCAACAGCACCGCCTGTAATGTCTAAATTGAGAGAGATAACGCGCAGAACTTCCACAAAAGCGATAGTTGCGATCGCTAAATAAATTCCTCGCAACCTTAATGCTGGAATTCCCACTAATATACCCAACAAACCAGAAATTACACCCGCAATTAACATCTCCAATAACAACAATGGAATTGAAAATAAACTACTGCTAGATGTAAAAATTTTTGTGGATAAAATTGCTGCAATATACCCACCTAAAGCATAAAATCCTGGACTAGCTAAAGACAATTGTCCTGTCATTAAGGGTAAGTAAAGCGATAATCCTAATAGCGCTCCCAATACCATAGAGACAATCAAAGAAGCGTAAGTAGCGAAAAAATCAGCCATTTTATTTAATATATTTTGATTAAGTTTAATCAAACTATCGCTTTTATTAACTATTAAGCTGTTAATATTTCCTCTGCTGTCAGCGTCAGTTCAGGAAAAGTTCGTGACACAATTCGTTCTGAACCTCTAAAATGTGTACATTGGTATTTACCATCATCATTTAATAGAAAAACAAACACCGCCGGAACTTTTGGATTTCCTAAATATTCTCTTAGCCCAATTGCCAAATAATCTATAATCCAATATTCTGTAATACCTAAGCGTTGATATTCATCTAATTTATCAATGTAGTCATCTTCCCAATTAGTTGATGTCACCTCCACAGCTAATTGAATGGGTTCTTCAAGTGCAGCATAAGCAGAACGATTTGAGCGCCATTTATCTTTATCTATGACACTTACATCAGGCTTGCGCCCTTGCTCTATGCCATTAGCAGTTATAGTTTTAAAGACTGCTGTATTTTTTACTACGTAATTAAGATTTAAACGTTTAATTTCATCTTTGAAAGAGTCAGCCGTAAAGTCAGCGACATCATCATGATTTCTGGTTGCACGCACTTCTACAATTTCTCCATCTACAAGTTCATATAAACCTTCCTCTGAAGACTGTTCTAAAAATTGGTCAAAAGTTAATTTTTGTTTGGTGTATGTTTTCATAGCGCTACTCTCTTTAAACTTTCTGAATAAACCGCCGCCCTAACAAACCTTGGGGTCTAACTAATAGCATGATAAACAAAATTGCAAAAGCTACTGCGTCTTTATATCCAGAATAATCAGCAGGAACAAACGCCTCTACTAATCCAATTAACAAACCTCCCAACACTGCACCAGGAATACTACCTAAACCACCTAAGACAATTACCGCTAAACCCCGCAAACCAAAAGCAATGCCGAAATATGGCCCTGCAATACTAACACTAGAGGCAACTAAAGTTCCTGCTAATCCTGCTAAAAAACTGCTAATGAAAAAGGTTAGGATGATAAAGCGATCGCTATTAATTCCTAACAAACTAGCTGTAGTTGGATCTTCTGCGATCGCTTGCATTGCCTTACCATATTTAGTTCGATTGATAAAATAGGTAAGAATTACCACGATTGCTACTGACACAGTAAAAATTACCACCTGAACACTGCGAATCGGAATTGGGTTTTCTGAACTACCAAAGTTAATCGCAGGTGGCAAATTACCATAAGTATTTGCGGGGTATGTATAACTTTCCGCACCTACTAAATATTGAATTAAATTCACAATTACCACTGCTACCCCCAAGCTGGAAACAACAGTTAGTAAAGGATCGGAGTTTTGACGGCGCAAAGGTTGAAAAGCAACGCGTTCCATCACTACCCCTACCAATCCCGCCAAGGTGCTTCCTAAAATCAAGGATATG
Organism: Nostoc sp. DedQUE07; assembly: GCF_034530975.2. Lineage (NCBI taxonomy): Bacteria > Bacillati > Cyanobacteriota > Cyanophyceae > Nostocales > Nostocaceae > Nostoc > Nostoc sp. DedQUE07. The sequence goes on along the minus strand of NZ_JAVRCC020000001.1, from coordinate 327,548 downwards.
GCAAATGGTAATTTTATCGGCAAGGCTGCATTAGCCAGCAAACCATTAAATCCAAAGTTCCCACCCATGAGTGCATAAGTAAAATATGCACCCAAGGTAAAAATCGCGCCATGAGCTAAATTAATAATGCCCAAAATCGAATAAACCAAGGTATATCCCAAGGCAAAAATTGCATAGACGCTGCCAATGGATAACCCATTTAATAATTGCTGCAAAAAGATATTAATATTCATGAAGCAACTATTTTAGAAATGTAAATTTACCTTGACTTCCATCTTTTTCCATTTTGATTTGGGCAACATAGAAATCTTTTTGCACAACTTCACCTGTAGGAGTAAAACCAATTTCACCCAATGGTGTATTGTATGTTCCTTCAAGTATTTGTTTGTTTAGCTGCGTCCGTAATTCTGGTAGCTGTAGTTTATTGACTTTGCTCTTTTTATCTAAAGATTGGAGTGCTTCGACATAAACCTGCACTGCTGCAAAAGCTTGGGCGCTAAATTGGGGTGGTTCTTTTTTATATTCTTCAATATAGGCTTTACGAAATGCCGTGTTAATTTCACCTGGATGTTCTGGACTGTAGGCTTGAGCAATCAATACCCCATCACAAAGTGCTTTACAAACTGGCAATAAATTCGATGTATTTAGACCATTTCCACCAACAATTAAGCCTTTATAACCCAGTTCCCGCAATTGCCTAACTAAATTACCACCATCAGCAGCCAAGCCAGAAATAATTACCAAATCTGGTTTGAGATTAATCGCATTGGTTGCTTGACTTTGAAAATCTGTGTCACTAGTTTGGAATTTTTGCACTGTTACCAATTCTAGCCCTTGATCCTTAACTGTTTGCTGAAAAATTTCCGTTTCTGACTTGCTAAATGCATCATTTTGAGCATAGAAAACTGCAACTTTTTTCAGTTGGGGATTTTGCTTAAGTGCCGCTTTCACCGAATTAGGTGCAACGATGGAAACGGGTGCAGAAACACGAGCAACGTAATCACCAATTTCGGGAATATTTTTAGCAGTATTTGATGGGCCAATAATTGGTACTTTTGCCCGTTCGCCAATGGGATCGGCACTAAAGGCTTGCTGTGACAAAGTTGGGCCGACAATTCCAATAACTTTATCTCTATTAATTAGAGTTTGAAAAGCGTTAATTGCTCCTGCTTCATCACCGCTAGTATCTTGAAAAACTAATTTAATTGGTGTACCATTAACACCACCTTTACTATTAAAATACTTCTGGGCAAGTTTAGCTCCAGCGACTTGCTCTTGACCAAGTAATGCCACATTGCTAGTTTGGGCAACACCAATACCAATAGGAATAGCATTTGATAATGTACCCGTTGTTGCTGGGGTATTGGTTACAGTATTATTTTGGGTACTATTTGGAATACTATTTGGACTAGTATTTGGACTATTAGTGGGAGAATTTGTCACTGTGGTAGTGCCACCACCACAGCCTGTTAGTAGCAAAGCGCAAGTTGATAATAATGCTGTTGTCCGAGCGATCGCGTTGTTCATCGTTGGATAATCATCTAGTTATGAGATATTCGGCAAGAGTTAATAGTAAAGTTCATAATCTGCAAACAAAATGATGCAGATTTACACTTTTGCACGAATTCTATTAAATCATTCTTATTTCACCATGCAAAGAGAAATATTCAAAGTGCTTGTAAATACAAATTATTATAATTAGTAATGATTTTATCATTCCCTGGTTCTAGTGCTATGAAGTCGCCAGAAAACTATCTACGTCATAGCGTCTGGGTTAACCAGGTAATTTTAGGTAGGTTAAGTATTGAGTGAGAATCTTAAGTACTTTTTTCATTACCAGTTAATTCTCTAGGTTCGTAGTGACGGCAACCGTTACACGGGCCTTCAGGATTAATAGCACAACAGATATAGCCAGATCGGGCATTAAACTTGCAGCTGATATCGCCAATCAGATAACCTACCCCTTCTAAATAATAGCGATCGCCTTCCACAGGTCTAAGGTTTTGCCGTCCCTGTACCACTGGAAAATTCATGGCTGCTTGCCTCATCCGCAAGCGCGATCGCTGGGTTCTACGGATCATCCACAAGGAAAACAGGGACGGTAAAAAACCAACGGCAATCACTAAAAGTGTTTTTAACACCTTCTTTTTACCTCTTCTGTGCGCTGATTGATTGTCCCTGATGTTACACTCTGGTTTTACGGAAGTGCAAATATTAGGACGGCTTTGTTTCTTTGTCACCAACTATGATTGCAAAGAAATAATGGCAGTGTAGTATCTAGCAATTTTGAGAAACGAGTTCCTTCTGCCACTTCAATCAGCATAACTGTTACAACCTCAGAGGCGATCTGCCGTTGAATGTTGATATAGCACAAGCCTTGGTGGTTAGGACATTAACAGATGATAAAACTTAGACACAACAAGACTTTTCACCCAATCCCTAGTCACCACTCCCCAGTCCCTTGCTAAAATTTTAAGATTTGTTGACTAATACCTTTTTGAAGAAGCGTTTTGTGTCAACTTCAGCCCCATTCTTGTTTTTTCTGTGTCGCTGCGATGCTAATCTTTTTTTGGTTTGCTGACGAAGTTGCTGTGCTAGCAGTGCAGCTTCCCTTTCGGCTCGGAATAAATCAACTTTTCGCGTTGTCAAAATAAATGATTCGTCAGACTTTTGTTTCACCCAAGGGATGCTAACTGCAAAATACTGACAAATATTTTTGCATATCTCCTTTATCAAAAATGGGCAACGTTTTTGAGTATTCATTTTGTTAGCGATCGCTTTCAACTCTAATATCGCTGCTTCTAACTCTTGTGCCATCTGATTGATGCGTTCGACTTGTATTATAAAACGCTCCCGTTCACTGATGATTTTTTTTTCTTGGGGTTGCAGTGGCACTATAGCAGTAGTTACAAATGTAGGCTGGAACAGCAAAATAGGCTTTTTGTCCGTGTCTGGAATTTTTTTCATACTACCTCAAGCAAGGCTAGCTGACTTTTAAAGCATTTTAGCAGCTAATTAGTAAATTTGTACTATAATATTACCCCACCCTGGTTTTGTCTAAAGCCAAAACTGCCTCTTTCCTTGGTAAGGGGAGGGGTTGGGGGTGGGGTAAAGAGTATGTTGAGCGTAAAGCTCAAGGGGCGTAAAAGTAAATCATCATTTAAGGTTTTAATGACTTGGCGATCGCTATTCCTGTTTTTTACCAAATAAGTAATACCAAACCGTCCCCCTTTCCAATTCCCTTTCATAGCGATCGCAGGGAATCTTCATTAGCGAAGCGAGATAAAGGCGCACCGAGCTTCGCAAAAATTAAATAACGCGATGTGCGACTTTTTTTATTCTTGTGGGATGCACATCTTGTCCGTCCTTTCTGGGCAGGCAAGATGCCTACCCCACAATGAATCAAGGTTTAACAAAATTAAGTTGCACACAGCGTTAAATAGCAGTTCGATATTGCAATCAAGCGAGAAGCGCGATATTGAATTCGGGCAGTCGTTTGTTGAATTCGGGCAATCGTTTGTTGAATTCGGGTGATCGTTTATTGAATTCGGGCGATCGTTTGTTGAATTCGGGCGATGGTTTATTGAATTCGGGCGATGGTTTATTGAATTCGGGCGATCGTTGATTGAATTCGGGCGATCGTTGATTGAATTCGGGCGAGCGTTTGTTGAATTCGGGCGGTCGTTGATTGAATTCGGGCGGTCGTTTGTTGAATTCGGGCGAGCGTTTGTTGAATTCGGGCAAATACCAATAAATTTACGTAAAGTTTATTGTAAATTTTGTATTAAATCCTTTAAATAGTACTGAAATCTGCGGGTGTTAATCACCCCGATTTTGTTTATCCTAATGGTGTAAAGGCAAGGATATAAGTCAGTTTTTATCCTAGTGCATGATTAAAAAAAGGAAGGTTATTTATGTCACGTCCAAAACGTGGATCTAAAGTACTTGATAGGGCACAGCGTCGGATTGCGGGTTTGAAATCGATTAGTCCCACCTTAGATTTAGGTAATGGAGTCACTATTGACACCTTTGCCGCCGCCATCAAAACAACACAGGACAAGTTGGAAGCTCATAACTCCACCCTCTCGACGGTGGATTTAACTCAGGGAGCCTTTGAATTAGCCGAAAAATCGCTGATGGAACTAACAGAACATGTGTTAGTCAGCGTAGCTGCAAAGTATGGCAAGAATAGCGATGAATACAAAATGGCAGGGGGCGTTCGTCGCAGCGATCGCAAGCGTCCAGCGCGGAAGCCTAAGCAAGAGGTTGTTATTTAATAAAGACAATACATTTGGGTTTTTTGACACTCTCCCGAATTCCAATCGGGAGATTTTTGGTTAGGTAGTGAACCAATCAGTAGGTCGGTGTCAATATTTATCGTTTGGATGAGGCAGGAGGTGAAGGCAGGAGAGAAACCCATTACCCAATTCCCCAAGGTACACCCAATTTGATGTTAGTACATCTAATGGACGCACGCGATACTACAACAGAAGCACTAGCTGAGGTAATTGGTTCATTGGAAATTGCCTCGCAAATTGTTAATGGCGGCACCATTAGTAAAACTCAAGCAGAAGCGTTGGCGGACTATTTTAATGTAGATATCAGTTTATTTACCTAGCTTATCTTCTATAACAACGCTCTTAAAACCAGCACTTGGTATTGAGCCGAAAATTTAATATTTTGGTATGAGGTTAAAGGTGCGTAAATGCGTAGCGGCTTATTGTTAGACATCGCTTTTCTACTCGATACAACAGCTACAAAATCTTTTGTAATTTAACTTCTAGAGCTTGAGCAAGCTATGAACTTGGATTAAAAATCCTATGTCCTAACCATCCCAAACCCAAGCCTAGACTAGAAGTGCTAGCTAAAATTAGAAAAGTATGAAATTTGCTAAAACATTTTTGTAATTCATTTCTAACCGATACTATAAGTCCAAACCTCAAAATATCCCCACTTGCAGTTACGGCCCCGATCCCAAACACACCCACAGCCCCGGACACACTTACAGCTACAGTTCCAGCCATAGTCATAATCAAAACCACGGCCGCTATTGCATCATTCTTAGCTACAGCCGAAGTTACAACCCCAGCCAGAATCCCAAATAAAAACCCAAATAAAAACCCAAATAAAATCCCAGATAAAACCGAAGGCCAAGCGATAACCCAACTTACAGTCCCAGCACCAATTAAAACTCCAGTTATAACTACACCTCCAAACACAGCCACAAAAAAAGAATTAGATCCATCCTCAACTCCAGCAACTACAACCGCCCAAGCCCCAACTATTGCCATAGCCCAGAATGGAGCATGAAATAGGGCTAAGAGATAGCATATTAATGCATAAAGTACTAGGACACTAATTAACCAGCCCCAAGGTATGGTTCTACTAGGTGTAGTAACGGGTTGATTTGGAGTAGCCTCTAATTTTGACTTGGTGTTAGGAAGAACAACTTCTGTTCTGTGAACTGTCTCAACTTTAGGTGGAGACTTTGCTCTCAGTGCTTCTAACATTTCCAACCATGCCTGCATTGACTGAGGGCGGTCTTTTGCCTCTAGTGCCATGCCCTTAAGAATTGCTTTATTTAATCCATCACTAATATCTGAAATGATTTTTTTGGGTGGGATTAGAGAAGCATTATCAAGCTTGCGACCTAGAGAAGTTGTGGGGCGTTGACCTGTTACCGCATAATAAAGTGTGGCAGCCAGACAGTAAATATCGACCGTTGGCTCCCGACTTCCCCTAACCATCTGTTCATAGGGCGCAAACCCTTCATTACCCGCAATACCCTTTGAACTCAAAGTTTTAGGTAAAAGTTCTTTAGCGATTCCAAAGTCAATTAAAACGGCTTTGCCATTTCTCCGCACCATGATGTTTCCAGGATGGGCATCTCTATGTACTAAACCTGCTTGATGCACTACGCTCAAAGCTCCCCCAATCTGGCGGATGCAGGGTAGAATCTCTGCTTCTGGTAAAGCCCCTCTATGCCTCACTGCCTCAAATAAATTTTCTCCCTCAACAAAGTCCATCACTAAACAGTGGGTAGCACCTTCCCGAAACAAATCAATCACTCCCACAATGTGAGGATGAGGGTCTTCTGATAAGCGTGCAAGTGTGCGCCCTTCTTGGATAAATCTCTCTATATACTTTTCATATTCCGGATCGTGGCTGAGATATTCATTAGGTGTCTTAATTACAACTGTCTGATTTAGTTCAACATGCAAAGCTTTATAAGTAATCCCAAATCCCCCCTGTCCCAGGACTGTCTCAATTACATATTTGCCACTTTGCAATTTCTGTCCTGCTATCCAGGGCATGAATACCTCTAAGTAAAAAATTACTTTAATGCAAGCATTTTAATGAGAGTTTAGCTAATTCTACGGTGTTTTGCTAGATGATGGACTGGGCGACAGTGATGGTGGACTGGAAGACGGAGAGGATTTGAAAATAGGAATCCAACCAACTATGCCTGAAAGTAAGGTTCCAATTGCTGCGATCGCAGCTATCACCACTCCCCAAAACTGAATTTTTTTATTCCAATTTGAGTTGGTGTCAGGTGGTACAATTACTAAAGGCTGAGAATTTTCCCCAGTCAAGCCTAAAGAATCGAGCCATTCTCGCATTGACTGCGATCGCTCTTTAGGATCTAGCTTCATACCTGTTAAAATTGCTCGGTTGGTGCGATCGCTAATTTGAGGATTATGTTTTTTCGGTTCCACTAAAGGAGCGTTATCCACCTTACGTTTGAGCGCACTGACTGGTGTTTTTCCAGTCAGAAGTACATAAAGAGTTGCCGCTAAAGAATAGATATCGCTATATGCTCCAGTTGGTTTAGTATGTTGAGCATAAAGCTCAGGCGGTGTAAATCCCTCAGAAGTTTCCTTTGTTCTACTTGTGGTTAAGATATGGTCGAAATCGAGAGCTAAACCAAAATCAATTAGCACCGCTTCCGGCTGTCCTTCTCGTACTCGCAAAAAGATATTTCCTGGATGCACATCTCGATGAATCAACCGATTTTCATGTACTTTAATCAGTGCTTCTCCAATTTGTTGAATGTAGCGTAAAGCCTCTGATTCAGAAAGTATTTGTTGGCGACGGTCAGCTAAACTCACACCATCCACATATTCCATTACTAAACACCAGTGTTCTCCTTCTTTGAAGGGTTCTGCAACCTGCACAATATGTTTGTGTTTACATTGAGTAAGTTTTACCGCCTCTTGCCAAAACATTGTTTCCAGTCGTCCGCGTTCCGACTGGTTAAGGGAATTTAGTAAATCGTCATTTAAGGTTTTAATGACTTGGCGATCGCTATTCTTATTTTTGACCAAATAGGTGATGCCAAAGCGTCCTCTTCCCAACTCTTTTTCAATGGTGTATTTTCCACCTTGCAAGCGATCGCCAGCTACCCAAGCCATCTTTGCAACTCCCAAAATGCTTAGATTAATTCTCACACAATAGAGCTTTAATAACTTGAGCCTAGTTTGGCAGAACAGGTGCGATGTCTACGATGGTCACTGAGCTTGTCGAAGTGCGGGCTACGCCTACGCTTTTTTCTCTCTCTATTGCTAAACTAAAAACAACCTTTAGCTAGTGTAAAGGTAACTTATGACCTCTGCAATCAACCTCGATACCGATCTCACCCCATTTCCTGACCATACGCAGCTACCAGACTCTGACGGCACCTTTGTGAAAAATTGGCAAGAGCATCCCCAAAGTATCTTACTAACGGATTCAATTACACCCATTCTCCAGCAATTACATCCAGAAGGTCAATATTGTATAGGTCAGGACTTAGGTATTTACTGGCGGTTGACAGATCCTCCAGAGAAAGGAGCAGCAGCACCGGATTGGTTTTATGTAGGAAATGTCCCGCCCTTACTAGATGGATTGACGCGCCGTTCTTATGTATTTTGGCGAGAACACATCGCTCCATTAATTGTCTTAGAATTCGTCTCTGGTGATGGGAGTGAAGAACGAGATACAACCCCTTGGAAGGGCAAATTTTGGATTTATGAGCAAGTAATTCGTCCTCCGTTTTATGGCATTTATGAAGTGAATAAAGCCAGTATAGAAGTGTATGAATTGATTGGTGGACAATACCAGTTATTAGCAGCAAATGAACGAGGACATTATCCTATACCTCCTTTAGGAGTGGAGTTAGGCATAAGGCTTGGAGTTTATCAAAACGTGGAATTGCCCTGGTTACGTTGGTGGGATTTGCAAGGTAATTTATTGTTGACTGGCGATGAAAGAGCAGAACTTGAACGCCAACGCGCACAACAAGAACACCAACGCGCAGAACTTGAACACCAACGCGCACAACAAGAACGCCAACGAAATGAGATTCTGATTGCTCAATTGCGATCGCTCGGCATTGAACCAGAAGCATAATATCGATAAAAAATCAACTACTTATTTACATCCATTCCGTTATGGATGGAAGAAACAAGTCAAATCCTCTTCCCTTCTGCCTTCTGCCTCCTGCCTTGTTTCTTAGAAGAGGGATTATTTGTGATTAATTACTTTCTTTATGAAATTAAGAATATACGAAATAGCTGATACCGAAGAAATTATGACATTGTTCTACGACACTATTCATGAAGTGAATATTCACGATTACACACAAGAACAAGTAGATGCTTGGGCACCAGCAAACATGGATATTGAAGTTTGGATTAAAAGTTTAGGAAGTAAGTTTACTTATGTAGCAGAAGAAGACAAAATTATTGGTTTTGGAGAATTAGAAGCTAATGGTCATATCGATCGTTTCTATTGTCATAAAGATTTTCAAAGGAAAGGTGTTGGTAAGAAAATCTTAGAACAGATTGAATTAAAAGCAAACTCTTTAGGGTTGAAAAAGTTATATACAGAAGCCAGTATTACAGCTAAACCTTTTTTTGAGAGTCAAGGATTTATTGTTATCAAAAAGCAAGAAGTAGAGCGTAGAGGGCAAAAGCTGATAAATTTTGTCATGGAAAAATACTTAAAAAATTACTAAATTCAAAGGTTGTTCTAGCTTATGGTTTGTAAGCGACAGCTAGCATCACAGAAGCAGGAATTTCCACACCATTTTCTGTGACATACTTTGAGGCTCCCTCAATAATTGCGTTTTCAATATTACGCCGTTGTTCATCGGTTTGCATTGCCAATATTGACCCCAGACGCGCCGAACTTACAATAATCTTTGGCATGACATCTTCAGGTGTAGAGAAAGTCCACTTGATGGGGAGTTCAGTGACAGACACCTGAGTGAATCCCTCGGCGCTTAAAACCATTTCGCATTCAGTGGGGTCGCCAAAGCGAAACAGGGGTGGCCCAGAAGGTAGGTTCACATCCATGCTGCCATAAGTCTGCACTGAACCCAGTATCAGAGCCATAAATGGATTGCACGTTGGCGGTGTCCAGCAGGTGAAAGCATAGCGTCCTCCCGGTTTGAGTACGCGAAAGGATTCAGCGATCGCTTTTTCTGGGTTGGGGAAATGGAGGATACCCAAGTTACAAACCACCGCCTCAAACTGGCCCGACTCGAAAGTTAGGTTTTCAGCGTCCCCATGATGGAATGACCCTTGAGAACATCGCACTTTGGCAATGGCCACCATATTTTCTGCAAAGTCTAATCCTGTGACTATAGCCTGCCGCTTTAGTGCTGCGGCACTAAGCCACCCAGTTCCGCAAGCCACATCCAGCAATTGAATACCAGACTTAGCTCCCACGGCATCCAATATGGCTTCATCTACTTGAGAAGTCACAACAGCGATCGCGCGATCGTATTCTTGAGCTATAAGAGAAAATTTGTCGCGCTCAAATTGCTTGAATGCCTCGTGAGTAATGGTGGAATTATCCGTCATTTATTCACATCCAGCAACCGCGAAGTTTGTAACCGACTCATCCACTTTTCTAAATAAACTCGATTAACTTTTTGCTCATTTGGATCTTTAGTATCTAAAGGATGAGGCATCAGTCCCAAAATCGTTGCTGTCGTCACGCAAAACATCGATTTTTGGAAACTCATACAAATTTGAACTCGCAAATCATCTTCACCCCGAAGACTGCGACGATAAATTTCGTGCAAATATTCTGGAAGATAATGACGCATATCTTGCATCAACAAGGTAGGAGGAATACCCGCACCACCGATGGGTAAAGGATCGGCATACAATGCACCATATTGAAATCGACTTTGATCGGGAGAGATTTGATAAGCTTGGGCGTTGTATGAAACAGTACCGTGGAAAGGAGTTCCCCGGAAAAATACTGCCTCTACATAAGGTATTGCTGTATCTGCTAAGAAAGTCAAACCAACGCTTTTGGGAATGATTTCATAGACCTTACCTCGAATTTTGACAGCGTAGGTAATTGGGTTTGATGCATTTGCCACTAATCCTGATTTAATGTGGTCTACAACTTGGGAAATCGATTTGATTTCGCCTCGGTCATAGCGGTCTGATAAGTTGAGGAACATATCAGCCATGACTCGCCAGAATTGACCTAAACCGGTGTAGTAAGCAGAGACGCGCAACTGTTCTGTTAAGAAATCTGGAAACAGTTGGTTAATACCCAGAATCAAGGGATTATTTTTAAATTTTGCCGCAATAACAGCTTGCGCTCTTTCTTGAAATTCTTGTGTATCTAAATACGTATCTAGTCCGCCGCCACCATGCCACATCATGCCTTTCATGCAATATTCGGCATATTCAAAATTGATTCGGTCATGCCACCAGTGACGGAGTAATTTCTGAAAAGAAACCTCTCCATTAAAGTATTTAAAAAATGGGAAAAATACTAAAAACTGATGCTCGGCAATATAGTTAAGATTTATTGAGTAAGCATCTAAAACTACCCCATAGCTTTTAAGAATACCAACAACTTCTAATACATTCTCTGGACTATCGGGGAGTAATGCATCTCCTTTTTGTAGGCGTTCAATATACTCAGCTAAGGGATTGTGAGGAGCTTTTTTTTTAATAGTTACCATTGGCATCTCTCCAAAAAGTTTAGGAATTGGGGTATTGGGCATTGGGCATTGGGCATTGGGCATTGGGCATTGGGCATTGGGCATTAGGAAAACTTTTCCCCATTCCCCAGTCCCCAGTCCCCAGTCCCCAGTCCCCAGTCCCTAGTCCCCATTCCCCATTGCTTTATCCAAAGACACTGCTACTACGTTTTGGGTATTTATCATTGCTGTAATTGTTGGTTCAGTCCAACGCACTAACCAACTAGGTTGAATGCCAAAAATCACAATCAGCACAGCTAAAATTGCAGCTGGGATGCGATCGCTCCAATACACACATGGTAAATTAACAACAGGTGAAGATAAACGTCCAAAAAAGGCGCGGTTAACAAGTAATAGGAAGTAAACTGCTGTTAAACCAGTACCAAGCATACATAACAAAGTTTGCACTGGAAAAACTGCAAAACTTCCCCGATAAACTACGAATTCGGAAATAAACCCTAGCATTCCCGGTATACCAGCGCTGGCCATGACTCCGACAATCATCAAACTACCAATTACTGGCATACCCCGTTCTGGGTTCAGTAATCCTTGGATGATTGCTAAATCACGGCTTCCGGCTTTTTTATACACAACCCCTACTAGCAAAAACAGCATGGCGGAAATCAAGCCGTGGCTAATCATTTGCATCACAGCACCCAATACACTTAAAGGTGTGCCCGCCGCCGCTGCTAAAAGCACGTAACCCATGTGTCCAATGGAGCTGTATGCTACCATTTTTTTCATATCGCTTTGGGCGATCGCACAGGATGAACCATAGAGTACACTCACTACTGCCCAAGTCGCCAACCAAGGAGCTACATAAGCCCAAGCTTCTGGTAACAAGTTCATGCCAAATCGCAGTAAGCCGTAAGTTCCCAACTTCAAAAGCACCCCAGCCAATAGCACGGAAATCGGTGTCGAAGCTTCAACGTGAGCATCTGGCAACCAAGTATGGAAGGGAACCAAGGGAATTTTTATTCCAAAACCGATCAAAATTCCCGCTAGCAATAAAAGCTGTGTGGCTAGAGGTAGAGTTGTCGCGTTCAAGGTTGCTAGTGCAAAATTAGAGGAACCACTCAGCCAAACCATACCGAGGAAACTTGCTAAAAGCAGGATTCCCGAAACGGCTGTATAAATAAGAAATTTAGTCGCAGCATAACCCCGTTTGGCGCCACCCCAAATGGCGATCAACAAATACAGCGGAATTAGTTCCAATTCGTAAAACAGGAAAAATAATAGTAAATCCTGTGCTAGAAAGGCTCCTGTCACCCCAGCGCTTAATAATAGTACCAAAGAGTAATAAAATTTAGGACGCTGTAGCGATTCATCGCTGCTGTAGATGGCAATGGCAGTTAACAATCCATTTAAAACCAGCAACGGCAAAGATAAACCATCTATTCCAAGGTTATAGTTCAGCCCTATAGCATCTACCCAAGGGAGAGACTCAGCAAACTGTTGAGTAATTTCTCCTGGATGGAACTGACTTACTAATACGATTGTCCACAAGAAAGCGATAATGGCAAAGACTAAAGCCACCTTACGGGCAAATTTTCCACTGATGCTAGAGGGCGAGAAACCAATTAAAGCCGCGCCAATCAACGGTACTAGAATTAAAACACTAAGCATAGACTTCGGGTAAGGGGAGATGAGGCATGAATAACAGCCGCGATAAATCGCGTCTCTACGTTTTGTACAGACGCGATTTATCGCGTCTCTCTAAAAAGGCAATTTATCTAGTAAACCCAATGACCAACTGATGAAAAACCCCAAGACGCTGACAACTGCTAGGATGGTCAACATATAGCCCTGAGATTGCCCAGAAATGCTGTACTTTAAGGTTTGTCCGCCGAAAATGGTCGCAAACCCAACCAAGTTTACTAAACCGTCAACCAAGTAGCGATCGCTCCAAGCAGAAATTTTAGATAGCAGTCCTACTATACTTACCACGGTGACATAATAAACTCGGTCAATATAAAAATCATAACCTAACAGGTCTTGCAGAAATCTCCACGCCAGGATTCTGGATCTTGACCAAGCTTTGTGCAGGTAAACTGTACACCCTACACCTACCCCCACTACGGTAGAACTAAACAAGGCTAACACCACATACCAATTAATACTTTCCCAATCGGGTAGTAAGTACCATTGCTGTAACATTAGAGGTAAAAGCAGAGTCAGCACTGTTAGAAACACCATTGGGAAGGCCATCTGCCAACCAACTTCTGGGGTGCGACGGGTTTTTTGTTGCGGTTTACCCCAAAAGACTAATCTAAATACTCTTGTCAAATTCAATGCTGTCAAACCATTGACTAATATTAAAACCCCAATTACCCAAGGGCTAATATTCACGAAACCGTCAGCCCATGATAGCATTGCCCAGAAGCTTCCCAAGGGTAGCAGTGTCACCATCCCGGCTGAACCAACTACAAAGGCTGTGGTGGTGGCTGGCATCCGCGACCACAAACCGCCCATTTCTGTTAAGTCTTGGCTTTGGGTAGTTAAGATGACTGAACCAGAACTCATAAATAATAATGCTTTGGCGATCGCATGAGCTAACAGCAACATCAAGGCTACACCTCCTTGCTGCAACCCCACTGCTAAAAACACTAACCCCATGTATGCACTGGTGGAATGAGATAGCGATCGCTTAATGTCAATTTGAGCTATGGATACTAATGTCGCTCCAATCGCCGTTACTGTACCCATGATTACCAAGGCATTCAAGGCAACTGGCGACAGGGCTAATAATGGTTGAAGTTTATACAGTAAATAAGCACCACCAGCTACGACTAGAGAGTTCCGCATTACCGACGCAGGATTGGGCCCTTCCATTGCCTCATCTAACCACAGATGCAGTGGAAATTGGGCACATTTACCAGCAGGCCCAGCAATTAACGCCAACCCTAGCAACGTCGATGTCATTGGACTTAAATTAGCTGTTTGCGCCCACTCATATAAATCCGAAATGTTCAAACTCCCAGCTAAGGTAGAAAGTGTCACTACAGCCATCAGCAGCAACAAGTCTCCTACCCGTTTAGTCCAAAATGCATCCCGCGCCGCCGTCACTACTAGTGGTTGAGCATACCAGAACCCCACCAGCAAGTAAGTTGAAAGCGTCAAAACTTCCAAAAGCGCATAGCTGAGAAACAAAGAATCACTGATTGCTAGACCACATAGCGCTGCTTCAAAAAATCCCAGTAGCCCAAAAAAACGCGCTAACGACCAGTCCTTTTCCATATAACCCAGAGCGTAAACTTGTGCCAGTAAGCTTAACCCTGTAATTAAAACTGTTGCCCCAATGCTGACTGGGGATAGTTCCAAGGAAAAAGATAAGTCTAAATCTGCTGCTTTGAACCAATTGATTAGTAAGGTTTCTGGTTCTCTATCCCAGACATTTTTAAATACAAACAGGCTATGAACAAAAGCTAAAACGGTCGTCAACAAGTTGAAGTATGCCGCAGGTCTGGGCCCTGTTCGCCTAATTATTCCTATTCCCCACGGCAATGTCAAAATTGCGCCCGATAAGCTATACAAAGGCACAAACCAACTTGTTGAAAATAGAAATTGCTCCATTTAAATTTCCCTTGATGACTCAGCCTTGATTTTAAAAAAATTTCAACCAATTATGTTATTTAATAAAATTAATTTACCAAAATTACCAATGTTTTTTTACTATTATTTTAACTGAACTTCCAGAAGTACTTTTACTTAACGCTACCCTATTAAATATAAGTAAAATATAACTTTACATAAGCAAAAGCATTTACTTGCCTTAATATCGCTGACCTTTTTACATTTGTATTTCTACTTTAACCAAAGTAATTTATACAATATATTTAAAAAAGTTATATATATTTCACTTAGTCCTTGTGCACTTAGAAATATTTGATAAAAGATAGATACAGCAAAACATACAGCCGCTGCTTACCTTTTGTCAGATAGGATTAGCCCTGGTTATGAATGTCGTTTTGTAAATGTGATAAAGAAATTATAAAGCATAAGTGCCTGCTCAAGGAATCTGTAAACTTTAATTGCTTATAAGCCTAGATAACTTTTTGTTAAGTTTTTTAAAACTTTCTTATCATAAACTATTATAGTAATTTATATTGCCAGGAACGCCAAGCTTTCCTATGCTTAATTTGGAAGTGTTTTCTTAGCTATAAGATCAGGCTCTCCCCGTCAAAAAATTCAAACGACAGTACAGATTGCATTAATTTTGTAGGAGTTCTGCGATGCCAATTGCAGTTGGAATGATTGAAACGAAGGGCTTTCCAGCAGTGGTGGAAGCTGCTGATGCGATGGTGAAAGCCGCCCGTGTCACCTTAGTAGGGTATGAAAAAATTGGTAGCGCTCGCGTCACCGTGATAGTTCGGGGAGATGTATCGGAAGTGCAAGCTTCTGTAGCTGCTGGGGTTGAAGCGGCAAAAAGAGTCTTTGGTGGTGAAGTGTTATCCACTCACATCATTGCTCGTCCTCACGAAAACCTGGAATACGTCTTGCCGATACGTTACACAGAAGCGGTGGAACAATTCCGTACTTAAAAGCTGTTTAAACAAAGTAATTAACGCTTTTTGCCTGAAAAGAGTATCACTTTTGTCCAAGACTAAAAACTTTGAAATAGGGATTAAAACTAATGTCAATTGCAGTGGGAATGGTTGAAACGCTGGGCTTTCCAGCAGTAGTGGAAGCTGCTGATGCAATGGTGAAAGCTGCCCGCGTCACTTTAGTAGGTTATGAAAAAATCGGTAGTGGTCGGGTGACGGTAATTGTTCGGGGTGACGTTTCGGAAGTGCAAGCTTCTGTGGCTGCTGGGGTTGAATCTGTAAAGCGGGTCAACGGCGGACAAGTGTTGTCTACTCATATCATTGCTCGTCCTCACGAAAACTTGGAATACGTCCTCCCAATTCGTTATACCGAAGACGTAGAGCAGTTCCGGGAAAATGTGAATGCAATTCGTCCTTTCGGTAGAAGACCGTAATTTGTAATGCAAATTGCCAAAGTTCGCGGCACAGTAGTTAGCACCCAAAAAGAGCCAACTCTTAGAGGTGTGAAACTACTGTTGTTACAATTAGTAGATGAAAACGGCAATATCTTACCAGAGTATGAAGTAGCAGCAGATATTGTGGGAGCAGGAGTAGATGAGTGGGTACTCATCACTCGTGGTAGTGCCGCTCGTCAAGTTGTTGGCAATGAACAGCGTCCATTGGATGCAGCAGTGGTGGCGATCATAGATACTATTTACGTTGAAGATCGCCTCATTTACAGCAAAAAAGATCAATATTGATAGTCATTGGTCATTGGTGAGCCAGTGCGGTCTTGGGGGTTTCCCCCATGAGCAACTGCGAACCCGAAGGGTCATTAGTCATTAGCTGTCGACAAATGACAACTGACAAATGACAACTGACAAATGATAATAGAGGAGGAATCTCGCGATGGCAGTCCGCAGCACGGCGGCACCCCCAACCCCGTGGTCAAGGAATTTAGCTGAACCCAAAATCCATGAAACTGCTTTTGTACATTCATTCTCCAATCTGATTGGGGATGTACGAATAGGTGCAAATGTAATCGTTGCTCCGGGGACTACGATTAGAGCGGATGAAGGCACACCTTTTTATCTGGGTGAAAACACCAATATTCAAGATGGTGTTGTCATTCATGGGTTGGAGCAAGGCCGAGTAATTGGCGATGACCAAAATAAATACTCAGTATGGATTGGTAAAAACGCTTGCATTACCCACATGGCTCTAATTCACGGGCCAGCTTATGTAGGTGATAATTCCTTCATTGGCTTTCGCTCTACGATATTTAATGCCAGGGTGGGTGCAGGTTGCATCGTAATGATGCACGCTTTGATTCAAGACGTAGAGATTCCCTCTGGGAAGTATGTACCTTCGGGAGCGATAATTACCAGCCAGCAGCAAGCCGATCGCTTGCCAGATGTGCAAGATCAAGATAAAGAATTTGCTCATCATGTGGTTGGAATTAATCAGGCATTACGAGCTGGTTATCTCTGTGCTGCGGATACTAAATGTATAGCACCCATTCGGGATGAGAACGCTAAATCTTATACAGGTAATGGTATTACTGTTTTAGAGTTGGAAAGGAGTAGTGAAGTGTCGAGCAATAGCTTGGGTGGAGAAACAATAGATCAGTTGCGGTATCTATTGGGGCAAGGGTATAAAATTGGTACGGAACATGTAGACCAAAGACGTTTCCGCACGGGTTCTTGGACTAGTTGCCAACCAATCGAACCGAGATCCCTCGGTGAAGCGATCGCAGCATTAGAAGGCTGTCTACAAGAGCATAGCGGCGAGTATGTCCGACTGTTTGGCATTGACAAAGATAGACGACGCGTGCTAGAAGCCATCATCCAACGTCCTGATGATGATGCAAAACCAGCTAGCAGCTTTAAAGCTCCAGCTAGTCATGGTAATAGCAGTTACAGAAGCTACAGCAACAGCTATGATAATGGTAATAGTAACGGTTCTAGCAGTGGCAAAGTCAGTAGCGAAACTCTAGAGCAAATCCGCCAACTCTTGGCAGGTGGTTACAAAATTGGTATGGAACACGTAGATGAGCGTCGTTTCCGTACTGGTTCCTGGACTAGTTGCACGCCAATTGATGCAACTTCCACAAATCAAGTCATCTCCGCTTTGGAAGAATGTATCGCAAGTCATCAAGGCGAGTATGTACGTTTAATCGGCATTGACACCAAAGCGAAACGGCGGGTACTAGAAGCCATTATCCAACGTCCAAATGGTCAAGCAGTTTCCTCTGGTAGTCACAAATCATTTACTAGTACTAGCAGTAGTGCAGCATCCTATGATAGGGGAACAGCTAGCAGTAACCGTTTAAGTTCTGAAGTAGTAGACCAACTCCGGCATTTATTGGCTAGCGGCTCAAAAATTAGCCTTGAACACGTAGATCAACGGCGATTCCGTACAGGTTCTTGGACTAGTACCGGTCAAATTCAAGCCTCCTCAGAAAGAGAAGCGATCGCCGCCATAGAAGGACAACTCGGCGAATACGAAGGGGAATATGTACGCTTAATTGGTGTTGACCCCAAAGCCAAACGGCGGGTATTAGAAACCATTATCCAACGTCCAAATGGTCAAGTAGCCTCCTCTGACGGTCAGAAATCATTTACTAGCAGTGCGCCCTCTGCAACAGCAACAGCAACAGCAACAGCTACCCGCTTGAGTAGTGAAGTAGTAGACCAACTCCGGCAATTATTAGCTAGCGGCTCAAAAATTAGCATTGAACACGTAGATCAACGACGGTTCCGTACAGGTTCCTGGACTAGTACTGGTCAAATTCAAGCCTCCTCAGAAAGAGAAGCGATCGCCGCCGTAGAAAGACAACTCGGCGAATACCAAGGGGAATATGTACGCTTAATTGGTGTTGACCCCAAAGCCAAGCGTCGCGTATTAGAAACGATTATTCAACGACCTTAAGGAGTTAGGAGTAGAGACGCGATTAATCGCGTCTGTACAAGAGTTGGGAGTTAGAAGTTAGGAGTTAAAAAAGATTGTTAATTGATAACTCTAAACTTCAAATTTATAACTCCCCCACTTTTAACTAACTCCTAACTCCTCACTTTTAACTCCTATCTTCTTAGGGCTTCCGAGGTTAAAATTTCCATGTCTGTGCCGCTACTGCGCCTCAGCAATAACTTTGATACTTACATTAGTGGTGAGGTGACTATTCATCCAAGCGCGGTACTTGCACCTGGGGTGATCCTCCAAGCGGCTGTAAACAGCAAGATCGTCATTGGGCCAGGGGTCTGTATTGGTATGGGAGCAATTCTCCAAGTCCATGAAGGCACTCTAGAAGTAGAAGCAGGTGCAAACCTGGGAGCCGGCTTTTTGATGATTGGCAAAGGCAAAATTGGCGCAAATGCTTGTATTGGTTCAGCGACTACAGTTTTTAACTATTCGGTTGAACCCGAACAAGTAGTACCGCCTGGTTCAATTTTAGGAGACACCAGTCGGCAGATTGAGCCAACAAAACAGCTAGAAGCATCTACAAATAACCCAACTTCTACTACAAATACACCACCGAAAGAAGAAAATAGCTCAGGTGGAGGTCAGGAAAAGGTAATTTCCTCAACTAACTTCTCAGCTTCGGCTTTTGTAGATTTCAAACAAAACAAGTCAATTTCTTATTTTAAATCTCCGGCCACTCCCGAAAGTCAGTCTCCTCCTGTAGAGGAACCGACCAATGATACTGACTCCACCTTGGGGGAATCCCAAGAGTCAACAGAACATCATTCAGATCCCAGTCAGCCTGCTGTAGAATCCCCTAATGGTTTTGGGACTCAAATTTATGGACAAGGGAGCATAAGCAGACTGTTGACTACATTGTTTCCTCACAGACAATCCTTGAACGACCCAAACCCTGACGATTAGTCAGAGTAAGTGTTAATTGTAAGTTGTCGGCTTTTTCCGTATTTTGGAGAATTCATCATGGAAACATATAATCAACGGTCGATTCGTACTATCCAGGGAGCGAGTAGTCAAGAAACCTTTCAGGATACTGCTTTGGGTTTAGTTTCTTGCCGTAGCTTTCCGGCAATCGTTGGGACGGCCGATATGATGCTGAAATCAGCGGGAGTTCACCTGGTTGGGTATGAAAAAATTGGTGGCGGTTATTGTACTGCGATCGTCCGTGGTGGAATTGCTGACGTGCGTCTGGCGGTAGAATCTGGCGTGCAAACGGCTGAACAGTTTGGTCAGTTGGTTTCTAGTTTGGTGATTCCCCGACCTTATCCCAACCTAGATATAGTGCTTCCCATTACGACTCGTTTCACTAAATTGATGGAAGAGGGCAATTCCAGCCGTCTGAGTAACCAAGCAATTGGTTTGGTAGAAACGCGAGGATTTCCCGCGATGGTAGGAGCATGTGATGCGATGCTCAAAGCTGCTGATGTTCATTTAGCAGCTTATGAAAAAATTGGTGGGGGTTTGTGTACGGCAATTATTCGTGGTTCTGTAGCAAATGTGGCGGTAGCAGTGGAAGCGGGAATGTTTGAAGCAGAACGCATTGGGGAATTGAATGCAGTGATGGTAATTCCTCGGCCGCTGGACGAAATGGAGTTAACTTTGCCATTAGCAAGCTGCTGGATAGAAGAACGCGAACCGTTAAACTTGCCAGTGAATATTAAAGAACAAGTTGCAGAAATCGAAGTACTAAGATTACCAGACTTAACCAAGCTACCGACAAAAGTTCAAGAAGAATTATGGAATGATGAATGATGATAGATGAATTTTGTTAAATCATCCATTCAGCATTCATCGTTTAGATAGAAGGCATCTTACGCTTTAGCTATTCTGAATAATAGCTTTTTCCATCCATAAGTAAATACTTTTGTTTTAATATAAGTAATAGAGTTTTGTCTATGATGAAACTCGTAACTTTCTGTGAGCATCACTATATCATTTGCCAGTGTTCAGCAATACTAGTTTTATATCTATTAATCGCTATATATAGGAGAATCACTCTTGAACCAAGCGACGCTGCACCAGTTAAAGGTGTTCGAGGCGGCGGCACGGCACAGTAGCTTTACTCGTGCTGCTGAGGAATTGTTTCTCACCCAACCTACCGTTTCTATGCAGATCAAGCAACTCACAAAATCAGTAGGTTTGCCATTATTTGAGCAAGTGGGGAAGCGATTGTATCTGACGGAAGCAGGACGAGAATTGTTTGCTACTTGTCGGCAGATTTTTCACAATATAGCCCAGTATGAAATGAAGGTAGCAGATTTAAAAGGGCTAAAACAGGGACAATTACGTTTGGCAGTGATTACAACAGCAAAATATTTTATCCCACGTTTGTTAGGGCCATTTTGCGAACTTTATCCAGGGATTGATATCTCGCTGCAAGTAACAAATCACGAACAAATTTTAGAACGGATGAGTCAAAATTTGGATGACTTATATATTATGAGTCAAATTCCAGACAATATAGATGTGACTTGTGAACCATTTCTGGAAAATCCTTTGATAGTCTTTGCACCGACTAATCATCCTTTATCTAAAGAAAAAAATATTCCTATACAACGCCTGTCTAACGAACCTTTTATTATGCGGGAACCAGGTTCAGGAACTCGTCGCGCCGTTCAAAAGCTCTTTGAAGAACAAGGGATAGTAGTAAAAGTCAAGCTAGAATTGGGAAGTAACGAAGCTATTAAACAAGCGATCGCAGGTGGTTTAGGAATTTCTGTTTTATCCCGTCATACCTTACTATCAGACGCTTCAGAGTTCAGCATTTTAGATGTGCAACACTTCCCCATTCAGCGGCATTGGTACATGGTTTATCCATCTGGCAAGCAGCTATCTATCGTCGCTCGTGCCTATTATGAGTATCTCCTAGCGGCGGCAAAGAATTTTGTTGAGCAAAAAGCTGATACCGCTCATAGCACGTTTGAACCAATTCATGGATAAGAGAATTCGTAATTCGTAGTTCGTAATTATGAATTACGAATTTTCTAAAGGGCTTGACTGTTAGATCGGTAAACATTGACAATTAACCAGCAGAATCATTAAAAATGGGGGAAAACTGGCAGTGGTTAACCCGGAAATACCATCTTGGCGCAAAACAGTACAAAGCGAGATTGTAGCTGTTACCGTGTATTCTGACAGAGCATTGGTTACACGGCGAGGTATAGTTGATTTAACAGGAATTGAACAGGAATTAGTAATTACCCCAGTGCCAATGACTCTAGAAAGTGAGTCCGTTCGGGTTAGCGGTACAGGTACGGTAGGGGTGCGCTTGATGGGAGTTAGTAGCGATCGCCTCTACACTACTGAACCTGTAGCAGAACGAGTAGCACATTTGACAAGGCAAATTCAGCAATTAGAAGCAGAAAAACGCCACCTACAAGCCCAAGTAGACGCTTTAGCATTGCAATCTAGTTTTATCGCTGGCTTACGTGAAAAAACAGAAGAACCCTTTGCACAAAGTTTGTCTCGGAAAAATCTCAGCCTCAGCGAAACTTTGGATTTTCTCAACTTTCTTGGCAGCCAGTATAGTGAATATGCGATCGCATCTGGAGAGTGCAAAACCCAACAGCAGGAATTAGACAAACAACTGCAAGCACTCCACACCTCATTGCAAATAATCCAAACACCCCATCCTAAAGAGAGTTTTAGCTTAGTTGTAGCCGTTGAAGTCGCGGGTGAAGGCGAATTTGAATTAGAGGTGTCTTACATAGTAAATCGCGCTAGTTGGAATCCGCTTTATGACTTACGCTTTAGCACTACTAGCGATATTGTACATTTGAGTTACCTTGCAGAAATCACTCAAAGCACTGGCGAAGATTGGATTGGTGCAAATCTCACTCTTTCTACCGCTAAACCAGGATTAGGTACGCTTCCACCCAAACTTGAACCCTGGTATATTGATGCGCCACTTCCTCAAAGAATGCGACGATCTCGGCTAGCTGCCCAGCCACCACTACTGCCTAGCATACCAGAGCCACCTGCTGCTGCCAGAGTGGATTGGCAAGAAGAACAAGACGAAGTTGCAGAGGATAGTCTGATTCCAGCAGAAACCATTACAGCAGAAGTATCCAAAGAAGGGAGTGTAGTCACCTTTAAATTGAATGGCGGTGGTAATATTCCCAGCGATGGCGCACCTCATAAGACTACGATTTTCAACGATGATTATCCTTGTAGCTTCGATTATGTAGCAATGCCGCGCTTGGTAAGTTTTGCTTATCTGCAAGCGAATGTGAAAAATAGTCCCAATGGTGCGACTTTGTTACCAGGCAAAGCGAATATTTTCCGCAACAACGTTTTTATTGGGACAACTCAGTTAGAAAATATTGCACCAGGGCAAGAATTCAAACTGAACTTAGGAATTGACGAAGGTTTAAAAATTGAGCGCGATTTAGTTGAGCGCCTGGTAGATAAAAGATTAATTAGCAACCAGCGCCGGATTACTTATAGTTATCGGTTGATTGTTACTAACTTACTAGAGAAAGAAGTAAATCTAAAATTAACTGAACAATTGCCAGTTAGCCGCAACGAGCAAATTAAAGTACGCCTCAGTCGCAGCAATCCACAAATTCAACTTGGTGAAATGGGGATTTTAGAATGGCTGTTAACTCTTCCAGCCCAAGAGCGACGAGAGATATATTACCAGTTTAATGTTGAACATCCGCCCGACTTAATGGTAGTTGGGTTAGATATTTAGATTATAGATACGTTAAAGGAATTCCAAATAAAAAAATAATCAATTACTTTGGTGAGCAGAGGGAGCAGGGAAAGAAGAACTTTGATGGTCGTATTGGATGCAGGAATTGAGTAATTTAATTTTTGGAAATCCCAAATATAAAGCCTTTTTGCTGGATTTAATTCTTAACCGCTTCAGCCTGCCGATTTTGATTCTTTTTATCTGGAAGTAACCGTTCCAATCCACGGGCGATTAAGGGTAGAAATCCAATAATTAATGCCACGCCTAGCAAGTTGAATATTAACTGTGCATTGGCGATTTGGCGAGCAACATCATCCCCTGCTCCCATTAACTGAGAAATCCATTGCGCGAATCCTGCCAATTGAGTGACAAATATAATTCCTACCGCAGCAGTAGTCAGATTGAAAAGTAAATGAAAGATACCTGTCCGCACTGCTGGACGTTCGCGTCCTAAGGTAGCTACTAATGTGTCAGCACAAGTGCCAACTTCAGCACCCAGCATTAACGCCACGCCTGCCGATAATGAAATTAATCCTTGACTAGCCAAAGTCACAATAATCGCAACTGTGGCAGAGGAAGATTGAACTAAGACTGTAAATAGTGCCCCAACTCCAGCACCTAAAAGTGCGTTGTTCCCCAAGGTTTCCATCAATTTGAGAAATGGCTGGTAGTCCTTGAAAGGTTCCATTGCGTTTTCAATTGTGTCAAGTCCAAAAAACAATAAGCCTATGCCAAGAATAATTAAACCGATTTGCTTCCAACGTTCTTTTTTACCCAACAAAATTAATAGCAAGCCAACGAACATTGCTATGGGGGCATAATCACTAATGTTAAAAGCAACTATTTGAGCGCCGATAGTTGTACCAATATTGGAACCCAAAACCACGCCGAGAGATTCTACAAATGACAATAAACCAGCACTAACCATTGCAATCACAATAATGATTGTTACTGAGGACGAATCTAATATTGTTGTCGCTACCGTGCCAGTTGCTATTCCAGCGTAGCGATTGGTAGTGAACTTGCTAATTAGTTCTTTGGCACGATCGCCTGCAATCGCTTCCAGTCCCTCGGCCATTCGTGTCACACCATACAAAAATAGTACCAGTCCCGCCAGCGCACCCGTGACTATTTTAAAAATATCTAATTTTCCCTGTTCTTCTCCTTTAGACTCAGCACTTTTATCCTGACTATTTTTATTTTTTTCCTTAGTATTCTGAGATAAATCGCTGTTTTTCTGTTGTATTTCTTCTACTCCAGTAGGAGTCTGAGCATTAACGCTAATTTCTACACTTGGTGCATCAAACCAATAAAAATTATTTCCTAATATAGAAGGAGTAACTACCAAAACTGAAACTATAATAATCAATATTAAACTGTTCAATACTCTTTTTAGGCTTTTGGATAACAACATAATACAATACTCCCTCAAAAATTTTATTTTAAGTATTACTATTAATTTAATTGCCAAAAGATTTTAAGTATTACTATTAATTTAATTCTCAGTATGTCCCAAAATAAACGCTGACTTCCTATTTAAACAAATTAAAAACTGATTGAAACTTGCTCAGTAGTAGTAAGTTTATTTAGATATTATTACTTATGTTTAATTATTAATAGTATAACTTTCTAATAGATAACTATTATAAATTTAATCTGTTTCAAACATGAATTGCTTACATCTTAAGAAAGAGATTGATGATTGTATGTCACTCTTTAATTGAAATTTAAACTCAACTTAAATAAACAATAACGCTTATTTTTAAGTAAGAAATATGTTGTAATAAAAATTACATTGGTTTAGAATTTACGCATTGACAAGCAAGACAAAAAGTAATTAAAAAAACACAAAAAAAATCAGCGAGCGCTAGTTACTAGAGGCGTGAATTTACGAGACATGTATTGCGGAAGTTTAACCGACAAGTACTGAGAGGCATCCGGCTTTGGCATACTCGAACCGCTTCGCCAGAATCCGCGATCGCAGATAAGTTAGCTTTATCTCTACCATCAGTCTTTTTTTGTCAAGTCTTATTGACGCTTTGTAACGAAATTGTTATATTTAGTTACATAAGATAACAAAACAAAGAAAAGAAAAAACCATGTATACCACTACTAACGAAGACGGCATTCTCAACAACTACGCAGCAGAACCCAAGATGTACTACTCTGAGTACCCAGCAATTTGGGAACAACGTAAATACGTTTTACAGGGTCTTTTTGCAACTTTAATCGTCACCGCTTTAGTTTTGGTTGGTTTTAGCGTTAGCTAAGATTTTTTGATTTCAGTATCGCTGTATCTCATCGTCATTCAGACTTCTCTCTATAACCCCGGTTAGTTTCGCCGGGGTTTTTTGTGTTTTACGTATCCCAAACGGTAGTGGTGTGCTGATAAGTCATTTTTATATTTACTATCAGTCTTTTTTTGTCAAGTCATGTTGACTATTTGTAACGAAATTGTTATATTTATTTACATAAGATAACAAAAGAAAGAAAAGAAAAAACTATGTACACCACCACCAACGAAGACGGCATTCTCAACAACTACGCAGCAGAACCCAAGATGTACTACTCTGAGTACCCAGCAATTTGGGAACAACGTAAATACGTTTTACAGGGTCTTTTTGCAACTTTAATCGTCACCGCTTTAGTTTTGGTTGGTTTTAGCGTTAGCTAAGATTTTTTGATTTCGATATCGCTGTATCTCATCGTCAATCTCACTTCTCGACTTTACCTCGGCTAATTTAGTCGGGGTTTTTTGTGTCTTATCCATCCCATTTTGTCGCCCCATCAGCAACAAACCACTAGTCAGCCATAAAATAAAGACAAATCAATAATAAAGGGGTGTTTATGGCAACCCAACTCGGTGAAGCTAAATCTTCAACAGAACTGGTAGTATCTTGGGAAGCATTGCCCGCAGATTTTCACTTAGAGGATGAACCAGTGGAAAATACAGGTCAGCCACTATTGGCTGGTGCTTTGCGCGAAAGCCTTGAGATAAGTGGTTTCATCCAACCGCAGATGTTAATAGCCTCAAATTTTGGACTTTGTGCGACGATAAACGGGCAATTTATAGCTAAAGCACCCGACTGGGTTTATGTGCCATCGGTAAATCAGATTTTAGGAGAACGCAAAAGCTATACACCCAATTTAGATGGAGATATTCCAGCAATTGTGATGGAATTTCTATCTGACACAGAAGGTGGAGAATACTCTTTTAAACGAACCTATCCACCAGGAAAATGGTTTTTTTACGAGCAGATTCTTCAAGTCCCAATTTACATAATTTTTGACCCAAATGGTGGTTTATTAGAATTTTACCAACTCGAAAACAGGCGCTACGAGTTAAAGCAACCTGATGAAAATGGTCGTCATTGGATTGATTCAATGGGTTTATTTCTGGGAACCTGGCAAGGAACAAAAGAAGCCAGAACTGGTTACTGGTTGCGCTGGTGGGATGAAGCAGGTAATTTGTTACTTTGGGCAGTAGAACAAATTGAACAGGAACGCCAGCAAAAAGAACGGCTAATTGCCTATCTACAATCTCAAGGTATCGATCCAAATAATTTGCCTTAGCATATATAGCAAGGGACTGGGGACTGGGGATGGTGGGGCCCCTGAAGGGGATAAGGGGTAATGGGGACTGGGTGAAAAGCCTTTTTGTGTCTAAGTTTTATCGTCTGTTGATGTCCTAACCACCTTGACTGTTGCTATACA